>CAXBLN010000035.1:0-26358 GCA_963976555.1 uncultured Gammaproteobacteria bacterium
GGTTGAAGTAACTTCTGCAACATCAATGGCTTAAAAGTTGCTAGTGACAATCTGAGAGCAAACCACCTAGCGGTAGGTTCGGTTGGCTATCAGCGCCTCGGCGAGGATCAATAGCATTACAAGGCAGAGAACCCACCACCAGACTCTCTGCGGCCGCTCTAACTCTTCTATGAGCTGAGCCGTCCTCACTTCCCGTGATTGATTGGGTTCCGTATCGGGATTAATGATCCCGTCATACAAGTTGGCAACCGGAGTCCGACTAAAGTTCGATTCTTCGGGAATACTGTTTACTGCAAAATTAACGGGATTCCCATCGATATTCGCACGAATCATGCCGGGGGTCGTGGCGCTAGCGACGAAGCTGCCATCCGCGAACTGAAGCGTGTTGCCAGCCGCATCTGCGGCCTCGATAGACTGCGCGACACCCATGGGGTCAAAGTCGATAACATCTCCTATCTGATAGGCACGCTGCTTCGGGCTCTGCTGAACCAGATGGCGCAATGTTTCATGAACGAATGGCAGAAATAGACCTTGCAGAGCGAGATTATTCCACTCGAGGTCGAGCGAGGAGGCAAACAAGATGACATGTCCCTCCCCTACATTGCGCTCCAGGAGTGCTGGCTCCGTGTTATCGAATTGCATTAACACTTTTGCATCCTCATGGGCTATCAGAGACCAATGATCCTGAAACCGAGCCGACCAATCGCTGCTAAGCGGACTAAGAATCGGATGGCGCCGATCGAAGTCTGCGATAACCAGATAGTCATCCAATCCTGATTGGCCTCTACTGCGAATCGCTGCTGGGCTCACGTCTTCGAACTGTCGATTGAAAACTTCCGGCGTCACTCTGTCCGCCGGAGCTAAGAGCAGGCTACCGCCCTCTCGCACATAATTAGCTACTGCCGCTGCCTGCCCTGTGCTTAAGTCTCCTACATTCAGTAGCACGGCCACGTCGTTCTGTCGCAGCGAGGCGGCACTGAGCTCTGCGGGCTCGATAGTCTGCAACACAAACGGAGACTGCGCCGCGCTGCTGACCGCGAGACCAAACCAATGGCCCTCGTCGTCGAACCAGTCGTCCGATGCCTCGCCATTGACTAGCAAGACGCGTATCTTGGGCAGAACGTCGACGGTAAAGTAATAAGAGTTATCGACTATGAAATTGTCGCCGGTCACGCGAACCTCGCCGCTGTGAGTGCCCTGCGCGTCGAATGCCGCAGTAAAGGTCACAACCTGCTCGGAGCGATCGGCGAGGTCCACGGGAACCCGCTCAATCATCTCGCCGTCAACATACAGGCTCACATCTCCCCGCTCCAGATAGAGCGTGCCAGTAGAGCGTACCCTGGCTAAGATCTGCTGCTCCGCCGCGTCTTCCAAAAGTTGTTCTGGAGACCTCACATCGGTTAGCACAAGATTGCTACTCTCATCCGCGGCTACATCTATGCCTGTGAAGGCAGTGCCGGGGGCTAGCTTCCAGCCCTCCTCGGCAGCGTTCATACCAACATCCTGAAAGTCGCTGATCAGATAAATCCTTCGATTCTCATACCGAGATGTTTCGAGGAGTTGATCGGCGAGTCGCAGATTGGGCATGTAGCGCGTCGTCCCATAGCTAGGTTCATCGATGCCATTTATCAACGACCTGATGCTGTCGATGTCAGTGCTCAGTTCGCGCACGACGTCGGCTGAATTAGTGAAGCCTACAAAAGCGACCTCGTCGCCCGAGGTCAAATCATTTAAAATATCGCTCGCCGCTTCTTTCGCCCGCTCAAAGTTATCTTCGTAGCGCATGCTCATAGAGAGATCGAGCAGAATCACAGCCGACATCGGGTCTGCATCTAACAGTCTCGCCACGGTCTGATCGAATAGCGGCCTGGCGAACGCAAAAACCAGCAAGGCAATCACAGCCGATCTCAAAAGCAGCAACAGCCACTGTTGAATGTGTTGAAACAGAATAAGCTTCTTCGAAGTCTTCTTTAGAAATCGAATCGTGCTAAACATTACCTTGGGCGGCTTCTCCTTGCGGATAAGATGTATCGCAATCGGTATTAGCGCCGCGAAAAGGCCAAGCAGGAATAAGGGGGTTAGGAATACCATTAGAAGCTCTTTGCCCTCTTGCTCATATACGCTGACAGAGCCTCGTCCAGCGGCTGCGATGTGTTCATCAAACAATAGTCGACGCCGCTGCGCTGACACTGCTTCTTACAATAGCTTAGAAACTCGTTCAGGTTCTCGAGATATGCCTTGCGAATCGCCTGCGGCGTGGTGATAAAGGTCTCGTCGCTCTCCATATCGACAAACTCGGAGGCCTCGCTGAAGTTGAAATTCAATTCTGCATCGTCCATGACGTGAAAGACCAGAACGTCGTTTCCCATTCCGCGCAGGTTCTGCAGAGTCTTGATTAGGCGCTCCTCGTCGTCGAGCATGTCGGTAATCAGCACTACCATACTCTTCTTGGTCAAGGAGGCAGCGAGATCTGTCAGGGGTTTAACTCCATCGGTCTTCTTGCCTACTTGCACATGGGCTAGAGTTCTCAATATATGCATCAGATGGGGCTGTCGACATTTCGCTGGAATATACTCACTGACCGTCTCGTCGTAAGTGATTAGCCCAACAGCATCCCGCTGCCGATTGATAAAGTACGCTAACGCAGAGGCTAGCGTAATACCGTAGTCTAACTTACTAACTCCGCCCGAGGAGTAAGACATAGAGGCGCTAGTATCTAACACAACCATACAACGGACATTGGTCTCGTCCTCATACTGCTTGATATAAAACTTCTCGCTGCGCGCATATAACTTCCAATCTATGTGCCGCATATCGTCACCGCGCTGGTAGTGACGATAGTCGTTGAACTCGACGCTGAATCCTCGATGAGGACTTCTGTGCAAGCCTGAGAGGAAGCCCTCTACGACTACCCTTGCTCGGAGCTCGAGATTATCCAGTCCAGCGAGGACGGTCGGATCAAGAAAATTGAGTGACTCAGCCATTACAACCTTTTAAATTGTTCTGCGTAAGTTAAAGAGCGAATCTAAAGATTCGAGGCCGGCTCCGGCACCTCATCGAGCAGACGCTTGATAACATCGTCAGTTGTAATGCGCTCAGCTTCGGCATGAAAGTTTAACAAGACTCTGTGACGAAGCACGGAAGGAGCGAGCGCACGCACATCACCGTAGGACACGTTGTAGCGACCGAGCAATAGGGCTCTTACCTTCCCGGCCAGAATGAGGTTTTGCGAGGCTCGAATTCCCGCTCCCCAACTGACCCAATCCTTAACAAACTGCGGTGCGTTCTCGCTCTGTGGGCGGGACGCATGCACGAGTCGCACCGCGTATTGAATAACAGCTTCGGCCGCTGGTACCTGTCTCGCGATACGCTGGAATTCAAGAATATCTTCTCCGGTCAATGGATGAGACAGGACAGTATCGTTGGTCTGAGTGGTGCTGCTAACAACCTTCACCTCGTCCTCTTCGGAGAGATAACCAAGTTCGATCTTGAACATGAATCGATCGAGCTGCGCCTCCGGCAGTGGATAGGTGCCCTCTAACTCGATTGGGTTCTGCGTGGCGAGCACGAAGAACGGCGCTGTCATGGGGTAAGTGGTGCCGGCTGCAGTCACCTGTCTCTCTTCCATCGCTTCCAATAATGAAGATTGCGTCTTCGGCGGTGTTCTATTGATCTCATCGGCCAGGAGGATATTCGTAAAGATCGGACCCTTTACGAACTTGAGCGAACGGTTGCCATCCTTCTCCTCGACGATCTCGGCACCGACCACGTCCGCTGGCATCAAGTCAGGAGTAAACTGAATTCGACTAAAATCGACCTGAAGAATATCGGCGACGGTCTTAATCAAAAGCGTCTTTGCCAGGCCCGGCACACCGGTAACGAGGCAGTGACCGCCGGCGAACAGCGCGATAAGTAATTCATCGATAATATCTACCTGTCCGATAATAACTTTCTGGATCTCGGCGACGATCTGAGCACGTCCGTCCTGCATTTTCTTGACCAACGATAGATCATCCGGGCTATCGATCGCCACGACTTGTTCCGTGTCTGTTGCTGCTTCATCAATGTCTGTCATGTCTAGTTCCTGTCATCCGGTTTGTTCAATTATTCTAATTTTCTCGCACTATCCAAGCATCCCTCATTAGTGACTGAAGGCATACATCAGAAAGTTAATGCCAATCTTATAAGCATCATTCGTCGACTTTGTTGGATAGCCTTTGTAGAAAGTGTGTTCCCATCCATCGCCTAAATCGGTATTGTAATTCGCAACCATCATGACCCGCCCATCGTCGTCGAGCACGGCATACACTTCCGGCGGATAACTGGGGTCATCGAGATTCATGAAGCCGCCGAAATCCCAGGTCACCATGCGACCCGGCACCTGTGCGACTTCATCTATGTCAAAAAACACATGAAAGATTTCATGGCTATTATTCAATTTAATGATTTCGCGCTCGGGAAATATTTTTCCCATCTCCATAAACATGTCATCCAGATGGGGTTGGCCCCAGAAATCATCCACCATGACGAAGCCACCGCGAAACATGAATTCCCGCAGCGCCTCAATCTCTTCCGGTGAAAAATTTGGGCCACTAAATGATGAGCCGATAGGAACCCGCTTCCAGTTCATGTAGAGAAAGATGTTCTCAAAAAGGCGGGGGTCGGTTAGTTCGATATATTCATGGTTACGCGGATTCGTATCGATATTGGTATAGCGCTGCACGCCACGCAGGAAATTTTCATCGGAATCTGGATAATCCGTATCCCACCAACCGCCTCGCCTGCGCATGCCGTAGCCACCCCTGGCGCCTCCGGCATGGTTCGTGTACTGCCCTCTTATCCACTGGAAATCAGTGATCTCGTTCCCGTAGATGGACAGATCTTCATTATTCCCCAAGTCCAATACCTGCGCGACCGCGACCGAGCTGGATAGCAGCAGGCTCGCAGAAACAAACAGGAAGAGTCGCTTGAGGGTAGTCAATTTAGTCCGAGTCTCCATCAATGGATTGCAGCAATATTTCCTGCGCGCGTCGATAGCTTGGTGCTGTCTCTAATGCACGCAAGATATTTTCCTTGGCCTGCAGCGACTGACCGTTCTTCAGATACGCTTCTGCAAGATTGGTCTGCGCCTCTGCCGGATCGTTGATCTCAAGCTTGAGAAGCACCTCATACTCGGTGACTGCGAGCGCGCTATCGCCAATGACATCAGCGTAGTTGGCTTTCAGCTGATGCACATCGGCCCGATAGGGATCGACCTGTATCGCTCGATCTATATAGTAGTCGGCACGCTCGTAGTTACCCGCTTCGAGTGCCGCCTCAGCCAATAGAATTGCCGAGCCGTAATCGTGCTGTAGATTATCCAGGAGCAATTCCAACTGCTGCAGCTGCGCCTCACGGTCGCCTTCCTGCTCATATATCTGCGAGAGAACCAACGGCGGGCTGGGATAGCCGGTATAGCCTGGGAGTAGTTCATAAGCCTGATTTAGATACTGCTTCGCCTCAAAAAAACTCTCTTCCTTAAAAAGAACGATGCCCAGCTGCAGGTAGGCCTGAAAGTCTCTATCGTTCTCCTCTATACGGGCACGCATGTGCTGTTTGAGGGAGGCATTGTTATACAACTCGGCGAGTATCGCGCTGGAATTCTCACGTACGCCATGACCGTGCCCTTCGCCCTCGTCAGCCACGTCCTCGGAATGTACGTAGACATTAATATCCGCAACACGGCGATCGATCCAACTGCTAAATCCTGCATCAAACTGGGCGAGGCTTATGTCGAACACTTCATCGAAGCGCGCATCGTCTTCCTTAATTAGAGCATATTGATGCACAAGCTCAACCAGCTTCTCGAAGCCATACTCTTCGGTAATAAAATCTACCACCAGATATGACTGAAAATAGGCAAAACCCAGATCGGCGTTATTTTTTGCGCCTGAGAATCCGGAATTTAGGTCGGCAACATTGAGTAACTTGTCCTGTTCAGCTGCACGCACCAGGTCCAGACCCTGGCTGCGCCCCCAGTAGGGCCTGCCCTCACGTTCTTCCCATACCGATATCCCCTCTGAAAGCCAGCGGGGCATGCGATTGCCTGTCATCTGCAAGGTGATGATGTGCATAAACTCATGCCAGACGATCTCCTGCCAGTTCGCCGACAAGGTATCTGGCGAGATTAGGGTAATGACTTTGCCAAAACAGATACCGACCAGCGGTCCGATGTCAGGCAAGCCGACAGAGCGCACGGCGAAGTCTTCGGATTTCTCAAACACTTCGATCAGGATCGGCCCTTCCGGTTCGAAATTATACTTCGCAGTTAATGTGTCCCAACTTTCTTCAAGCAATGGCTCTAGATAAGGCCAGAGAATATCCGCGTCGTTATCGCTCATGTGAACCTTGAAGTGCTCACTCTCTAGCGTGCGATAAGTTTCCAAGGTATCGAAGACCTTCAACATATTGGAGGTCATCACATTGAACGGGTCGTTCTCGTAGCCAATTTCCAGATTAGCCTTACCCTCCTCTTCCTCTCCGAGGCGAATGAGATTGCTGCCAAGCAGAGTATATCCCTGCCAGTATTGCGGGTCGGCTGCAATAGCAGCACGGGCAAAACCTACGGCCTCATCGAATAAATAGTTGTTGCCGAATGTGTCGGCGATATTGCCCAGGAAAACGGGGTTGTTTGGGCTGAATGCCTCAACCTGTGCGAGATAGGCCTCATAGTCTGCCGTGCGCTCTTCCAGAGCGGCCTTCGACGCCAACACGCTCAGGGTTTTCAAAGACTCAGGATTAATCGCCAGCACACGATCGAAATAATCCTGTGCCTCATCTTCTCTGCCATTGATCATTAAAAGCTGACCGTAAGTCTCCATGGCGGAAATCGAATTTGGATTGATCGCCAATGCCCGCTGCAATGCACGCTCGTCACCGACTACATTCGCCATACCTACGAGAGCAGGGACAAATCGGCCGTTAATTTCTATCGCTTCCTGATAGGAGCGCTCTGCATCGGAAGCGTTGTACTTCTCGAGAAAGAGATCTCCCCACAGGGCATGTGCCTCTAAGTTGTTTGGGTTGGCTCGCGTCGCCTCGCTGAATAGGCTATTCGCATCGTGGAAATTACCCATCAACCAGCTAGCCAAGGCCACCATGGCGACGTCTTCGGAAGCAAACACCAAACCGTTGTTGTATCGCTGCACGGCCTGATCCAAAATCGACATTGCGGTTTGCTGCTGTCCAACAAACTTGAGCAGACTTCCGTATTGAACGAGCGTACGTACCGGAGGATCTGCCAGACCCGCGACCACCGATTCGAGTATCTGCAGCGCCTGCTGTGACTCTCCAACCCCTCGCATTACTTCGGCGAGTTGCGTGCTAAGTAGTGGAAAACGAGCGTACTCCTCATCCTCAATCGCATCAGCCACGACGCTCATCGCTTCACGATAGTTGCCCATCATGGCGAAGGCCTTGCTAGCGCCGACGAGTCCCTCGTTACGATCCAGGCCGTCCGCCATCTGAAAGATATCGCTAGCCGCAGCATAGGAGCCGGTCAGCAGTAATTGCTCTCCGCGGAATAGTGGAGATTCCCCAGTATTGGTCTGCGGTGAGTCCTGAGCCAAACCATCGATGCACAGGCCAAGCAGCAACGAGGCGACTATAGCTTGTGCTTTCTTTCCCACCCGTCTATTGCTCACGTGTTTCAACCGAATTAACGTATTCATTGAATTGTCCCGTAGCTCTCGCCAATTCTACGAGCAACACTTCCATCTGTTGCCAGTAGTCAGCCTCCAAAAATTCGACCTTGCGCCCTCTAAGTATGAATACTGAGCGCTCCAGATCCTGCATACGACTTTTTAAGCGAATCGCCTCATTCGATAAACCCACGGTGTCGTCTACCAGATTATCTATGTAGGCTATCTCCGCGAGCCTGCCATCGATCTCGGCCGTGGTCGGGTTTAGGCTAAACAGAGCATCACCATTATCATCCAAGCCTGCGTGCTCCGAGGCCAATCGACCCTGCTCTTCATAAAATTCTTCTACATTGCTCTTGGCATAGTTGAAAGCCTCAAGCATGGAGACTCGATTGTTCTTGTCTCGGTCACCGTTGCGGTTATCTAATGCCTCAATAAAGTAGTTCGAGAAAATTGGGTCATACTTCTCCGAGGAAGAGCGTGTAGAGGAAATGACGACGCGCCCCTCACTGGATAAGGAAGCGGAGAATCCATAGCTCGCGGACGTTGTATTCACTATAACCAGGTCCTGCTGATCGAACACATCTAACATCTGGGCAAACTGCCCGCCGGTAATGTCCGGCCCGGCGATATTAAATTTCGACTCCTCTTCCGATCCGCTGCCGTGACCGATCAGATAAATCGTAATCTGATCCCCCGTCTTGACGACGGATTGCAGGCGCGCAAATTCCTGCTGAATACCCTCCAGGTCGCAGGCTGCATCTATTCTTTCGGCCCCTGCACCGTCGGCAGTGCCGCGATCAAACAGCAGTGAGATCGTGTCGGAGTTATAGCCGTAGTCTCTGCCTAAGATGTCGTGTAATGAGAATGCCCAGCGTCGAAACTGTGATTTATTCTCTTCACCCACAGTCGGACCAGCTAAAATTACCGCATACTTAGTCGACTCAGGCCGATCGAGAAAGTAGTTCTGCTCTGAACTAGCAACATCGACCTGAGCGATTGCTGCAGTACAAGCCAGCACACTCAGCCCAAAGCACAATATTTTAGTTATGGAACATCTGTTTTTCATATTCATCACAAGCCGTTAAGACAGCCCTTTCATTCGTCTGCCAACCCAATCCACACACAGCAACAGTATAAGCAAACCCAGTAACCAGGGTCGATCCCACAGATCAATCTGCACTTCTCGCGAATAGGCATTCGGAGTGAATTCGATCGTGTTGGCAAGGGCGCCAGCGCCTGCCAGATTAAAATAACTGCCACCGCTAACTTCAGCGATGCGGCCCAACAGACCACTGTCGAGCTCTGCATTGGTATATTCTCGGAGTGAAGGCGTAACCACGAATGCCGCTCGTTTCTCCGCACTGGAATCGCTCTGCTCACCCGCTGCACTGGCTACATCGACGAGCAGGCTATATACGCCCTCTTCGTCGGCGGTAAAGCTTGCTCTATAGACCCCGTCTCGCTCGATATCCCACTCCATGGGAGCGTCGATAAATTCTTCCAGCGGGTTAGAAGTCTGCATCCACAGCGTCGCGTCGTTGTCGGCCTCATACTCGCTGTTGAGCACCGTCGCCCTGACGTTAACCACATCACCCACGTTATAGAACTCCCTATCGAATTCGATAGTAATCCGTTCCTGCGCCGAGACTGCCAACCATCGCATTAGCTGCCGCCATAGCGTCTCCTGAGACTCGTCGGCGGCGGGCAGCATCATCTGCCAGCGCCAGGTGCTCGCAGTAGTAAGGGACATACTGCGACCCGACCCATATCGCTGCGAGGCCAGGATGGGAAGCGCCTGATTCTGATACTGCAACAATGGGTGTTCTATCAATACCTCGGCGCCAGGCTTGATGCGGCCAGTTACATACACGCCCTGTAACTCAGGCAGCTGCCGCCACATCGCCTGATTCGCTGAATCGTCTGCGGAGAGTCGCAGAAGAGGTGAAAATTCGCCGCTTCTAGTCAATCGCGGAAAGTATAGCTCACCGGTGGGATGATCTCCGCGCCGGATTCCCCCGCGCAGATGACTAGGCAGAAACCCCTCTTCTACGAGCGTAACTGGCAGGATGTCGGCTATAGGGGTTCCGATGAACTCCTCATCAACCATTCCGCTCATTAAGAACCCGCCTCCACGTTCTGCAACGAAATCCTCGATCATCTGCAGCTGATCGGCGTTGAAAAAGTCGAACTCTATATCGCCGAGGATTAGCGCCTCATACTGAAATAGCTCCTCACGATCGGCTGGAAAGCCACTGCTGAGTTCCGTTGCCGATTCGATACCCTGTCGGTAATACTTCTCCGGCCCGGTTTGCAAATAGGTGGCGAGACGGAGTGAACTATCGCCGGCCACAGCGCGACGAATAAACTTGTACTCATTGCGCGGATGGCCTTCGATGTAGAGTATATCCAGGGCCTCCTTCTCGGTATTGTCGACGAGGAAACTGTAGCTATTGTTCTTGTCGATGATCTCGTCGGTCTGTAGTTCCACATTCAAATCATAGACGATGAGTTCGGGGCGCTCGGGAGTTAACTCCAGCTCGTAGCGCCGGGTCACACCCTCAGACCCCAGCGTGACCACATCGGACGCCACCTGAGTCTCCCCGTCCATGATGGAGAGCTCCACCTCTTGACCCTCATAGCCCTGATGATTCACGGCGACCTGCACAGTGAATACAGAGCCTTCCAGCACAGTCTTGGCTGCACTAACATCGACGATTCCGATGTCCTGTGGAATATCTTCCTGCCCTACGCCGATAGTGAAAACCGGAATCTGTCGAGCGCCGAATTCCTGTGCTGCCGCCAGCGGATCACCGTCGCTATTGTCAGCACCGTCGCTGATTAAAACTATTCCGCCCAGGGGCAGCCCATTCAATTGATCATCGACATAGCTCAAGGCCTGATCGATTGATGAGGCTGTGCCTGCTTCGCTCAGTTCTTCAACACCGGCTATGCGCTGTGTTTCCTTGTCGAAACGAAATGTACGAATCTGAAAAGACTCGGATAGTTCATCGAGCAAACCGTTTGCATACAATTGCTCTTCTACGGCGGCACGACGCGTCTGCGCATTCGGCAGATCGGCAATTGCCATGCTCTGCGAGTCATCCAATAGTACGGCGAGGTAAGTTTCCTGAGGGGAGACCTGGAGCGTGGTAACTACGGGCCTGAGCAGACAGAATAGGAGTAGCACCAACACACTTGAGCGTAGACAGATGAAGAATGTCTTCCAAGCCCTGCTAAGCTGTCTCGTTGTCTTACGGTAGGTGAACCATACACCGACTGTTATTAAAACAGCCAACAGTGCGAATAACCACGGACTAATGCCGTAGGCAAAAGTAAATGTGCCGTCGTTGAGTGCCGTCAAAAAGTTAGGTTGTGTGTATTGCATTGCTACTGATCTGTGTTCGCCGATCCCTGATTCTCAGACAATACACGATAGTATTCTTCCACCAAGTCTCGGTACTCATCGGGAATATCTTCATCAACGGTGGCGTACAATTTGTTGTTGATGTTATCCAGCTCTGCCTGCGCGCGCAGAGCTCCCTCGAGTTCTGTAATGGGTTGGAGTAGTTGTCTAAATAATTCTGGTTGATTGAGAAAGTCTTCTATATCTTGCTGCGTTAATTGCTGACGAATCGATCTGGCATTGCCAATATTATTCGGCGTGCCCTGTGCGCCTACGCGCCCACCGGTTCCATTTCGCTGATCGCTATTGCCTCCGCCACCAGAGCGCTGCTGACCTCCTCCTTGACCCTGCTGGCCTGACTGACCCTGGCCCTGCTGGCCTTGTTGACCCTGTTGTCCTTGACCCTGTTGTCCAGGCTGTCCAGATTGACTCTGCTGATCTTGACCCTGTTGACCCTGTTGACCCTGTTGACCCTGTTGACCGATCTGGCCGCGCTGCCCTGGCTGATTACCACCTGCTCGGGCCTGATCCTGCAACTGCTGCGTGAGCTGCTGTGCCAGTTGTTGTGTCTGTTCTAACTGATCCCTCATCTCACGCAGGGAAGGCGCACCATTGCCCTGTTCCTGCCCGGCCTCATTAAATGCCAGTGCCTGCTGTTCTAAATCCTCGACCTGTTGACGTAATCGAGCGGCATCGCTTGCTGCCTGCTGCACTTGATCTGAGGCGGAATCGCCGCGAGATGGGTTCAGAGCAGCCAGGCTCTGAGCGAAATCTTCTATCGAACCTTCGAGTTCCTGCTCAATATCAACCGATAGATTCACCATGCCATTGCGCAGAACGCGATTGCTTGTCTGCATCTCCTCACGAATCGGCCTAAGCTCGCGGCTCGCTGCCTGCGCCTGAGACATTAGTCGCTGATCTTCGTTGTCACCGCGGGCAATAATAGCGCGCAGCATATCCTCGATTTCTTTTAGGTCTTTCTGCTGTTGTTGCTGCGCTTCAATGAGTTCCTGCAGGTCATCATCGTTGCGGATATCCTGTCTGGTCTGGCCCAAGCCCTGTTGCCGCGTGGTTTCCTGCAGACTCTCTTGCAAATCTCGCTGCTGCTGCAGAAGTTGCTGACCGCGTTGACCAAGATTCTGTGCGAGTTGATTCACCGAGCGCTCGGACTGCTGATTTAACTCTCGCTGTTGCTCGCGTAGGTTCTCGAGCGCCTTCTGTGATCTCGCGGCCGCAATCGCTGCGGTCTCGCTCTGAGAAGCCTCTTGCATCTGCTGTGCCGCTCGTTGCAGCGCGGTCTGAGGTTGTTGCTGTTGCTGCTGACCACCGCTCGCGCTGCCAGATGACGGCGAGCTACTGCTGGATTGAGACTGGGACTGGGATTGAGATTGCGACTGACTCGATGCCTGCTGATTCTGTTGTTGAGAGCTCTGGCTCTGCTGACCACGTGACAGCTGTTGTGCCAACTGCTCCACCTCGCGACTCAACTGTTCCTGCTGTCGCATCAGGCGCTCCAACTCTCGCCGCTTCTGTTCCTCGGTCATCTGCTCTTCGCGTCGTGCCAAGTTTCGCTGTGCACGGGTGAGACCTTCCTGCCTGCGGGCAAGTTCTTCTAGCTTATTAGCTTCTTCGGTCTGTTGCTGAGAGCCGCCACCGCCCGCACTATTGGGTGTTTCGTAGCGGTTCTCGAGCTGCCCCATTTCCATCTCGAAGAGTTCGCGCAGATCTTCACGCTCTTGCTGTGCGGCACCACCGCCGCCACCGCCACCGCCTTGCTGCATGGAGATGTTGGTGCGATTGATATTTGCCTCAGCCTTTAGCACATATTGCAGCGCTAATTGTTCGGGTTGCAGCGCGCTGGTGATCTGTTCTTTGCTAAGTTCATCCGCTGCTTGATTCATCTGATCTATGGCCAGTGACAGGTTCTCAACAGCAGCATCGTAGCTGGCATCGGAAAAACTGAGACGCTCTGCGAGACGATCGATAGATCGGCGCGTTCGCTCTGTTGCTTCGCGCTGCGACTCGGAGATGATCTCCGCATCAGAAGCGAACTCTTCCGGGGATACCTTTGCCTGTCGATTTTTTAGTTTCCAGGTTGCCGCGATGATGTCTTTCTGAATCTGCACCAATGCACTGCTATCGGCGCTCTCTCCCTGTCCGCCGCCACCGCCTCCACCACCGCCTCCGCCGCCGGAGCGTCGAAACTCCTGATCGGTGGGGATAACCTGCAAAAAGTAGATATCGGAAATGACTTCGGCTGGACCTCGCAGACCATTGTTGTCAGCGAGCGTCAGAAAATAACTAACAAAATCGCCCGGCTCCACATTGAGATCTTCCAAATAAATGAGTTCGTCGCCAGATACTTCGCGCATATTCTGCTCTGGCAAGAAGTCCACCTGCACTTCGTCCGCTCCGACCACACTGTAATTCAGCGTGAATTTGCTCAGACCATAGTCATCGTTCGCATCGATCTCGAGAATGACTTCCTCTAACGGCATCACTTCCTGATCTTGCCCCGGTCTCTTCAATGCAAGCTCGGGTGGCGTATCTTCGATCGAACGAATAAAGTAGTCGAGAGGATTCTTGCTCTGAAGATCGGAGAAGTCAGTCGCAGAGATGCGGTACACACCATCTTGATTGACCGTGAACTTCGCACGTCCAATATTGCCGTCCATTACCAGGCTAATATCGTCGTAGGGCTGTAAGGGATTAATCTCATCATCCTCGGCACTGTAGCTCTCGTCGAACTGAACTAGTGCTTCCCTAATATTCTTGTTGAAGGTCACAATCAGTTCTACTTCCGTGCCCTCAGGAACCACCAGGTCACCGCTGTCTTCCTCAGTGATGTCTTCTATTTCGGTGTAGTCAGGATAGTCCATCGCTAGATCGATCTGCTCAACTTGAGGCAGATCGAAGAGATCTATCTGATACTGTGGCGAGGTCTGTTCGCCGCGCTCATCGAAAGTGACGTAGTAGGTCGTATCTTCCTGCAAAGATGGGATGAAATAGCTATAGGTAGCGCTATCGCTGCCACTGCCGTCACGATTCATCGTGGCATCGCGCCAGTTTACGTTATCGTCCTGTAGACGCAGGTTTATGGTGCCAGGAATCGCATTAGTGACTCGTGCGATGATCGTGACGCTATCGCCACGTTGCATCTCGAGATCGCCGGGCTCAATACTGATTTCTATGTCGGGTAGTGTCTCAACTATGATAATGGGTTCGCTGATCGCAAAGGGCCACGCCAAACGGCTCGCCGCGTTGTACATGAGGTCCGAGCTGAGAAATACGGTCATTACAACCGCGGCAACCCCGACCGCCGAGGCCAGGGAGATGAAAGAGGTTCTAGCAGGCGCTACCGTGTCGACATGCTGTTGCTGAATTTGCACATGCTCTTGCGCATCCTGCCACAGCTGCTGAATAAACTGCTGTGAGACCCCGCGCTTACCATTCGCCAAATCTTCCTCGGTAAATTCCAGGGAAGTTAACAGGCGCTGCTCTAAATCCGGTATGTGGTCTTCAACATAGTGCGCTAGTTTCCGGTCATCTGTGTTGCGTTTTCCCAGAGAAACAATCAATCGCCATACAAGCAGAGCAATAGAAGATATTGAAAGAGCAAAAAGGACAGTCGTTCCTGTCTTGCTCGGCTCTAACCAGAGAGCGACAGCGCTCAGAGCGAGAACCAGGATGGAAAGCGCTATCACAAAATAGCTCACCTGTTTCAGAATAAACAAGTTGCTGCGACGGCGACGAAGATTCTTCAGGGTTTCGCGAAGACTATCGAATGTGGGAGACGACATAGAGGCTCTTCTTGATGCTGTGAATAGGGAGACTTGGTAGTGCTTGTTACTCCTCGCTCTGCGACGTCCGAAAGCGACTCCATCACTGGTAATTGTTGCGGCAAGAGGGGCAAAAAGCCTTATATCTACTGACCGCAAACAGCAACAGATTGTTTCAGGCGTACGGCTTAACTATCCCATTAACTCGGCCAGAATTGCAAGGGCTTATGGGAGGGAATACCGACAAAGACCCAGCAAAATCAGCTAGCCTGAGGATTGGCAGAATACGGCCGAGAATTGACCGATTTCCGGCCTAAATTGGCCTCGATTAGGGGCGCGGCTAGCCTTGCAGGTGGACTACTAGCAGCCCATTTCCTGCGGGCGATAGTAAGAGGAGCCCTCGGGAAACACGCGTATTTCACGCTGGTTGGCGTCTTCAAGCAGTTCATCGAGGTTACGATGCACTTCAATGTCTTGCAGAGTCACCATTGTCGGCCGCGGCAGCACCCAATTTTCCGCTTTAGCTTCTTGAAGGGCCTCACGCGCAGTTATCCAGCGGTGCTCTAGTATTTCATCGTTGTCTACGACTACCGAAACAGGCTCAAGCAGCGGACACAGAAAAAACCAGGTGCAGAAACGTCTGGGCAGTTTCGGGGGAGTAGTCCAATGGGCCGTATGTACAAGGCTATCTATATCTATATCGATGCCCGCCTCCTCCTTGGTTTCGCGAACCGCAGCCCGCAGCGCAGCTCGATACTCCAGACTCTGATCATCGGATTCAAAATCCGCCGCATCGACACGGCCGCCGGGGAATACCCAGTGTCCTCCGTGGAAGATCAGCTTGGTATTTCGCCGCAGTAACAGAACCTCAAGATCCGCCTTATTTGCCGTTTCCCGGATAACGACCACAGTCGCCGCGGGCACGGGCTTCATTTCTGTCATATGCCTTCTCAATTCGCCTATTGCTCCATTTTGCCGGACCGGCAGGCGAGCGCAGTAAGAGCGCTATCATAGCAATGACGCCGATGTATATCTCCTGGCTATCCTGAATCTACTCCCAGCACACATTTGCAGCTCGCAGCTCATCGGCATAGAATCCTGCCCACGTTTGAAAGAGTCCACACAGAGTTTAATCTAGCGCGCTATGCGTGACAGCAGGACTCAGTCGATAAAGCAACATCAGGAGAAGCAGTATGAAGATTAATTTCGAAGGTCAGGTCGCGATTGTAACCGGTGCCGGCGGCGGCTTGGGAAAACAACACGCGCTAGAGCTCGGTCGACGCGGCGCGAAAGTAGTAGTAAACGACCTCGGCGGCTCGGTAGATGGCAGCGGAGGCTCAGCCTCGGCAGCCGAGATGGTGGCACAGGAGATTTGTGACAACGGCGGCACGGCTATAGCAAACGATGCGTCTGTAACCGATTTTAAGGCCGTGCAAGCAATGGTCGATGAGACTGTAGCGAAGTGGGGACGTATCGACATACTGGTCAATAATGCCGGTATTCTAAGAGATAAAACTTTCTCAAAACTGGAACTGGAGAACTGGCATGCAGTACTGGATGTCCACCTGACCGGCAGCCTCAATGCGACGAAGTGTGTCTGGCCGATCATGGTCGAACAGAAATACGGCCGCATCGTGATGACTACTTCTACTTCTGGATTGTTTGGCAATTTCGGCCAGAGCAACTACGGCGCTGCTAAATTAGGCTTAGTGGGATTCATGAATACGCTTCGTTTCGAGGGCGCTAAATACAATGTATTTACGAATGCGATCGCGCCCATCGCGGCAACGAGGATGACAGTCGAATTGCCAGGCTTCGAAGACAGCGCGGAAAAACTAGCCCCCGAGTTAGTCACACCCGCCGTGGTCTATCTGTGTTCGGAGAAGGCACCGAACGGCCGTATTATTCA
This sequence comes from uncultured Gammaproteobacteria bacterium, assembly GCA_963976555.1. GTDB lineage: Bacteria > Pseudomonadota > Gammaproteobacteria > Pseudomonadales > Pseudohongiellaceae > UBA9145. The sequence continues at coordinate 16,774 of CAXBLN010000035.1, forward strand.
GGCAGCGGGTGGTCGCTACTATTCGGCCGATGTCAGGGAAAATATTGGAGTCGATCTCGGCTTGGACGCCACAGTCGAAGATATCGACGACAACATAGAAACCATTCTAGATATGAGCAGCAACGCTGGCATTCTGGAAAGAACGCCTCACCGCTAGCACCTCGAATACCTTGAAGCTGTCAGATCAGGCGTCTCGCGCCTGATCTGACAATACCTTCTGAATCGACTCACGCTCTCCCATTAAATCCAGTAGTTCCTTGATGTGCGGCAGCTCGTTCAAAGCATCCCAGGCTAAGGCTTTCTTACAAACGATAGTCGCTAAACCTACGCTGAATCGGTAATAAAAGTCCGCATAACTTAGCTCTTTCCCAGCCAGATATGGATCAAACTTCGCCAACTCTAAAAGCGAGCTGAAGCCCTTGTGCAGCTGCAGTTTAACCTGCGCCTTAAGCTCTTCGCTGGCAGGCTTGCCGAAGAAAACGTCGCCATACAATCTGCGCGCGGGCAGTTCGATATAGAGTTCCAGATGCCGGATCAACTCCCTTACCTTCGCACGTAGAAACGGATCGGCCGGATACAATGCAACCCCAACGTCGAGGCTATCGATATAGTCGATCATCACAGCGGTCTCGGTAAGGAAGCCCTGCTCACTCTCCAAGAGCGGCACCTTTCCCATGGGGCTCTTGAGCAGGAAGTCTGGCTCCTGATTCGGCAGGACATGAACCTCTTCGAATTCCATCCCCTTCTCTATCATGATTGCCTTAACCATATTGTAGTAATTGCTATAGGTCATGCCATGTAGTTTGAGTTTCACTTCTATTCCCCAACGTTCGCGAGCGACCGCATTGTGATGGCATTGACTAGCCACAGAAATTATCGACATCGAAGCTAACCTGTTGCCGAAAAATATGCAAAACTTGCGCGTCGATTTGATTGCCATTATCGAGCCAAATATGAACTATCGAATACTGCTGCTTTCTGCCTACGACGCTATGAGTCATAAGATCTGGCGCGGCAGACTGCAGGAAATGTTCCCCGAACACGAATGGACTCAGCTAGCGTTGCCGCCACGACACTTTAACTGGCGAATACGCGGCAACAGCCTGCAGTGGGCACTGGACGAAGAGGAATGCCTGACTCGAGACTACGACCTGCTTATCGCTACCTCCATGGTAGATCTAGCCAGCCTGCGTGGATTTATTCCGGCACTGTGTGAATTGCCCACTATCGTCTATTTTCACGAGAATCAATTCGTTTACCCCACAGGCCTGGATCAGAGATCGAGTAACGTGGAACCGCAATTGGTCCCGCTCTACTGCGCCTACTGCAGTGACGCCATCGTGTTTAATAGCGACTATAACCGGTCGACGTTTCTGCAGGGGGCTGAGACACTTCTGGCGAAGCTCCCGGATCGGCTCTCTCCCAGCCTATTGCACAAATTACAGGAAAGCGAGGTCATTCCAGTACCTCTTGAGGAAATCGCCCAGACATCGATCCCGAGGAAGCCAGGCAATATTCTCGAGCTTGTATGGAACCATCGCTGGGAATATGACAAGGGTCCACAGCTACTGCTTCAGGTAGCAGAAAAGGTGCTGCAACAGCGCTTGCGGATTAGGCTGCACGTGGTCGGTCAGAAGTTCCGATCCTCGCCTGGTGAATTCGAGAGGATAGCCGTTGTGCTTACTCAGCACGCCACGGATACGGGCATAGAGCGAGGCTACTGTGGCTTTATTGAGGATCGTGAAGAATATACCGAGCTACTCAGGCGCTGCGATGTCGTTCTCTCCACAGCGCTGCATGATTTTCAGGGTTTGGCGATACAGGAGGCTTGTCTATTGGGCTGTACGCCACTAGTCCCCGACAAGCTGGTGTATCCGGAATATATTGGAAAACAATTTCTCTATCCCTTCGCCGAAAACGATATCAGCAACGCAAACTGCGAGGCTGTCCTTGCACAGCTAAAAGTTTGGCAACACGACAAGAGCGAGAACACGGCGCTGCCAAAAGCGATGCTAAACGAATTTTCACAGCACTCGCTTCGACCAAAATATGCAGCGCTATTTGAGAGATTGCTGTGCAGGGAGAATCGCTAGTGTCTACTCGGCCTGCTCAAGCAGAGGGAATATTATTTTCTGACCGATCTGTATGCGATTGAAGTCTAATTCCGGATTGTACTGCCGCAGCAACCAGATCGGCGTGGAGTAACGATTTCTGGCGATGATACCGATATTGTCGTTGCGCCTGATTTCATACTGCTCGACACCCTGAATGCGATAGTTGCTGAAAAACTGCTGCTGTAAGTTGGAATGAAACGCCCGTCGCGTGCGCTCGAACTCGACTATATCGACCTTGGAGAAATCGAGGGTCAGACGCTTGCCCACGATCACAGGATCTCGATACGCCATATTATTCAATCGGCGCACGTCCCAGGCAAGAATACCGAGCCAGTCGGCAAAATGCCCGAGGGTCTCCGATGCCTGAACCTCGACTGTATTATTGCTCGCCACCGTGTAATCCGATGGATCCGCGGCGAGGCTCTCAACTAGCAGTTCGTTGCTCTCGCTAACATCCAGAACCGGGTCCAACGCCTCGGCTGTGCTTTGGGCTACCGAAACCGGAGCATCCAGCTCTTGATCGTCAGGCAGCACGGCTGCGGGGGGAAGACGCGGTGTATCGGCTTCTAATTCAACCACTTCCAATACCGGCTCGGTTAACGCAACAAGGTCTGCGGACTCGCCACTCTCTTCGATCTCGTCTGAAAATTGTACCTGCACAGGAGGAGTCGGTGTTGAATCTGCCGCTATCGAAGATATTTGAATATTGTCATCCACAAAGTCTGGCATCGTGAGTTGTTGACCCGGATAAATTCTGTGGGGATCCTGAATGCCATTGACTCCCAGCAAGGCCTGTTCCGTGACGCCATAGAGCGACGCAATGAGCGAAACGGTATCGCCTCGGCGCACGGTGTAAGTCCCGTCTTTTGACACTGTCGCAGAGGTCTCCGTCAGCACAGTAGGGATGTTGTCTTGAGGCAGCAAGAGTCTCTGACCGATCTGTATTCGGTGCTGACTCGGCAGTTGGTTCAGCGACGCCAGCCTGCCCACTGAAGTATTGAAGCGTCTGGCAATAACCGACAGGCTATCGCCCCGCACTACTACGTAGGCGATATCCGGCGTCTGAATGGGAAACTTATAATCAGCAGGCACCATGGCGAGGATGTCGCCGCTGGGCGCGATCTCTTCACGCACCTTGACGCTGAAACCGGCAGGAATACGCTTGCTACCTTCCCATACTACAGGCCTCAGGGCGCGGTTATCGGCCCTCAATTGTTCCAGGGAAATACCGACAGATCTAGCAAAAACCTCGGCATCTATGAACGAATCTGTTTCAACTTCTCTGAATCGCGGTGCCGGGTTAAATCTAACCTCGCCGAAGAATTCCTCGGCATTGTTCTCGACTTGTATAACCGCCAAAAATTGCGCATAGAAATTACGCGATGCGAAGCCGAAGGAGCGCCCCCGGTAATTCGCGACTATTTTTTCTATATCTGTAGTACCCGTCTCTCGGACCGCTCTGGCGATTCCACCAGCACCGTGATTGTAGGCGGTCAAGGCCAAGGGCCAGGTTCCGAGGACGCTGTAGTTGTACTCCAAAAGACTCATGGCTGCGTTGGTTGCCGTGTAGGGATCCATACGCTCATCGACGATGTGATCGATACGCATGAAACGCTGCCCCGTGGCGCGGCCGAACTGCCACATGCCGGCGGCTGAAGCACTTGAGAACGCACCTGGGTTAAACGAGGACTCGACATGGGGCAGCACACCTAGCTCTCTCGGTAATTCCTTCTCCCGTATAACACTGTCTATATGCTGTCTATAGGCACCGGAGCGCTGCAATCCGGCCAGGAATCTATCCGATTGCCCGAGCTGCCAGCGCACATTAGAAGCCGCCGTACGCAGCGTCTGGTTGCTCACATCTTCGGGCCAGAGCGCAAGTGTTGCGCGCTGAGTGCGTGTGAGTCGATCGCGCTTACCCGATGCGAGCACCCTCAGGTCTTCCTGAATATGACTGCGTCGCGCCTCAATATCTCGTCGATTCAGTGGCAGCGCTGTGTAGACTACATCCAGGTGCTGCGAATCGTGGAGGAACCCACTCTGTGTATCCACTTCGGTATAGACACGAACCCAGAAATTAATCGCGGGCTCCAGTTCGGCCGGGCGCGGAAATAGAGCCGGATCCTGCCCGTAGGACTGCAAGGGAAAAAGGACTAGGAAGTGCAAAGAAAGTGCGACTAACACGATGCGCCAGCGCTGAACTGCCTGCTGATTATAATGATCTGCGTGATTCAAACTGCTATAGCCTCGATGAACGATGAATCTCAACCGGCTAAAACATAGCAATTATGTGGTTCAACGCCAAGCGCTATTTGTTCAGAGCGGCGGCGCAAGCGAGCGGCTGAGAGAAGTCTCTAAGGGATATCGTCCAACTCCGAGCCTTCCTTTACCGGCAGCATCAAGACTTAGCGGGTTACGTTCATATAGAGAATGACGTTTGAGGCGACGAAGATCGAGGAGTAGGTTCCGATCACGACACCGATAATAAGAGCTACCGCAAAGCCTTGCGTGGATTCGCCTCCTATAAATAGGATCGAGAACAGCACCAGCAAGGTGGTGAATGAGGTAATCATCGTTCTGGATAGGGTCTGATTGAGAGACGTGTTGATCATCTCCAGAGGGGAGCCCTTGCGCATACGACGGAAGTTCTCGCGAATTCGGTCTGCTACTACGATAGTGTCATTCAACGAATAACCGATGATGGCCAACAATGCCGCAAGGGTATTCAAGTTGAACTCGATGCGGAACAGCGAGAATATCCCCAAGGTAATAATTATGTCGTGGGCGAGAGCAACGACAGCGCCAACGGAGAATTTGAACTGAAAGCGCATGGCGATGTAGACCATGATGATCGCAAGCGCGACAAGCATGCCGATGCCACCTGATTCAACGAGCTCTCCCCCGACTTTCGAACTCACATAGTCAGAGCCGAGCAGGGTAATCTGGCTGCCGCTATTACTCTGCAACAGATCGGCGATAGACTCCCCCACTACAACCGCCTGAGCCGCCTGCTCCCCTACTGCGACATCCTCATCGACTGGCAGAAGAATTCTTATTTCCCTGTCGGAACCAAACGTGACAACTACCGCATCCTCGTAGCCATTGCTGCGCAGCGTCTGATTCACATCATCTACTACGACCGCGTCGGAGTAACTCAGACGAACCGAAGTACCAGAGGTAAAATCCAGACCAAATTCCAACGAGTTAATTGCCAGCGAGACGATCGAGACGATGACCAAGACAAGAGATGCAATACCCGCAATCTTGCGAGCGGCCATAAAGTCGATTTGTTTTTCAATTTGCATATTTCTTCTTTAATCCTGCAATTCTGCTTGAGCCGCTTGCGCCTGCATCTTGTAGCTGCCTATGGAGAGCGTCTTGCCCGCCTTGCCGCCATAGATCAGGTTGATAATTGCCCTGGTACCGATAATGGCGGTGAACATGGAAGTAATAATTCCGATCATTAGGGTAATGGCAAAGCCGCGCACAGGTCCGGTTCCGATCGTGTAGAGTACCGCCGCAACCAGAAAGGTCGTTATATTGGCATCGATGATGGTCGAGAACGCACGGTCATAGCCGGCGTTAATAGCCTGTTGTGCAGGCGCACCGATGCTTAACTCTTCTCGGACCCTGGTGAAGATCAGCACGTTCGCATCAACCGCCATGCCAACTGTTAGCACGATGCCTACGATACCGGGCAGCGTTAGCGTAGCGGGGATAATCGAAGACATAACTGCCACAATCATCAGAATATTCATGATCAAAGCGGCATTCGCGGCCAGACCGAATACCCGGTAGTAGGCAAACATAAATAACACAACCAGACCCGCGGCTATCTGCACGCCCAACAAGCCCTGTTCGAGGTTTTCCTGACCCATCGATGGCCCGATTACCGACTGCTCTACAATCGTCATAGGTGCTGCTAAGGATCCTGATCGAATCAACGGAGCGAGATCGCTCGCCTCACGCGGAGTAAGGCCGGTGATACTAAATTGTCTGCCGAGTGGCTGCAGGATGTTGGCATGCATGATGAGCTCTTTGTCTTCGTAGAACTCAATGTCTTCAACTTCCTCACCTTCCTCATTCACGGTGGTGATGGTGCGTGATTTTGTCTCGACCAAAAGTATATCCATCATGCGGTTTACGTTGTCACGCGTCGCCCGGTTCATCTGATTTCCACCCTGCGCATCGAGACTCAATACCACCGAAGGCTGGCTGTTTTGATCGAGCTGGAAAACCGCATTGCTGATGCGATCCCCCTGCAGGACTACATCGTTGTCGACATTGACCAAGATACCCTGGTACTCATAGGTCTCGTAGCTGAGGCTGGAGGCGCCTACCTCGGCCTCGAGATGGACCTCTAAAGTAGCTATACGCTGTAGAATTCGAATCGCCTGCGCCGGGTCTTGCATCCCGGGCAATTCCACCACGATTCTGTCAGAACCCTGCTGCTGCACAGTCGGTTCGGATACGCCGAGGGTGTCGACACGATTCAAAAGTGTGGTTCTATTCGCCTGCAGAGTATCGGTTTGAATCTGCTGTGCCGTAGCGGGGGTCATGCGCATATCGAGTATGAAAAACTCGTCTGCCTCGCGATTGGAGAACTGCAGCTCCGGGAAAATATCCGTCAGCTCTGACCTGGCTTGGCTGCGGTCGTCGGTATTGGCGAAGCGTACTTCTATATGCATATTCGAGATCAGGTTTAAACCACGGCTTCGAATTCGTTGCTCCCTCAATATCGTTCGCACGTTACTGAGGTTATCTTCCATGCGTCGCGTCAGAGCCGATTCCATGTCTACTTCCATTAGGAAGTGGACACCACCTTGCAGGTCCAGGCCTAGGTTCATCTTTCCCGCGCCTATGGCCTGCAGCCAGTTGGGAGTAGTAGGTGCGAGATTGAGGGCGACGATATAGGTCTCACCCAACGCCTCTTCTATCGCTGTCTTGGCGCGCAACTGGTCGTCTAGGCTGTTCAGGCGAATCCGAATGCTCTCGCTATCGACTTCCTCGCCAAAGAATGGGATCTCGGCCGCTTCCAGGGCAGAGGTAATAGCCGGCAGATCGCCCCCGCTTAACTCTGTGAGTTCGTGAGATATCTGCAGGGCAGGATCGTCGGGATAGAGGTTCGGCAGGGAGTACAGTAATCCCAGGATAACCACTATAAGAATGAGTATATTTTTCCAGGCCGGATATCGGTTCAACATAATGTGCTACCAGCTAGCGCTTGTTCTTCGGAGAATGGGGCTTTGGCCTCGCTCCGCTGCGGCTATATCTGATTAATAGTTCCTTTAGGCAAGACTGCGGCGACTGAGGACTTCTGTAGCTTAAGCTCGACATTTTGTGCCACTTCGACGGCGATATAGTCATCGTTTACTTTTGTGACCTTGCCCATCAGCCCACCGGATGTCATCACTTCATCGCCCTTGGAGACGCTGGTGATTAGTTCCTTGTGTTCCTTGGCACGCTTCGACTGCGGACGCCAAAGAATCAGATAGAACAGAACAAACATGCCACCGAACAGGATCAGGTTATAAGTCATGTTTGGCTCAGCAGCGGCCTCTTGGGCGTAGGCTACGGGGAAGAATAAATTCATAATGGCTCTCTCAAGGAACTGCGGTTCCGCTTAGGCAGAAAAGACGGGGATTGTACCCTGCTTCGCCGCACTTCTTATATTGATTCTTGTTTTCGTTCGATTCTGGGCGTAAACGGCACTAGCAGGTCGTAAAACTGCATCCTGACTAATTTGGGATTATTAGCGACTTTTCAAGTCGCCATTGCCAAGATTCAGGATAAAATCTGCTGATCCGCCTCAAACTGGCGCGCAAAGGCGCCCAATCTACCCTGTTCTATTGCCCCACGCAAACCAGCCATCAGGGTCTGATAGTAGTGCAGATTATGGATCGTATTCAGCTGCGCTCCGAGCATTTCCCGGCATTTGTCCAGATGATGGAGATAGGCCCGGCTGAAATTCTGGCAGGTATAACAGAGACAGTTCCCATCCAGCGGATCGGTGTCGTTGCGGTAGCGGCTATTACGCAGTCGCAGGAGCCCCTGGGATGTAAAGATGTGAGCATTGCGCGCGTTTCGGGTCGGCATCACACAGTCGAACATATCAATACCTTGGGTAACCGCATGCACGATATCAGCAGGTGTCCCCACGCCCATCAAGTAACGGGGCTTTTCAGCAGGCAATCGCTCACCACAGAACTCGACGACGGCCTTCATCTCTTCCTTAGGTTCACCCACTGAGAGCCCACCAAGTGCATAGCCGTCGAAGCCTAGTTCGAGCAGACCTGCCAGCGACTCCTCACGCAATTGCTCGTACATGCCCCCCTGCACGATGCCAAACAGTGCCGCCTGATCGTCGCCATGGGCCTGGACGCAGCGCTCAGCCCAGCGCATGGATAATTCCATTGAGTCCCTGGCCTCTTTCTTGGTTGCCGGATAGGGAGTGCACTCATCGAACACCATGATGATATCCGAGCCGAGCTGATGCTGTATCTCGATCGCGTTCTCGGGGCCGAGGAAGATCTCCGCACCGTCGACCGGTGAGCGAAACTTCACGCCCTGCTCCGAAATCTTTCGCATCTCACCCAGGCTAAAAACCTGAAAGCCGCCGCTGTCCGTCAGCATCGGACGCTCCCAGCCGGTGAAGCCGTGCAGGTCTCCGTGATTCATGATGACCTCGGTACCGGGACGCAGCATCAGGTGAAAGGTATTACCGAGGATAATGTCTGCGCCTGTGTCTCGAATCTGCTGCGGGTTCAGACCCTTCACGCTGCCATAAGTACCGACTGGCATGAATGCCGGTGTAGCGACGTCGCCTCGCGGAAAATTCATGACGCCCGTGCGCGCCTTACCATCGTTGGCGTTAACTTTAAATTGCATGTGGCAATCAGACATGGGAATTTCGCTTGCTTAAAAGTTGTTTGAAGGGATAAGGATTCGAGCTAGTGCTCTCTGGTCGCTCTAAAATTGATGTCTGGCCAGCGCTCTTCCATCAGGCTCAAGTTCACCCGCGTTGGCGCGAGATAAGTGAGATAGCCTCCGCCATCGATAGCCAGGTTCTCGTGGGCCTTCTTGCGGAATTCCTCCAGCTTGGCCTTGTTCTCGGAATCGACCCATCTCGCAACATGGACAGTTACCGGCTCGTAGATGGCTTCGACCTTGTATTCATCCTTGAGCCTGAAGGCCACCACCTCGTACTGCAGCACGCCTACCGCGCCGACGATCAGATCGTTGTTACGCAGGGGCATAAACACCTGCGTGGAACCTTCTTCGGATAGTTGCGTCAGTCCCTTCTGTAACTGCTTCAGTTTCAGCGGGTCTTGTAGACGGATGCGCCTGAACAACTCCGGCGCAAAATGAGGAATGCCGCGAAATTTTAAATCTTCACCGGTAGTGAAGGTATCCCCAATCTGAATCGAACCATGGTTGTTCAGAGAAAGGGGAAGTGGTTCGTTCATCCCTG
>CAXBLN010000036.1:0-26314 GCA_963976555.1 uncultured Gammaproteobacteria bacterium
CTTTCTCCTGAGCCTTCTCTCGAATTGAACAGGTGTTGAGAAGCAATAGATCGGCATCCGCGGGATCGTCGACCAGTTCGGTATTATGGGATTCTCGCAGCAGGTCTAGCATGCGATCCGAATCATACTCGTTCATCTGGCAGCCATGGGTCTTGATGAAGACTTTCTTGGTGAGGGTCGCTGGCTTTTCCGTTGTTTCCGATGACGATGCGATCTGTTCTGATTTCACAGGTTTTCCACGTGGTGGGGTATTTCTAAAGGGGGCGAATTATAACAGTAAAAATCTACAGTACTTAACCACGAATTGACGCATAATGGCTTGAAATTTGGGCTATTAGCCTGATATTAAGCCTACGCGCTTGAATGTGCAGCAACTCAATCACCTAGGACATATCCAACCGGCCCCGCGCAATGCGTAGGATCTGAGGATAAGAGACTGATATACATGGGAAATCCTTCAGAAATTTACAAGATTACCTTCCTTAACAAAGGCAAGGTCTACGAAGTCTTCGTGAAACAAGTCTATCAGAGCGATCTGTATGGCTTTGTTGAGATTGAAGACTACGTGTTCGATGAGCGCTCGCAGGTCGTAGTCGACCCTTCGGAAGAAAAGCTGAAGGCTGAATTCCATGGGGTGAAGCGCAGCTTTATACCCATCCAGGCGATTATTCGAATCGATGAAGTCGAGAAGAGCGGCGTAAGCAAGATATCCAGCGGCGACAATGTCTCACCCTTTCCAGTGTCCATCGTTGGAAGCAAGGTAGATCGTAAAGATTCTTGATACTCATCGGCCGACTATCTCGTCTAGTCCTGCCTACATGAAATCCCCAGCGTCAGGTCATCAGTAGATGGAGTCTTCTCAGCATCCTTACGCCGATTTATCCCCTGTATCAGTTCTCGAGGCGGTAGAGAGTCTCGGTTACGAGACCGATGCGCGCATTTTTCCACTGAATAGTTACGAGAATCGAGTCTACCAGGTTGGAATCGCGGACAAGCCGTCGATCATCGTCAAGTTCTATCGCCCAGAACGCTGGACCACCGAGCAGATACTCGAAGAGCACAGCTTTACTCGAGAGTTAGTCGAGCTCGAAATCCCAGTGGTACCGCCGATCGAATTTGCGGGAGGCGAGACTCTGCTGCGTTATAACAATTTTCAGTTCTCTGTTTTCGAACAATTTCTGGGTCGACCGCCTGAGTTAGACAACCTGGATAACCTATTAGTCATGGGGCGTTTCGTCGCACGCATACACGCGGTTGGGGCAACGCGAAAGTTCGCGCATCGGGTCGAGCTTTCGGTAGAGCGATTGGCACTGAGCAGCAGACAATTCTTGTTGGAGAATGACTTCCTCTCCAGCGATATGCGACCTGCCTATGAGACGCTCTCGCAAGATCTGATCGACAAGATTCAGCAGCGCTTCGCCTCCCACGGCGAGATCAAAAAAATACGCATACACGGAGACTGTCATCCAGGGAACGTTCTATGGCGGGACGATACTCCAAACTTTGTCGACTTCGATGACACCATGACAGGCCCTGCAATGCAGGATCTTTGGATGATGTTGTCCGGTGATCGCAATCAGCGTCAGGCGCAGCTACTTGAGCTGGCGGAGGGCTACAATGAATTCTATGATTTCAGAGCTTCGGAGTTGGAGTTGGTGGAATCTTTGCGTACTCTAAGGTTGATGCACTATAGTGCCTGGCTTGCGCGTCGCTGGCAGGATCCAGCCTTTCCGATGAGCTTTCCATGGTTTAATACCGAGCGCTATTGGGCGGAACACATTAACGAGCTGCGTGAGCAGCTCTATTTATTGGACGAACCGGCGCTACGGCTTATCTAGTCATACTAGAGTGCTACCGCCAATGACCCCCAGACTATTCATGAAGACGTGAGGCAATTGCGATTCTTGCAGCCACTCCTGGGCCTGAACTTCGTCCTTTAGCAGGGCAATGGTCGCGACCGATCCTGCCACGGTACACAAATTTGCGGCGACGCTCACGGCTCTTAAGCCTGTGCAAGGCCAGCCAGTTTTAGGGTTCAGTATGTGGCTGTAGCGTCTGCCTTCGTGAATAAAGCAACGTTCGTAGTCTCCGCTGCTGGCGAGTCCACCGTCCTTTAGGTCGACTTTTGCCATGACGCTCTGCTGCGGATCGGGATTCGCGATGGCCACTGTCCATGGTAGTTGGTCGGGCAGCGGCCCGATAACGCTGAAATCGCCTCCCAAGTTCACCAAGCCATGCTGCACCCCCAAGCCGCGGGCTAGGCGGGCGGCTGAATCCGCAGCATACTCTTTGACTATGCCACCGAAATCGATCTGCGCACCTAGAGGTAGCTGCAGTCGAGAATCCTCCCAGGAAAGTCTTTCGAAGCCAACGTGAGTCAGCGCGTTGTCGATCTGCTCTTGGCTAGGAATCACTGCATTCTTGAAATCCCAAATTTCATTCAAGGCACCCGCAGTAATGTCAAATAAGCCATCGCTGATATCGAAGCAATTCTGTGCATGTTCGAGCAGGGATACGGTCTCGCTATCAATCTCCATACCATGGCTGTTACCAGCCGCTAGATTTATCTCAGTCAGAAAGCTGTCTTTCCTAAAGCGAGAATATTTTCGCTCCAGGCGCGCAACTTCGTCTGTGAGTAGCTGTACAGTTTTTTTGGCGTGTGTCGGTGATTCTTCGCAGAGTTGAATCTCACAAAAGCTTCCCATGGCCTTGAAGGAGAAACGCTTCGGTAAAGAATTCATAGGCGGCTTCGAGAAGAGCTAATTGAAAGAGAAGGAGGGAGTAGGGTTGACTAAAAACTAAAATCAATGCCGAAGGATACGCGATTATATTTGACAAGCGCTGTGCTTGGTAACGCTACGTCGAATGCCGAATATTTATCGTTGGCAACGTAACGTTCCGCAGTGAGTGTCGCCTTCCATGAGCCCATGTCAGCGATTAGGCTGACGCTACCGCTAATAGCACCGAAGGCTGCCAGGCGATAATCACTGGATTGGTATTCGCTGACCGGTTTGAGGAAATCATCTACATTCGTGAAAAAATCCGCCTCCGATTGGCTGTAGTAGCGCAGCTGGGGAACTAACTGTAAATTTCGTCCTAGATTCTGGTGCCAGGAAAGATCGGTGGTATGTGAATTTATGCCGAAGTCATCGTGATAGAAACGGTAGTTTACGTGTAAGGCCGCATTCGGTGCCACGAAGAACCTTCTGTAGGAATTACTCCAGGCAATCTGTGTTTTATCGTCCGGCCTGATGTCTCTTAGTTTGTAAGGGTCGCTTAGAAACCCGGATTGCTCAGTAAAACTTAAAGCAGTTTGAAAGCTAGATACCTGATTTATGATTTGACTGAGGGACACGAACACCGAGTTGCTGCGCTTATCCTCATTTTCGACACGATTGAATAATAAGGCGTCTGTTGGAAAGATTTCGTCCGAGGAGTGGCTGAAGCCTGCCGAGACTGTCGTGAGGTCGTTGTTGTAGTGCCGCTCACCATTGATGCCAAAGTAGACTGCCCTGTAGTCATTCTCCTCAGAATAGCCCACGTTGCCTGCGAAACTGCCGTTGTTCAGATAGTAGCGAGTGCCCACGCTGAGCTCGCTGCGGCGATCGCTGATACCGCTCGCGCCACTTAAGTTTACGATGGGCTCGCCGTCTAGCGCGCGGCTGGTAAACCAGGGCGATGCCCCGCTGAGAGATTCATAGTTGGCATCTACGTGCACAGACATGTTGCGGCTAATGGGGGATACCAACTGGAATTGATGTACATCGATATCGTAGCGTTCGAGATCTCCAAAGGGTACTTCGCTGCGAGAGAGGTCGTCTTCCTGATAGTTCGACATCTTGTAGGAGATAGTGCTCTGAGTAGGAGGTGCATCTGCCAGAGCTATTCCAGGCAGTGCCAGGGCGGTACTGGACAGGGCGATGATGTTGCGGGAGGCGTTCTTCTTCACTTTTTGCTCGGCTGTTAATTACAGCCGCAACCTCCGCCGGCTGCGCTATTTCCGCCAGACGAGGCCTCTTTGCTAAAGAAGATGTGATCGTTCAGTGAGCTTTCCAATGCATCGGGATCCCATGCCATTTCATCTCTTGCGAGGTAGCCGCGCTCCCAGGCCCTAACGTCTGCGCAGGAGGTGAGTAGTAGACCAGCTATGGCCAGTAAAAAAGCCGTGCGTAGTGTTCGCATTCTAACTACCCCTCCATTTGCGGGATTCAGAGCCAGGCTAATTGCCCGCTAGAGATTCCTGAATCGCCTCTTCTATCATTTCGATGTCGCCGGAACGAAACCCCATATGTACGAGTGTTACCGTGCCATCGGGCTCAATCAGATAAGACGTAGGCATGCCAATAACCTCGAATAATTCGGCTGCATCACCACCCGGGTCTGCAGGAATCAAGAAATCCAGTGGTGTATCGAGTAGGAAATCCAGGCCATCTTCAATAGGATTATCTACGTTGATGGCTACTATCTCCAAGCCCTGATCTTTATATTTGTGATACATTTCATTATATAGGGGCAGGGAAGTTAGGCAGGGAGCGCACCAGGAGGCCCAGAAATCCACATAGACAGTTTTCCCTTCCAGACTTGCCGTGCTGATGGCCGGGTGGTCTGCATAGATAGAGGGCAGGTCGAATATTGGCGCGGTATCGCCTTCCTCTACGGCTGACGCTATTGTGCTCAGCGTGCCGAACGCGATTAGCGCCAAGAATTGTGATTTTTGCATGAGTTTCATGATTTTCCCTTTAAAGTGAGTTTCGCCATTCTAGTTCGAATCCGATCGGATTATGAGTTCGTATCAGGCAATTCTGCCAGAAACTTAAATATTAGGATAGCGGCGACAAAGTATTCGTCCCCCGGGCGGTCTTTAGCGTTGCCTGCCAAAGGATGTAGTTCTAGTGACTATAACGCAGGTGCAGGGATCGCGTTTACCTGCTAAGCCACTTTTTAGATTAGTTGTGGGTGCGGCTGAGCCAGGCTGCGCAGCAGATGTTGCCAGCGGCTTTTCTGCGCCTTCAGTCGGTACTGCATTTCTCTGTAGCCATGCTTCAGTTGCAGTCGGTCTAGCGAATTAAGACTCTCCTGAATCTGTATTCCCTTAGCTTCGTACCAGGCCTGTCGATGTTCGGTCCAGAGTTGCAGCGTGTGCAGGAGTTGCTCATATTCTGTCTCCAAACGTAAGCGCCAATTCTCGGGTATATCGAAGCGTTCGCATTTCTCTGTCGCCTTGAGATATTCCATCTCAAGGCGAGCCTTTTCAATCAGCGCCGGGTTGCATCGTTTCAAGTCGCTGGTTAGGCCTGCGAAAGAGAGTAGTCTGATCATCCACTTTGTGGGATCGAACTGCCACCAGCGAATACCGTTGCGATAGTCCCACTGGAAAGTGTGATGATAGTTGTGATAGCCCTCGCCATAGGTAAAAAAGGCAAGTAAGTTATTGTCCTTCGCCGTGCTCTTCTCGCTATAGGGTTGCTGGCCCCACATATGTGCTATGGAATTTATCAGGTATGTGACGTGCTGACTTAAGACCAGCCGCAGCAGCCCACCTAATAATAGTCCAGCGATAACATCGCCATGAATCCATCCTAAAAAAGCTGGAAGGGCGATATTCATTATCAGGAGCAGAGTAAGGTAGTGTTTCTTCTGCCAAACCACGATGGGGTCTTTCATCAGGTCTTTTACGTTGGAGTAGTCTTCCTTGCCGCTATCGTAATCGCGCAGAATCCACCCAATATGAGAAAACCAGAATCCGCGGCTGGCCGAATACGGGTCACGTTCATTGTTGTCGACGAATTGATGGTGGCGACGGTGGCCAGAAGCCCAGGTTAGTATATCGTTTTGCAGGGCGCAGGCACCGCCGAGCGCGAACATGAAACGCACAATAGGGTGCGCCTTGTAGGTTTTATGCGACCAGAGGCGGTGATAACCGGCGGTGATGGACATGCCACAAAAGCCCATAAGCAACACGAAGACGATCCATTCGTAGAGGTCATAGCCATAATAAAAGCCATATAGCGGGACTAGGGTAACGGCAAACGCAGGCGTGAGGCTGAACAGCAGCATGTTTGTCCAGTTGATCTTTGCTTTTTCCATTATTATCGTTCCTGCTCGATTCGATGAGTCGGCACACAAGACACCGGTCTATGGTAAATCAATTTCCTGAAAAAATCCTAGGCCGAATCGAAAGTAATGTTTAGGGATAGGGCGTAGTATTATCAGAGTAGTATTATCAGAATAGTGCCGAGCTGTCACCGAATTAGCAATTCTTGATAGAGTAGATGGGATGCCAAGGGAAGTTACAGTTTCGAGGAATAAGGTATGGAAGAGAAACTAATCGAATTGGAAACTAAATTTAGCTATCAAGAGGATCTGCTCGCTGACCTTAACGAAATAGTGGTAAAGCAGCAACGCCAACTAGATGCGCTAGTAAGAGAGCTTTCCGGGATAAAAGCACAACTCCAAGAGGCCGTCGAGCGCGGCCCTGGACAGGGAGAGTTCAATCAGGAAGAGAAACCTCCGCATTATTAGTCAGCTTGGACAATGAATACTTTGCTGCTCCTAGCTGGCGGCAGCTACATCATCAGCCTGAAGTCCTTTTTCCCCATCGCTGACTACAAACTCCACCCGCTGTCCATCGTGTAGAACCCGATGTCCCTCGCCGCGTATAGAGCGAAAGTGGACGAATACATCGTCGCCGCTGTCGCGTGTAATGAAGCCAAAGCCCTTGTTCGCGTTGAACCATTTCACAATGCCTTCCTCCCTTGGGGAGTGAGATTCTTCTCCATAGTAGTCGTTATCCGAGTGAGAAGTGCCTAGATGGGACCAGAAGCTGCTTATTAGGATAGTAATAAATAGGGACAGCGCGAATAGCGGGAAATTTGACGGTGTTAATGAGTATTCCTGTGAGCTAAGAATGTAGAGTGGAATGCAGGCTAGAAGCGTGATAGCAAATGAGACTAATAGTGGTTTTTTGAACATGTTCTTACTCTTCTTATTGGTTTTTTAGTTAGTGCTTGGATCGACTTGGCTGCTGCTCTTGGGAGGCCCTCCTGGAGGTAGTTCAAAGTTATTTTTGGCGGTGACGTCGATCATTTGAAAATAGTGTATGCAGCCATGGCTTTCATGGCTGCATTCTGCCAATAAAATACACTAGTGCACCCAAAAATAAAATAGCCTAAGGGCGGCTCGGAATACGTCAAAACCTCAATAACTTCTTCAGCTTTGATTAAGGTTGTGCTTGCTAGATTAGCAATCAGGCTTGGGAGTGGCGCCGATGCAGCGCGCCTGATTCCCTGTTTTTAATAAGGTATTGATGAACGAGGGTGTAACATGAAGACTAAACTCATTGGCACACTGGCGGCTGGGGTACTAGTATCCAGTCAGGCTTTCGCCGAAACCCTGTACGAGACCGCGCCGGTGGTTGAATCCCGCGCGATCTATGAGCTTGTCGAAATATCTACTCCCCAAGAGCAGTGCTGGGAGGAGGAGACGGCAATAGATAGATATCGAAGCGGAGGCGGCTCGAAGACCCCGGTCTTGGTGAGCACCATCCTGGGTGGTGCCATCGGTAACGCCGTAGGGCACAATAAGTCAAATCAGCGCGTAGGGGCCGTTATCGGTGCCATGTTGGGACACTCAATAGGACGTGATATTATGCGTCGCAACGAGCGGCCCAGCAGTCGTGAATATCAGACGGTTCAGCGCTGTGAGACTGTTTATCAGCAGCATGAAGAGGAAAGGCTTGTAGGTTATCGAGTAACCTATCTATACAACGGTGAAGAATACTCCGTGAGGACCAATTCTGACCCGGGCGAAGAAATTCGGGTAAGGATTGATGTTCAGCCGGTTTTGTAGAGAAATCGGACCACAAACCCGGGTCATGGGATTTCAGAAGAAAGAGGAATATTTTGCGCAAAACATCGATGCTCAGCTTACTAGCAGTGCTACTGATTCCAGTGGTTGAGCTCGCTAGCGCCCAAGATATTGCCGTTCCGCCTATCCAGATCGATCTCAATCGCAGTGATGCAGCCCCCGCGGTACAGACTAATCAGCGAGTTACTCAGATACAGGCGGTAGAAATTGCGAAGCAGCGCTTCGAGGGCAACGTACTGCGTATTAGCCTAGTAGGCCAAGGTGCCGCTCAGCGTTATCAGATTCGCATGGAAAACGAAGGCAAGGTTTTTACCGTCTTTGTGAATGCCACCACAGGAAGAATTAGCGGCGGCGGTTAAAGCAGTCGCCTGATACCCTCCCCCAGCAATAACTCAGGTAGTTCAATATGCGATTACTCGTAGTAGAAGATGAAAGCCTATTGCGCCAGCAATTGGAGCAGGGGCTTTCCAAACAGGGCTATGTAGTCGACGTTGCCGAAGACGGTAAGTCGGGTCTGTATTATGCGACAGAGTACGATTTTGATGCGGCCATTATCGACTTGGGACTTCCAGAGATTGACGGCATATCCCTAATTCAGCAGATACGGAGCGCTGGCAAGGAATATCCCATCCTAATCCTTACCGCACGCGGTGACTGGCAGGATAAGGTTGCCGGTCTCGATGCGGGTGCCGATGACTACGTGGTTAAGCCGTTTCAATTGGAGGAGATTGTTGCCAGGCTGAATGCGCTGCTGCGGCGCGCTGCAGGTTTCTCGAAGCCCAAGCTTGAGTTTGGCAGCCTCAGTCTCGATATTGCCGCGAAGCGGCTGTTGGTGGATGAGAAGGCAGTCGACCTGACCGCCTATGAGTACAAGATGCTCGAATATCTCATGCTCCATCCCGGTCAGGTAATTTCCAAGACGGAACTCACGGAGCACCTCTATGCACAAGACTACGATCGTGACAGCAATGTTCTCGAAGTTTTCGTGCGAAGGCTAAGGCAGAAGATGGATCCCGAGCAGACGCTCAAGCCGATCGAAACTGTGCGCGGTCAGGGTTATCGATTTAGTCTCGAAGAATCCTAATCCAAGCCTCTGGTCGCCGTAGCATGACTGCCTCCAAAAACAGCTCTCACTACTCGATTCAGACGCGGCTCATCATCTCGTTCAGTATCTTGCTATTCGCATTCCTTGGTCTGACCGGAGTTGTATTGGATCGCGCGTTCAGGAACAGCGTCGAGGCTGGTGGTGCCGAGCGCCTGCAAGTTCAAATCTACTTGCTGCTCGCTGCAGCCGAAATATCCGATGGCGAGTTCTATTTCCTGGAGGATCTGCGTGAGCCGAAGTTCAGTCAATTAAACTCGGGGCTCTATGGGTTTATCAGCAGTCCCAGCCTCGGTGAGTTGTGGAGAAGCGACTCCGCGCTGACATTTACCCTCGCCGATTCGCAGATCCTTCGTCAGGCAGTGCAAGTCGGCGAGACTCAGTTTTCGAAGATACTGGATGCAGACGGCGATGAATTCTTCGTGCTGAGCTACGGCATACTCTGGGAAAACGGCATTAGTGAATACAATTTCACTGTGATCGAAGATGCGGCGCCGTACTATTCAGAGATTTCAAATTTCCGCACCAGTCTTTGGTCCTGGCTGGGAGGCGTCGCAGTGCTCCTGCTAATGTTTCAGTTCTTTTTAATGCGTTGGGGCTTGTCGCCGCTACTACGAATGGCCCGGGACTTGAAGCAGATAGAATCTGGAGAGAAGAATCAGCTCACTGAGGATTATCCAAAGGAGCTGCAGGGGGTAACCAACAACCTCAATGTCCTGATCGAAACGGAACGCAAACAGCAGGACAGATATAGAACAACTCTGGGCGATCTCGCTCATAGTTTGAAGACGCCGCTGGCTGTGATCGCCGGTATCATGCAGGCGCTCTCGACGCGACCGAAAGATACCAAACAGCAGCTCGAAGCCGTCGATGAGCAGCTTGTTCGAATGAATCAGATCGTCAGCTATCAATTGCAACGCGCAGTGCAATCAAATAGTGGCTCGGCATTGGCGAAACAAGTCCCTGTAATGCCGATCGCCATAAAAGTGCTGGATGCGTTGCAGAAGGTCTATCGTGATAAAGCAGTAGTAGTGCAGACCCAGTTAGCTGTCGACGCAGTTTTTCATGGAGACGAGCGCGACCTGCTTGAGGTGCTCGGCAATGTTCTCGATAATGCATTTAAGTATGGGCACTCTCAGGTGCGAATCAGTGCAGAAACGAAAGCGCATAATCCTCCCGGCTTGCAGATCGTGATAGAAGACGATGGTCCGGGGATAAGCGCTGAGAAGCAGGAATTCGTGCTGCAGCGCGGAGCGCGAGCGGATACGTTGGTTCAGGGGCAGGGAATCGGTTTAGCTGTCGTGACGGATATCGTAGACAGTTACGATGGAACGATCGAGGTAGCTTTCAGTGATTTAGGCGGCGCTAAAATCACCATGAGATTTTCCTGACACTTCAGAACAAGAGTCCAGCTATCACGGCACAGAGTGTCATCAGGAACAGAAACCATTTGATGCTCTGCTGCGAGGCACGTATCGCTATCTTCACTGCGATATGGGCGCCAGCCATCGATCCAACTCCTAGAATCAAGCCCGGTATCCACCAGACTTGGTCGAAAATGATGAATATGACTAAAGCAATACTGGTAAACGCCAGAGCACAGGCTGTCTTCAGCGCATTCGCGCGCAGCAAGTCGTAGCGCAGTCCCCCCGCTAAAGCGGCGAGTAGAATAAACCCCACGCCAGCCTGCACGAAACCCCCATAGACGCCAGCGGCAAATAGGCTCCACCAGGCGCCCCGACTCTCGCTGGGGGCAAGATTTCGGGTGCCAGGAGGCGGCGCGATAAACTCCGGTTTAATTAATATAATCAAGGCCATCAGCAGAACGGTTCCCAGCAGGATTGGCTTGAGAAAGAGATTGGGAATAAGCGCCGCAACGATTGCGCCAATGACTCCGCCGATTATAGTTGGGATCAGAATTGGCAACACGGCGGGGCGGTCTAGAGAGTTGTGTTTGTCGAACCCTGCGAGCCCAACGAGGCACTGCATAGCCACGGCGATACGGTTAGTGCCGTTAGCAACATCAGCGGGCAGGCCAAGAATCATCAGCGCGGGAAGGGTGAGGTTGGAGCCTCCTCCGGCGACGGTATTGATTCCCCCTGCGAGGATGCCCGTCATGGCGAGTAGCATCACTGAATTGAGTGTAACTTCCAAGATAATCCCTGTTGCTAAAAGGGCCCAAGAGCCGCTAAACAAGTGATATGCGACTAAAAAAGGTATACTCCAAGCAGGCTACAGAGCCGATAATTCGTAGTTCGCTCAGTTCATCTGTGAACTTGCTCTGCCGAGAACCCGGTTTGATGTGAATTCTGTCACAGTCTGCTTAATTAAGTGCCTGAATTTACTAGTTCTTTTAGCCAAATCACAGTCTTGCGCGGTGGATTCTATATGGTTAGCGTCGTTAGAACTACCGACAGCTATTTAATTCCAGCTCGGATAACCGACAAACTAATGATGCAAATGTATAAATTGGTTCGAAAATCGACAGCTGCAGCCTCAATGGAGGCTTCTATTCAGGATATCGTTCGAAAGGACGTAGAGACGAGAGATACCCGTTTAACGGACAAAAAGTGAAAAACTGCAATAAAAACAATGGTTATACTCTGATAGAGCTGCTGGTATCGCTTGCTATCCTGTCTATTCTGTTGGCTGTGGCTCTGCCTAATTTCCAGGACACGATAGAAAGTAATGTGACTAATTCGCAAGCCAAGCTGTTCATGACTACGCTTAATCTTGCTCGCAGTGAATCGATAAAACGTGGCGTTAATGTTGGAATCTGCCCGAGCACTGACGGTGTGGATTGTGCCGCGGCAAGCTGGTCCAGCGGCTGGATAGTTTTCATAGATGCAAATGGAGATTCCGACGGAGATGCCGGCTCGATTGATGTCGGCGACACGATAATTCGTGTGTTCGACACGCTGGGTGCGGATAGCGCGCTTACAGGAACTACAGATTTTCTTGAATACAATAGCCTGGGTTTTAGTGCTACGGCTGGAGTCCAAACGATGCTGCTTTGCCCAGCGACAAACAATGCAAACAATGCTCGCTCTATAGAGATTGGAGTGTCTGGCCGCGGCCGACGCATCGAAGGGGGGTTGGCATGTCCATAAATCGACGCAATCCGGCAGTTAGAATGTCGCGGCAATCGGGTACCACACTGATGGAGGTATTGGTTTCGCTGTTGGTACTGTCATTCGGTATGTTGGGTATGGCCGGTGTGCAAGGCGTTAGCCTGCGCGGTAATCAGGCTGCCTATTACAGAACCATGGCCACTACATTTTCTGGCGATATAATTGAGCGCATGCGCGCGAACCTTACGGGCGTGGATGGTGGCAGTTACGACGATGTCGCCGGCGGAACGACCGCATCTTGCTTTACGGCGGCCGGGTGTACGAGTGCGCAGATGGCCGCGCAAGATGTACTCGATTGGACTGCAGGTGTTGCAGCCGCTCTCCCGCTCGGCACGGCCGTTGTTTGCCTCGATTCGACGCCAACCGATGGTACTGCAGCCGCAACTGCCTGCGACGGATTGGGCAGCATCTATGCCATTAAATTGTGGTGGGATGACGATAGGGACGGCACGGCGGACCAAGCCTTCCGTACAACTTTTCAGCCACTCTAAGTGGCATTGAACTAGAAACTATCATGAACAAGACTATGCACAAGAATTTATTACAGATTTCCAATAGCAAGGGCCTCAGTCTGATCGAGCTTCTGATTAGCATGGTGCTCGGCCTGACGCTGGCTACCGGTGTGGTACAAATTTATGCCGGCAGTAACACGACGGAACGGGATCGAGAGGCACGTCAGCGTATTCAGGAGAACGGCCGTTTCGCTTCTAATTTCCTGTCGCAGGAAATTCGCATGGGGGGCTATCTCGGCTGCCTCGGCGCCTTGGAAGGCGCAACTGTAAACAGTACTCTAAACGGTCCGCCGGCCTCATTTCAGCCGCAGTTCGGCGTTCAAGGCTGGGAGGCGACGGGGACAAATCCAGGTACGGTCAACAATAGCGCATCCGATGTGGCTACGGTTTCAACGGCTACCGCGGAATGGACAAACGGTGCGGTCGGCCATGTCATTCCGACGGTTCAGGCCGTTCCCAATTCTGACATCATTCGAATCTGGGGCTCTGCCGGTAGCTCGGGTATCGTCACTTCTATTACCCAGGGCGTTACGCCAACCATTCAGGCCGAAAGTGATGTCGGCATAGCCGTAAACGATTTTCTCATCATCAGCGATTGCGAACAGGCGGACTTCGTGCAGGCCTGCGTCGTGGCTGCCGATCCAGGTCCGGCGACTACCAGCACGATCTCCCTCTCTACTGCCTGCGTGCCCGGAAACATAGCAAGCTCGCCTATTTCATCAACAACAGATGTTGCCAACCCTGCGGAAGTCGTAAGGCTGGAAGGCACTATGTTCTACGTGGGCAAGCGTGGTGATGTTGCCACGAATCCACCGGCCCTATTTAGGCGACAGTTGAGTGCAACTGGCACGGTTGATGTGGCAGAAGAGCTCATCGAAGGGGTTGAGAGCATGCAGATACTATACGGCGTCAATCTTGATCAAGACGTGCGCAGCACAGTGGATACCTATTTGCCCGCGGACCTGGTTACCGACTTCGCTGATGTGATAAGTGTGCGGATCAGTCTGCTCATGCAATCGGTCGAAGATGGCACCGTGCCCTCTCCGCAGCAGTACACCTTCGACGGTGTGCTCTATGACGGTAGCGGCGGAGTCAATGGAGCACTGCCCACCGATACCAGAGTTCGCCGAGTTTTTGTTAATACGATTAGTCTGAGAAACCGTGCCCTGGGCACCTGATGGGTCAAAATCGGCTAGGTAGTTAGTATATCGAGCGGAAACTAGAGATTGATCACGGTTTTTAGCCTCTTATAGAGTAGATTGAATCATCATGAAAATACTGAAATCAGCACCGGAAACGGGAAGGCACGGCAAGCAGAGGGGCGCCATACTGGTGTTCTGCCTCGTGTTTTTGGCTATTTTGACTGTGATGGGAACATCTGGCATGGAGACGACGATTCTCGAGGAGAGAATGTCCAGCAATATGCGCGACTACAATCTAGCGTTTCAATCGGCTGAGTCAGCGCTCAAGAATGCGGAAGCATGGCTGGTTCTGCAGACTACGTTACCGATTACCAGCGGCGATGGTAGCACCAGAGTTTGGACCGAGGACTCAATGGATCCATCAGCAACCGACGGAAAGTATTGGTGGGATCACAACGCTATCGACCCTGCCTGGTGGACAGCGAATGGAGATGCTATCGCCGGTGTGGCGGAAGTGGCCGCACCGCCTGTCTATGTTATGGAAGAATACCGGACGGTGGATTCCGGTCAGTCAATCTCCATCGGTAGTGGTTCCTCAACGGTGCCACGAGTCTTTCATCGAATTACGGCACGTGGCGTAGGTGTAAATGCCACCACTACAGTGCGACTTCAATCAACCTTCGTGCAATCTTATAACTAGCTTTTAACTAGGGATTCCAGTTTAAAATCTGGGAGGCAAAAATGAGCTCTAAACTACAGATTAGATTTTTTCTTTCATGGATGTTGTCGGTATATGTGCTGTCTGCATCGACGACTTCGCAAGCCGCCGAGATGGTCTTGGCTCGGTCTCCGCTGTTTCTTGGAACACAGATCGACCCAAATACATTTTTCATGCTGGATGACTCTGGTTCGATGGATTGGGAAATTCTCGTGGGTCCCATGCAGTACTATACAAATTACTGGCGCGACAATAGCCCCAGCCCTGTAGCCCTAACTACTGATGGTCGTTTCCTGGGCTTTGCAAGTACCGGTGACGATTGCACAGGCAGAGATTCATACGACTATATCTACGAGAATGAAACAAATGCTGATAACGTGTACGACACGCGTTGTGAATTGGAAGGATCTCCGGAAGTAGCAGTGCGTGATTGGCGAATTCGAAGCTCTGATCTTAACATCATGTACTACAACCCTGAGGCGACTTATCAGCCTTGGATCGGATTCCCCGATGCGAGCTTTACCAGTGCAAGAAGCAACCCGCAACCAACGAGCGCAGGTTTTACTCAGACTAACAACCTAACCGGTTTTACCTATGAGGTTTGGATCGATAATCTAGGCTACGACAACGATGACGATGGCCCTACTGGGTATCCCTACGGCCCGGACAGTGTTGTCGACGGCGCCAATGGCATCGTTGATCTGTGGGACAGTCACATAAAGTACACCGTCAATGCGACAGATATCGACGTTGAATTTTTGACCACAACATTCGCAAGTGTCGATGGTAGTCCGGATTGCAATCTCACCGACGCTCAAGCAACCCCTCCCTACGGAAGCTGTTTCGGGACCGTACGCACTACGAATAATCTTAGCGGTTTTGAAACAGATCCCTACGGCAGAACAGTTACTGCGGCTAAACAGAATATCGCGAACTGGTACCAGTACCACCGAAGACGTTCCTTCGTGATGAAGGCTGCGGTCGCGCGCGTCATGACCGTAAACTCTTCGTTTCGCTTCGGTTTAAGTCTGCTGAACGATTACGGTTCGCTATTTCGCGAGGTGCCCAGTGATACCGCTATCGACGATGATTATCCGGCACACAATGCGGCGATCGCGGATGCGATGTTCAAATACACATGGGATAGCAACGGTACGCCACTCAGGCGTGGATTGGAGAGAGTAGGACGATACTTCTCAGACTATTATTCCGCAGATTATGACAATCCAATTATATCGGCCTGCCAGCAGAACTATGCGATTCTTTTTACCGATGGATATTGGAGCGGCAGCGATCCCTACACCTCGGCGATCGGGGATGAGGACGACGACGGCGCTAGCGATACACTGGCCGATGTTGCACACTACTTCTACAACACGGACTTGAGTCCTCTGCCGAATGATGTGCCGACATCTCCAGTCGACCCGAACGAAAAACAGCATATGGTTTCCTTTACGGTGGCCTTCGGTGTGCAGGGTCTGCTTGTAGACACCGATGACGATGGCTGGCCAGATCCAGTTCTGGAGGAAGATGGTGCGTGGCACGACGGCAGCGTGAATTCAGACCCCGAAAAAATCGATGACCTTTGGCATGCAGCCTTCA
This sequence comes from uncultured Gammaproteobacteria bacterium, assembly GCA_963976555.1. GTDB lineage: Bacteria > Pseudomonadota > Gammaproteobacteria > Pseudomonadales > Pseudohongiellaceae > UBA9145. The sequence continues at coordinate 16,074 of CAXBLN010000036.1, forward strand.
ATAGTAAGGGCACATTCGTGTCAGCACAGACCACAGATGGAGTAGCAACAGCTATTGCCCAGGCGCTGCTGGAAATTGCGGACCGCGTAGGTTCAGCCGCCTCAGTAGCCACGAACACAGGCTCACTGAATGCCGGAAGTCATTTGTTTCAGGCTCGATTCGATAGCTCTGACTGGAAGGGTCAGTTACTCGCGTTTCAGATTAATCTGGACGGCTCAATCGCAGGCACTCCGGACTGGGAGGCAGGTTCTCGCGTCAATAGTCAAAACTACAATACGGGTCGCGAGATAATTACCTTTAACGCCGACGCTGATGTTATTCCAGGCGGGCCGCTCGAAGGTCAGGGCATCCCATTCCGTTTTCCTGTCGATTACACCAGTCCAGATGCGCTGCTGGAATTCAGCCCTACCGACATTACTACACTGATGAGCGATGCGCCGTATTCCCCAGCCACGGTGGATGGAACTGAGATAGCGAACAATCAGGCCTATGGTGCCGCGTTCATCAATTACCTTCGAGGGGACAGGACCAACGAAGGCGCGGGCCAAGACTTTCGAATTCGTGGCAGCGTGCTTGGGGATATCGTGAATTCCGATCCCAAGTTTGTTAAAGAGCCAGTAGGGCGTTATGCGGATGATATGGAAGTGAAGTCATACAATGACTTTGTCATCGAGCACGCTACTCGCGACGGCGTCGTCTACGTTGGGGCGAACGATGGCATGCTGCACGGCTTTGACGAGGATACGGGGAATGAGGTAATCGCCTATGTTCCCACTTCAACCTATGATCAGCTTTGGCAACTTACATCGGAGGACTACGAGCACCGTTACTTTGTTGATGGCGGGCCGAACGTTATCGACGCCTTCCTGGATGACATGGACGATCCAGATAGCGCCACAGATGGACTGTGGAGAACTATGTTGGTGTCAGGAGTTTCGGGTGGCGGGCAGAACATCTTTGCTCTTGATGTAACCGATCCTACGATCTTCGATGAGGCAAGCGCTGCCAGCATAGCGCTCTGGGAGTTCGATGACAGTGACGATGCTGATCTAGGCTACACCTATGGCCGGCCGCAGATAGCGAAGATGGCCGACGGAACCTGGGCGGCTGTATTCGGTAATGGTTACAACAATACCGAGGCGGATGGCAATGCCAGTACAACGGGCCACGCAGTCCTCTTTATCGTCGACATCGAAACCGGCGATCTTATCAAGAAGATAGATACGGAGGCAGGAGACGTGGGAACGCCCAATGGTCTGGCTACTCCTCTGCTAATCGACGCTGATGCCGACGCCATAGTGGACTATATCTATGCTGGTGATATGCTCGGAAACATGTGGAAATTCGACGTGACGAATCCATCGACGGCCACATGGGATGTCGCATTCTCTACAGCGGGAACTCCGGATCCATTGTTCACGACGCCCGCGGATCAGCCAATTACTTCGCAGCCACAGGCCACTTTTCATCCAGACAACTTTCCGGGATTTATGGTCTTCTTCGGCACGGGCCAGTATTTGGAAATAAATGACAACGACCCTATTGGACAAACTACACAATCTTTCTATGGGATTTGGGACAAGAACGAATCTACCCTGGTGCCATTTACTAGCTCAGATCTATTGGCTCAAACGATCACGGATCAGTACGTGGAGTCCTTCGACACCGACGATGACGGCGTCGACGATACGGACTACACATTACGTGACGTGTCGGACAATCCTATCAGTTGGGGTAGCCATATGGGTTGGAAGCTAGACTTGATGCCAACCAATGTCGAAGGGTCTGCTAATGTGAGTAACTTCGGTGAGCGCCAGGTCAGTAATGCCATCGTGAGAAACGGTCGCGTAATCTTCACTACCTTGGTGCCATCGTCGGTCGAGTGTGAGTTTGGCGGTACCAGCTTTCTGATGGAGTTAGATTTCAGAAGTGGTGGAGCTCTTGAATTTCCTCCATTCGATCTAAATCAAGATGGAGAGTACGACGGCGATGACGGTGACGCATCGGGTCGTGCGTCTGATGTGGGCATCATGCCGACAGTTAGTATTCTCTCCGATGGAGCGCAAGATGTTGCATTCGGTAGTGGCGCGAGCGGCGATATCGACGTGATTCAGCTCAGTGTTGGAGTCGAATCCTACGGCAGACAATCGTGGCGACAGCTAGAATAGGATTCGATTGAATTATTATTCCAAAGCACTATGGAACCAGGAAATAGATACGATGAAATACTTAATACTCTTAAATGGAACTAGGCGTTGGGTGGTCTCAACCATCGCGATGCTGCTATTGCTTGTAACGTTCTCCGCGAGTGCACAGGGTGTGCTAGCAGGTGCGCAGACGGGAACGATTCAGGTGGAAGCACAGGATGACGGCTTTCTGACAATATCGGGGCAGAACTTCGATTTTAGAAATGGAATATCTTTAGTATTTTTGAATGGTCAGCAGGTTGGAGATGAAGCCCTCGACGAGGGTTTGGTTGTTCGTTACACTCTCAACCGCGATGGTGTGCTAGCCAGAATCGAGATACTGGGTCCGCTGAATATGATTCAGGCCCTGGAAGATAACTAGCTGCTAAGTAGAATTGATTCACAGACAAAGCGAAAAGTGCTGAGGTCAGAAGATGCAAGGCTCAAACCCAAAAGGATTTACACTCATTGAATTGCTGATCGTAATCGCGATCATGGGAGTGTTAATGAGCATTGCATTGCCGGCTTACCAGAATAGCGTATTGCGATCCGGTCGCGCCGAAGCGAAGTCCGAACTACTGATTGTCGCTTCGGATCAAGAGCGTCATTTCTCCAATTTCAATACCTATGTAAACGATGCTACGCCACTGAATACTCCGGTAGTAGCAGACCGTGATCGTACGACGCAGAATGGTTTGTATGCTATCAGCGTCGCAGCCTGTGCCGGAGGTGCAATAACAAATTGCTTTTTGGCCACGGCTACAGCGCAGGGTGACCAGGCGGCTGATGCCTGTGCGACCCTCACCATATCTAACACCGGTGCTCGTGGTGCAACCGGCGACACTGTTGCGGAGTGCTGGCAGCGTTAGCATCTTTACTTAATCGCAGTCCAGCGGCCTGCCGCGGCTATCCTCCCGCACCCCATCTCCATTGCTATCCTGAGCGAATCGCAGTCTTGCGGTTCGATTTATTATCAATTGCCTGGCGAATACATTCTCGCCGGTGTATGGGCAGTAAGTAAAATTCCCATTCTGATCTCGAGTCGTGCCCAGGCTGGTTAATTGCAGATATTGTTTGTTCTGAAAGGCTCTGAATCGAATGCTGCCATTGCCGTCTGGGAATGTAATATGACGAAGCAGGTCATCATCACCATCAAATTCCCGATTGCGGTTACTGTCGATGAATAGCATGACGCCGTCTTGCCAGTTACCACCGCAATCGGAACCATCGTCTGAACGGCAGAGAGTTACGGTTGCATTATTCGTGATTGCTGTGGCCTTCCCGAATTGGATCGCGTTTGCCAGTTTTCTCAAGGTCACGTCCCCTGATACCGACTGAGCCATGGCCCTGAAATTCGGCAGAGCTAAACCTAATAGTATGGACAAGATGCCTAAGCTAATAAGCAGTTCCATTAGCGTCAACCCACTTGTTTTCTTCAATTCGTTTCACCTCCCTGATGATAACGAACGCACTAAGACTTAGTGTAGACGAGTATTAGAGTCTCGGTAAATTTCATTGCAAAATGGCGATATACTAGCCACTAAGACACTAGAATTTCGCCAAACGATGAGGGCATAATTTTGGGAAGCGATTAAGCGAGGAGCTGATGTAGCGGTACTAGAGCTAATCCAGCCCCAGTTTCTTGAGGCGATAGCGCAGGGATCTAAAAGACATACCAAGCTTCTTCGCGGCTGCGGTTTTATTCCATCGAGTCTCTTCCAGCGCCTTCTCGATGGCTTCGATTTCAATGGATTCTAGATGTTTTTCCAGTGAAAAATCTTCGCCGATTTTTGCGTCGTCGTCGACTTCTGAGCTTGCTGGTTTCGATTTCGAGTCGCCGCTGGGTGTGGGGCTGGGTGAGTTTATGAACTCGAGGTTCGAGGCTTGGATAGTATTTTCTTCACACAGGGTTGCTGCGCGCTGCAGAATGTTCTCCAGTTCTCTGACGTTGCCCGGGAAATGATAGCTGAGCAAAGCCTCTATGGCTTCGTTGCTAACCTGGCAGACATCGGCGGAGTTTTCCTTCGCTATCTTGTTCAATATGCTGAGGCAAAGCTCAGGTATATCGTCCTTGCGCTCCCTCAGGCTGGGGACCGACAACTCGATAACATTCAGCCTAAAATATAAATCCTGCCGCAGGTGTCCTAGCTCTACTTCTGCGGCTAGATTCTTGTGTGTGGCGCTTAAAATTCGAACGTCTACAGCAGCTTCTTGCTGCGAGCCGACGGGCCTGATTGCCTTCTCCTGGATGACTCTTAGCAGCTTAACTTGAGTGTGCAGAGGCAGGTCGGCAATCTCATCGAGGAACAGCGTGCCGCCGTGTGCTGCCTGAAATAGCCCTTGTTTGTCGTTGTCTGCACCCGTAAAACTGCCCTTGATGTGGCCAAATAGTTCACTCTCTACAAGTTCGCTAGGAATTGCGCCGCAGTTGACTGCGATGAAGGGCTTGCCGCTACGGGAGCTATGTTGGTGGATCGCTCTCGCTGCCAGTTCTTTTCCACTACCAGATTCGCCACTTATATAAATAGGAGCCTGACTTCTGGCCAATTTAGCGATTTGTTCTCTGAGTTCGATGACGCGACTCGATTGCCCGGTAATAGAGGGTCCGACTTGAGCGCCGCTAGTATCATCTTTCAGGGAATCCGCGTTCTTCTGTTCAGGGAGCCTCAGCGCCGAATTCACCAGATCTCGTAATTTTTGTAAATCTACTGGTTTCGATACGAAATCAAAAGCGCCGCTTTTTAATGCCTTTATGGCGGTTTCGGTAGTTCCATGCGCTGTAATTACTGCCACGGGCATCTGCTTATACTTTTGTTGGATAAATTCGACGAGTTCGATGCCATCGCCATCGGGAAGCCGCATGTCGGTAAGACAAAGATTAAACTTTTCCGTGGACAGGAGATGCCTCGCGGAGGCTAAGTCTTCCGCACTATTCGTAGCCAGGGACATTCTACCGAGCGTGATTTCTAACAGCTCACGAATGTCCGGTTCGTCGTCGACAATAAGAACTCGATTTGTCATAAGGGTTTCATGGTTGTAGGAAAAGTACAGATCATTTTAAGCCATTACCCGATCCGGATTGCCGAAATAAATGCTGAAGCAGCTCTTTCCAGAAGGGGTTCTGCCGTATACCAACTGCGATTGATTAGCTTCGCACAGTTCCCTGGAGATATAAAGACCCAGCCCAGTGCCACTAGACTCGGTGGTGTGGAAGGGTTCGAAGAGTTGGTTCTCATCTTCTTCGTTAATGCCTGGGCCGTCATCGATGATATGCACATAACGCAGTAGATCGCCGTCTCTATCATCCATTCCTGCCTGAACGTATAGCGTGGCACTACCGGTTTGCTTGTGACTATAACGCAGCCCATTATCGAAAAGGTTATTCAGAACCTGCTCTAGTTGCCCCTCAATAACATTGACCTTAACCTCTGGAGTGACAATTTTTAGGTCTATCTCATCACAAAGCTCATGTGTTGCCTTATAGCTGTCGATGAAAGTTGTAAGCCATTCTTCCAGATCTAACAGGTTTGCTGTTGTGTCGTCATGACGAGAGGCGTCGAGCACGTCTTCGATAATCAGGTTTACTCGATTGCAGTGCTCGAGGATTATTTCGATCATCCGCTTATCGTCGTCTGTGACGGTTACCGATTCTCGGAGTAACTGGCTGGCATGACTTATGGCGCCGAGTGGGTTCCTTACCTCATGAGCAATACTTGCAGTTAGTCGCCCCAGTGAGGCGAGTTTCATCTGCCTTACTCGTTGTACGATCTGTCGATTGTCTTCGAGGAAAACCAGTACGTCTGAATCAGAGTCAGGATTCAGGAACGCAAAATTTAACTGAACCTGGCGCTTCGAACTCGGAATAATGATGGGCTGTGGTTGCCGTTTAGAATTGATCTTCCAAAGTTCTAGTTGCTCAGAAATTACAACGGGTAGCATCTGTTGTTGCTCCCCCTCTTCGCCCGCTTGAAGAATCGGTAACAGGATGCTTCGCGCTGCACTGTTCATACTAACGATTTGATGTGCCGTATTCACGACTACGACGCCAGTGCGCATGCGCTGAATGATTTCATTGTTCAGTTTTTCGAGATCGACGATATCGCTGGCTTGTTTGTCTGCCAGCACTGTCGCTTTATAGATACGATTAGTCAGTGTTTGAATATACAGAGACGTCGCGAATAATATCGCGCCCAGAATGCCGGTCTGTACAAACTGATTCGCGGAATTATCGAATGACAAAGCAAGATATAATTCACTGTAGATAAGTGAGAGGGCAGCGACCGCGGCAAGAAATGTGCTTATTCTTCCTCGGATCAGGATGCTGCCCGAAGCTACGGTCACGATTAATAGCAGACCGAGTCCGCTAATCATGCCCCCGCTGCTGTAGGTGAGCAGAGTAATAGCAAATATATCGATGATCAGGCTGCCCGTGAGAATGTGCTTACTGCTCACGATGCGTGTGCCGATGGGTATGAAGAACGTTATGACTATGCCAAGGACGGCGTAGGCCGTGCAGACTTGAATGAAGAGAGTGGGGTCCAGATCTCCGAGCAGCGTGGAGCCCGGTCCAACAGAGCTAACCAGGAGCACGAGAGGTAGGATAATACGGTAGATATTGTAGACAACGGAAACGTTGTATATCTGGCCTGGATATGCGGTTCTTTCGTTCATGCTTTCCGTTACAATTGCCGTGCCATTGGGCATTATACCAATAAGTTTAGTCAGTAAAGCTCACTGATCGAAATTATCGATCAAAAGCCCAGGGGACTGCAGTGATCGTCTTAATCTTGCTCTCCCCGGGCGCGAAATAAGGATAACAGTAAAGAGATGGTTATGGGGCAGCAAATTAACATCGTGATGGCACAACTCAATTTTTCAGTTGGGGATATTGACTCCAATACCTCAAAAATAATTGATAATGCGAAGAAGGCTTTGCAGGAATATTCAGCGGACATAATTGCCTTTCCCGAACTGGCATTGACTGGCTATCCCCCTGAAGATTTGCTGTTCCGACCGAGCCTTTCCGTTCGAATAGCGAAGGCGCTAAAGCGAGTTTGCGACGAGAGCTTAGAGGCTCACCTTGTGGTTGGTTATCCGGAGAGAGTGGATGGCAAGCTATACAATTCTTTAGCAATAATTTGTCGTGGAGAGATAGTAGCGAATTACCGCAAACAGCATCTCCCGAACTACCAGGTTTTCGATGAACAGCGCTATTTTAATCCTGGCAGTGAAGCCTGTCTGCTCGAGATAGCAGGTCAGAGAGTCGCCTTTACTATCTGCGAAGATATGTGGAAGCCGGAGCCAGTTCAGCAGGCCAAATCGGCGGGTGCGCAGTTGATGATCAACATCAACGCGTCTCCTTTTCATATAAATAAGTTAAGCGAGAGGCAGGCACTTCTTCGAGAGAGAAGCATAGAAGGAGGCTTTCCGATTATTTACGTGAACATGGTGGGCGGCCAAGACGAGCTGGTTTTCGATGGCGGTTCAATGGTGGTTACTGCAACAGGCGAGTGCCATCGTTTAGCCCCTAGTTATGTTGAGGAATTAGTACCGGTTGTCGTTAATGGGAACGAAACGGAGGGTGGGCCCTGCAAAATCCCACTGCAGTCTATCGCGCCTTCCCTGTCGTTAGAGGCTCAGGTATATATGAGTCTGGTACTCGGAGTTCGGGACTATGTAGACAAAAACAAGTTCAAGGGTATTGTATTGGGCCTGTCTGGGGGTATCGACTCTGCATTAACTCTGGCGATCGCAGTCGACGCACTGGGCAGTGATCGTGTGCAGGCGGTGATGATGCCGTTTGCCTATACGTCGCAGCTCAGTCTCGATGTGGCCGCAGAACAGGCTAATAAGCAAGGCGTCGACTATCAACAGATTTCCATCGAGAAAATTTATCTGGAATTTATCAAGGCCTTGGAGTCGCAGTTCGCTAACCTCGATGCTGACGTCAGCGAGCAGAATTTGCAGGCCCGCTGCCGCGGCGTACTGTTGATGGCGATTTCAAACAAGAAGGGTTTGTTGGTTCTCACCACAGGAAACAAGAGCGAGATAGCTGTCGGGTATTCGACGCTTTATGGGGATATGGCAGGTGGCTTCGATGTGTTAAAAGACGTATCGAAGACTTTGGTCTATAGACTGGCTCGTTATCGCAATGAGGAATTCTCCACCGAGGCGGAGGAAGTTATCCCGCAGAGAGTAATCGAGCGACCACCGTCGGCTGAACTCGCGCCTGATCAGGTCGACCAGGACAGTCTGCCTCCCTACGATATCCTCGATCGTATTCTCGAGTTATATGTAGAGAACGATCAGAGTGCCACAGCCATCATCGACCAAGGTTTCGATGAAAAGACCGTCACACGCGTGCTGCGCTTGGTGGACCTAAATGAGTACAAGCGTCGTCAGAGCCCGATTGGGGTGAGACTTACGCAGCGCGGGTTCGGCCGCGATAGGCGTTATCCAATTACCAATGCCTGGCCAATAGGCGAATAAACTCTGGGGAATTATCCTGGCGGCCTGGTTGCATTGGGTCGTTGCGGAGTTTGTGGTCGTACCTGAGGCGTTTGATTTCTATTCTGTCGCAATACATTCTGATTCTGACGTATGACGTCACGGATGCGTTGCTGATTTTCAGTGCTTCGTACCGCGTCAGTTCGGTTGGCGCGATCGTTGCGCTGACGAATCTGCTGCTCGAATTGCTCCCTAAGTCGGCTACGCTCAGCCTCCGGCATATTTTGAAAACGCCGCTGAATGTTACGCAGACGACGCTGCTGTGACTGACTTAGGCTATTGAATCGCTGGAAGCGTTGATTGATTAGTTGTTGTTGCTGCTGAGAAAGATTCTGAAATCTCTGTTGCTGCTCCTGCGCTTGCGAACGCTGCAGGGGTTGCATTTGCTGCCAGCGATTCGCACCTCGACGCAGGCGCTGTTGTCTCTCAGCGCTGAGAGTCTCCCACTGAGGCTCTAGCTGTTGCAGGATCTGTCTCTCCTCTAAAGACAGGTCGGTCCAGGGTGTCTTTTCCTGGGCGAAGGCGAACTGCGTGAAAAAAATCACGAGTAAGAGCAGGTTGCTGAGGGCGTTTCGCTTAGTCATTATTCGTTAGTATTCGTGTCATCTGTATTTGTTGAATCACTATCGGACTCAATATTTGAAGATGCATCTAGCAACTCCGTAAATTCTTCGGCGGCGAGGCTGTCAGGGTCTATCCATTCACCCGCATCGGTCTCGAACTGACCTAGAAACTCTAGGAATTCAAGATCTGGTAATGTCTCGTTCTGCTCGTTCTCTGCAGCATATGCATTCGAGAAGACTCCAGTCATGCATGCCGCAAACAGCGTGCGACCCGAATAGGCTTGAATCCTGTGCCGCAAACTAATGCCTGAACACTCATAGAGTGAGTGACTCGTTCTCGGCAAGCCACAGATAAAATTCCAAATTCTCATAGAGTTCGATGTCTTCGGCTGTAGCGACGAGGCCTATCTCTGCCTCTAGTGTCAAAGTACCTGCCGGTCTGGAGCTCACATAAAATATCGATATGGCCGTAATCAGGACGCAGGCTGTAGCTAGCATACCCGCAGAAGTGGCATAGTTGAAAGCGTCGAATTGGGTTTTAAGCCATGCTCCAAATGAAAATCTGACGCTTGCTGCCCTCTCATGCTGCAGTGCCTCAAACCTTGCGACTGCGCTCTGCCGAATCTGGTTAAGTCGCGCTTCTATTTCTGGGGACACCGTGCTGCGATCATCCAGTTCTCTGCCGACTGCATTTGCCAGTCTCTCGTCGTCCTGCGAGGACAGGTGAGCCTGTTGCATAACAGCTGCTTGCCTACTCGCATCTAGATGCTGAACGGTGGATTTTGGGAGATGCGCAATGCTGGCATCTAGCTGCCTGCAAACTTCCTGCACGAATGCTGCTTCGTCCGATTTATTCATGGCCAGTGTTCACCTAATTTAGCTCGAAGGCTGTGTATGGCTCGGGAGTAGTGAGTTTTCACGCTACCCTCGGCGCATTCCATGGCGGTCGCAGTCTGCCTAACGTCCAGGCCCTCCCATGCGCGCA
>CAXBLN010000037.1:0-26039 GCA_963976555.1 uncultured Gammaproteobacteria bacterium
TCCCACTTTGAAACGACCACCAGCTGAATTCATCCTTGTATTCCCCACTTCTTGACCGCCTATTTGGACTATGCCATCCTCGCTTCAGGCTCTGTCTGACTCCAATAGACTGCGAAAAGCTGCGCGGACTTACAGACCTGAGCGAATCGGCCGATGCAATCTGGGTGTCGATAAGAACAAAGCCCGCGGATCAGGGGCTGTTGGGGCTACTAGGAAACCAACCATGAGCGATAAGCGTCAGAAGCAAACTGATGACGATGCTAGCGTTAGCATTGATCAAAAATTGATCGAAGAAGGTACTGCTCAACTTAACAGCGAGATTCAAGTGTTAGAGACTTGGCTCTCGGAGTTGGATTCCTCGGATCAAGAAAACTCTGAAGTTCTCGCTGCCAGGAAGTCCTACAACGACATGCTTAGCAGTCGCAAAGAGATGCTCAGCACATTGGCTAAACAGGCAAAGCTCCAGTCGGTAAGCCGCAGCTAGCCTGCGGCCCCTCAGCAAAAAATCATCGATAGATACCCAAGAGCACTCCGCTCACCCCCACAACCTTAGAATCTCGCTCATGCTGTCAGATCAACAAGCTAAAACCATGCTGTCGCTACAGTCAGCAATGAATACCAAGGTAGACCCAAATTGGGTAGCCGCCCGTTACCCCTATTTGCGAGCTGTTGTCATCGAGGCCGCTGAGGCAATTGAACACCATGGCTGGAAGTGGTGGAAGAAGCAGGAAAAGGACCTTCCACAGCTTCAGATGGAACTTATCGATATATGGCACTTTCTCCTGTCGGAGATTCTACTGCAGGAAAATGGCGATGAGGCCTCAGCACTGGCGAAACTGACTCAGCAGCTAGCAGAGCTCGGGAGCCGCGACCTGATCACGTTCGACGGCCAGCAGCACGATCTGCATGCCATTGACCTGGTGACTCAGCTAGAGTTGCTTATCGCTCTGTCTGCGGCACGCAAAATAGAACTATCGGTTTTTGCCGCAATCATGGGCAAATGTGAGATGGATTGGACCGAGCTTTACTGCCAATACGTCGGAAAGAATGTGCTTAACTTCTTTCGTCAGGATAAGGGCTATCAGGAAGGAAGCTATCTGAAAATCTGGCATGGGCGTGAGGACAATGAGTATCTGGTAGAGATCATGGGTAGCCTGGATCCCAATGATACCGAATATCAAGACAAGCTCTACTCGGCACTGCTCGCTCACTATCCTACATAGAAGAATAGCGGCGAGGCAGCTGTCTAGCCTACTGGTAGTAGGCGTTTTCCTTCACAGTGTGATCTGTGACGTCCCGAACTTCTTTCAATTGCGGAATCTGCGCTAGTAAAGTCTTCTCTACGCCATCCTTAAGCGTTACGTCGACCATGCCACATCCCTGGCATCCACCACCAAAGCGGAGTACGGCCACGTTCTCTTCGAACATCTCTTCGAGTGATACGTGACCACCGTGGGCGGCTAAGCCAGGATTAACCTCGTTGTAGAGAATGTAATTGACTCGGTCTTCAATCGGGCTGGCATCATTGACCTTTGGAAGTCGGGAGTTTGGCGCCTTGATAGTGAGTTGTCCGCCCATGGAATCCTTGGCGAAGTCCACTACCGCCTCCTCTAAAAAAGGTATACTATTCTGCTCGATGAAGGTCTTAAAGCTTTCATATAGCTTCACTTCGTCGTCTTCTTTTTCTTCACCTGGTCGACAAAAAGAAATGCAGGTTTCGGCTTTCGGTGTGCCTGCATCCAGAATGAAAATTCGCACTGCAATACCCTCGCAATCCTGCTTCTTGAGCAATTCCGCTAGGTATTCCTGTGCAGATTCGGTGATGGTAACCATAAGTCTATCTCGCGCTAATGTATTGAACTGCGTGAATGATACTCCAATCGGCAAGAAATTAGAATAACCAAGCGGAATACTAGGTTATTTTAACAATGCCCTGAGCCTCGGTCTTTGCTAGAATTGAGCGCTTTTTCGCAGCCCGTTTTTCTATACGCAGTAGTAGTAATTGAGTACATCGACATGAAATTCAAGAGATCAGAAGAAATTATCCGCAAACAGCTAGAAAAGCGCATTTTGGTGCTCGATGGCGCGATGGGCACAATGATTCAGTCCCACAAACTGTCGGACGCAGATTTTCGCAGTGATCGCTTCGCGGACTTTCCCCATGAGCTCGCAGGCAATAACGACCTGCTCTCCCTCACTCAGCCCGAGGTAATCAAGCAAATTCACCGTGCTTATCTGGACGCCGGTGCAGATATCGTCGAGACCAATACCTTCAATTCAACACGCAGCTCGCAGGCTGACTATCATCTTGAAGATTTGGCCTATGAATTAAACCTGCAGGCCGCCAAGCTCGCCAGGCAGGCCTGCGACGAAGTCACCGCCCAGACTCCCGATCGGCCGCGCTTTGTAGCCGGAGTCCTGGGTCCGACGAGCAAAACAGCATCTATATCGCCAAAAGTCAGTGACCCGGGATTCAGAAACATCAGCTTCGATGAGTTGGTCGCGGACTATAGCAATTCCACGAATGCCCTTATCGAAGGCGGCGCCGATATCATCATGATAGAGACAGCCTTCGATACTCTAAATGCGAAGGCGGCGATCTTTGCTGTGAGCGAATGCTTCGAGGCGCAGGGCTTCTCTCTACCCATCATGATATCGGGCACAATTACTGATGCTAGCGGTCGCACGCTGTCGGGTCAGACAGTCGCAGCGTTCTGCAACTCCGTAGCCCATGCAAAACCACTGTCTATCGGATTCAACTGCGCGCTAGGTGCGGATCAACTGCGCCCTCACGTAGAAGAGACCTCCGCTATAGCAGACTGCTTGGTTTCTACACACCCCAACGCAGGCCTGCCAAATGAGTTTGGTGAATACGATCAATCCCCCCAGGAGATGTCTGCAATCATTGCAGAATTCGCAGAGAGTGGATTCGTTAATATTGTAGGTGGTTGCTGCGGTACTACGCCTGCGCATATCCAGGCCATATGCGAAGCGGTCAAGGATATTGCTCCGCGCAAGATCCCCAAGCTTAAAACAGCTTGCCGCCTGAGCGGCTTAGAGCCGTTCAATATCGATGCCGCCTCCCTCTTCGTCAATGTAGGAGAGCGCACCAACGTAACTGGCTCAAAGAAATTCGCCAGACTGATCATCGATGAAAACTATGACGAAGCACTCGAGGTAGCCTTACAACAGGTCGAGTCTGGCGCTCAGATCATCGATATCAACATGGATGAAGGCATGCTCGATTCCCAGCTGGCGATGGAAAAATTCCTGAAGCTGGTCGCCTCCGAGCCAGACATCTGTCGTGTCCCCATTATGGTCGACTCCTCTAAGTGGGAGATCATCGAGACTGGGCTGAAATGCATACAGGGTAAATCTGTTGTGAATTCGATCAGCCTGAAGGAAGGCGAGGAAGATTTCCTCGCCAAGGCTAAACTATGTCTAAGATACGGTGCTGCCGTCATCGTCATGGCGTTCGACGAGAACGGCCAGGCCGACTCGCTGGATAAGAAGAACGCGATCTGCAAGCGTAGCTATGACCTGCTAACGGAGAAGCTAGACTTCCCACCTGGCGATATCATATTCGATCCGAATATTTTCGCGGTAGCTACAGGCATCGAAGAACATAACAACTATGCCGTGGACTTCATCGAATCCTGCCGCTTCATTAAGGCAAATCTTCCTGGCGCATTGATTTCGGGGGGAGTTAGCAATGTATCCTTTTCCTTTAGGGGCAACAATACAGTTCGCGAGGCTATTCACTCGGTGTTTCTCTATCACGCGATTCAGGCTGGTCTAACTATGGGCATCGTAAATGCCGGGCAACTGACCGTCTATGACGACATCCCTGCCGACCTGAAAAAAGCCGTGGAAGACGTCATTTTAAACAGAACTCCGAATGGAACTGAGAACTTGATGGATGTGGCCGCCAACTATTCAGGAGGTGCCGAGAAGAAAACCGAGGAAGACCTGACTTGGCGTGAGTCTAGTGTAGAAAAACGCCTTGCCTACGCGCTAGTCAAGGGCGTCACGAAGTTTATCGAAGAAGATACAGAAGAAGCACGACAGAAAGCTGACAAGCCAATTCACGTTATCGAAGGCCCGCTGATGAAGGGCATGGACGAAGTCGGCGATCTCTTCGGCAGTGGCAAGATGTTCCTGCCACAAGTAGTAAAGAGTGCACGGGTCATGAAACAGGCTGTTGCCCATCTACTGCCCTTCATTGAGGCGGAGAAAGGCGACACAGTCCAAAGCAAGGGCAAGATATTGATGGCCACTGTGAAGGGCGATGTGCACGACATCGGCAAGAATATTGTCGGGGTTGTGCTCGGCTGCAATAATTACGATGTCATCGATCTCGGTGTGATGGTTCCCTGCGAGAAGATTCTGCAGGTAGCGAAGGACGAGAATGTAGATGTGATTGGTCTTAGCGGACTGATAACCCCATCGCTAGACGAGATGGTGCATGTCGCCGGCGAGATGCAGCGATTGAATTTCAATATACCCCTACTTATTGGTGGGGCGACTACATCGAAGGCGCATACCGCGGTCAAAATTGAACAGCACTATAGCAACGACAGCACAGTCTATGTGCCGGACGCATCCAGGAGCGTTTCTGTTGTAAGCACGCTTCTCAATCCAGATAACAAGCCGGAGTATGCGCAGAAGCTACGCAGCGAATATGAAGTCATACGCGAACGGACGGCCAATAGGTCTAGCAGACGCAAGCTTCTCTCCTATGCAGATGCCAATGCAAATCCTTTTAAGAGCGATTGGGAGAACTACCTGCCCTCCCGGCCAACATTCCTGGGAACGAAGCTTTTCGATGACTATCCGCTCGAGGAGCTTCTCGAATACATAGACTGGACGCCATTCTTCATCACCTGGAGCCTCGCCGGGAAATACCCTGCAATACTTAATGATAAAAAGGTTGGCAAAGCTGCAACCGACCTCTTCGCCGATGCGCAGGAGTTATTACAGCGAATCGTCGACGAAAAACTGCTCACGGCAAAAGGCGTGATCGGGTTCTGGCCTGCAAACAAGATTGCAGAAAACGACGTCCAACTGTATACGCCCGAGGAAACTGGAGAGACACTTGCGAAGCTTCATTTCCTGCGCCAGCAGGCGCCAAAGGAAGACGACCTGCCAAATCGCTGTCTCGCAGACTTCATTGCACCTAAAAGCAATGCCAGCGCCAGTACAGACTACATTGGGGGCTTTGCCGTAACTACGGGCATAGGTGCTGACGAACTGGCCGCGCAATACGCCGCAAAGAATGATGACTATACTGCCATCATGGTTAAGGCCTTGGCAGATCGCCTCGCCGAGGCATTCGCCGAGCGCATGCATGCCCGAGTACGCACAGAATTTTGGGGTTATGAGCCTACAGAAAGCCTTTCCGCGGAAGAGCTCATTAAAGAGAAGTACCGCGGAATTCGGCCAGCACCTGGCTATCCGGCATGCCCAGACCATTCTGAAAAAGAAACCCTGTTCACGTTATTAGATGCTCCGGCGCAAACTGGTATTGAACTTAGCGAAAGTTTCGCCATGAGCCCCGCGGCCAGCGTCAGCGGTTTCTATTTCGCACATCCCGATTCGAGTTACTTCTCTGTTGGAAAGATAACCCAAGATCAGGTGGACGATCTCGCCCGCAGAAATGGCAAAGAAACTGCAATAATGACAAAATTACTCACTCCAAATTTGGACTAGATAGCAGGCCCTTAACCGCCTGGCGGTAAACAGAGAGAACACTAGATTCATGTATAGATACGACGGATATGATCACCAGATGTTGGCGGACCGGGTTGCACAATTTCGCGACCAGACGGATCGCTTCATGAATGGAAAACTAAGCGATGCCGAATTTCTGCCGTTGCGTCTGCAGAATGGCCTCTACGTGCAGCGGCTTGCGCCGATGATGCGAATTGCCGTGCCCTATGGCATGTTGTCGTCAGCGCAGTTGCGCAAACTCGCCTATATTACGAATCACTACGACAAGGGCTACGCGCACTTCACAACGCGGCAAAACATTCAGATAAACTGGCCCCCGCTCGCCGAAGTGCCCGACATTCTGGCCGATCTTGCGGAAGTTGAGATGCACGCGGTGCAAACCAGCGGCAACTGCATACGCAATACAACCACCGACCAATTCGCCGGTGTTGCCGTCGATGAACTCGAGGATAGCAGAGCCTATTGCGAAATTATTCGTCAGTGGTCTACCTTCCACCCGGAGTTTGCTTATCTGCCACGCAAGTTTAAGATCGCAGTCTGTGGCACATTAGTTGATCAGGCCGCTACTCAGGTTCACGACATTGGCATCTATTTGATCCGAGGCGAGAGCGGCGAAGTGGGTTTTCGTATCTTGGCTGGGGGAGGTCTCGGTCGCACGCCCGTCATAGGACAGGAGATTTTCGACTTCGTCGAGAAGAAGCATCTCCTCACTGCACTCGAGGCGATCCTGCGTGTCTACAATCGCGAGGGTAGACGCGACAATAAATATAAGGCGCGAATCAAGATCCTGGTCAAGGAATCGGGTGTCGAAGAGTTCAAAAAGAAAGTATTCAAAGAATGGGCGCTAATTAAAGACTCAGCACTTACCCTTACCGAAGAAGAGATCGCTCGCTGTCAGGGATTTTTCGACGACCCTGATTATCAACTACTTTCCGACAGCCCGCCCGAGTTAACTCAGAATTTGCAACGCGACATACTATTCGCTGCATGGCACACACAGAATGTTAGACCCCACAAGAAAGATGGCTATGCCATCGTCACAGTCTGCTTCAAGGAGACGGGAGTCGCGCCTGGCGATGTAACAGATCGACAATTGGAGCAGATAGCCGACCTAGCCGACCAGTATAGCTTCGGCGAAATTCGGATTAGTCATCATCAGAATATAGTCATGGCCGACGTGCGTCAGGACCAGCTGTTCGACCTATGGCAAGCGCTGAAGACTGGCGCCATGGCCAGCCATAACCTCGGCTTGCTGACCGACGTCATCTGTTGCCCGGGAGGCGACTTCTGCGCACTCGCCAATGCCAAGTCGATACCCATAGCGGAGGCAATACAGAGAAAATTTGACGATCTGGCTGAGCTCACGGATATAGGCCAGATGAATATTAATATCTCCGGCTGTATGAATGCCTGCGGGCACCACCATGTTGGGAATATCGGCATACTCGGAGTTGATAAGAAAGGAGAAGAGTATTACCAGGTTTCTCTTGGCGGCTCCTCTAAGAACGAAGCAAGCCTCGGCAAGATAATCGGGCCTTCCTTCGCGCAAGAAGAAATACCCGATGTCGTTAAGAAAATAGTTGGCGTCTATAAAGACAATCGTAACAAAGATGAAAAGTTCATCGACACATTCAATCGAATCGGTCTGGATCCATTCAAGGAAAAAGTCTATGCAAAAGCTGATTAGCAAAGATGCGGTCTTAGACAATCACTGGACAGTGTTAAAGGTAGCGACTGGCCCTGAGATACTACAAGCCGTGCCGGGGAAAAATTTTATAGTGCCGCTCAACTTCTGGAAACTCTATGCAGATGAGTTAAACGAGTATAGCGGTAATATCGCTATATGGCTGGACTCTAACGAACAGATTGAGCAAATTGGTGAAGAACTACATTCCTTTCCTCTGGTTGCCCTTAACTTTCCCGCTTTCTCCGACGGACGCTCTTATACGAATGCGCGAGAATTGCGACAACGATTCGAATATAAGGGTGAGGTCCGAGCGATCGGTGATGTTCTCCGCGATCAACTGTACTACATGGCACAGTGTGGATTCGATACCTTCGAGATTCGTCACGATCAGGAACCCCAAAACTGCCTCGATGCATTCAAAGATTTTAAGACCGGCTATCAATCCACCATAGCAGAACCCACACCCTTGTTCAGGCGTCGCTAACTCGCTATAGTCTAGAACCATACGCGAGCACCCGGTGCCATGGAACAAGATTCCCTGCTCTTCTCATTCTTCCTCATCTTCAGCGGTGCGGCAGTACTCTCTACTATAGCTCTGTTTCTGAGGCAGCCTCTACTCGTCGCCTACATCTGCGTTGGCGCTCTGCTCGGACCCTACGGTCTCGCCTATATTTCCGATGCCAGCCTGTTAACCGACATTGCTGAGTTTGGAATAATCTTTTTGCTGTTTCTACTTGGTTTAGATATGCAGCCTAAGAAGCTACTCTCGACCCTGCGTAAGACGTTTCTTGTCACGCTAGCTAGCTCGGTAGTGTTCGTTATACTTGGTTATAGTAGCGGCCTACTCTTCGGCTTTAGCCAAGTAGAGAGCCTGGTGATTGGCTTTAGTCTAATATTCTCCAGCACGATCATAGGTATTAAACTTCTACCTACTACAGTCTTGCATCAGAAACACATGGGAGAATTGATGGTGGGCATCTTGCTGATGCAGGACTTCATAGCGATATTTCTAATTACGTTTCTGGACGCCGGCGACATGCAACAGGAAGACGCATTGCGGGTCCTAATCGCCTTTCCGCTACTGTTGGTGTTCGCCTACCTTGCAACACAGTACATACTCATCAAACTAATCGCTCGATTCGACCATTTCAAGGAGTATATTTTTCTACTCGCCATAGGTTGGTGTCTGGGACTATCAGAACTGGGAGTGGCGCTAGGGCTTTCTGCAGAAATTGGTGCATTCGTCGCTGGCGTCGCACTAGCAACTAGCCCTATATCTCTTTACATTGCGGACAGATTGAAACCACTTCGGGATTTTTTCTTGATCTTGTTCTTCTTCACTCTGGGCGCTCAGTTTAATCTATCCCTATTACCTGACATCGTAGTAGCATGCGTTGTGATAGCTGCAGCTGTATTGACTATCAAGCCAATCGTGTTCCGCTACTTACTCAAACGATTCAGTGAGAGAGACAGGCTAGCCTGGGATGCTGGCCTGCGCCTCGGTCAGATCAGTGAATTTTCGCTATTGATCGCCTTTGTTGCGACGCAGTCAGGCGTAATTGGCGAGATCGCCTCACTCACGATCCAGGGAGCAGCGATTCTCACCTTCTTAATTTCTTCTTATATCGTAGTCTTATTCTGTCCTACACCTATCGCAATTAATCCGAAGTTACGAAGAGACTAGCTAGCGAGATTCAACACGAAGCGACCATTCGCACCGCCGCCTAACACCTGTTTCAGGCTCGCCTCTAACTCGTCGAAACCTATTTCTGTGCAGATGGCATTCAAGTTCTCCAACTTCCAATCCTCGCCGAGCTTAAGCCACAACGCTCTCTTCTTCGCTATTGGTAGTTGCACCGAATCGATGCCCAGCAATTTGACACCGCGTAAGATAAAGGGAAGTACCGTTGCGGTAAAATTAGGCGATTGTACTAAGCCGCAGGCGGCTACGCTGCCACCATAACGTAAAGACTTAATAATATTGCTCAGGGTGTCCCCACCCACGGCATCCACTGCCCCCGCCCAGTCTTCTTTCAGCATGGGTCGCGAATTTTCATCCCCAAGCAGGTTCCGATCCACGATCTCTTTAGCCCCCAGCTCAGTTAACTTTGCATGAGCTTCGACCTTACCAGTGCTGGCTGACACATCGAAGCCCAGCTTACTGAGCAGGGCTACTGCGATCATACCAACACCTCCGCTCGCGCCGCTAACAATCACTTTGCCCTGATCTGGCTGCACACCGTTAAGCAAGAGTTTCTCAACGCAGAGCGCTGCGGTGAATCCAGCTGTTCCAAGAATCATGCTCTCTTTCTGGCTCAATCCCCCAGGAAGCTTTACAACCCATTCCGAGGGCACACGAATCAACTGCCCAAAACCGCCACTGGTATTCATGCCCAGATCGTAGCCGATAACCAATACTTCATCGCCTTCGTTAAGACTCGAGTCGTCGCTGCTTAGTACTGTGCCCGCCGCATCGATTCCAGGCGTGTGCGGATAGTTTCGTGTAACAGATTTGTTGCCACTGAAGGACATAGCATCCTTAAAGTTTAACGAGGAATAGTTAACTCGAATTAGCGTATCTCCGGCTGGCAACTCATCAACTGAGCGATGCACTACGCTAGAGCCAAATTTACTTTCTGCTTCTTCCGTTACTAGCAATGCTTTGAATTGTTCCACAGCTATCCGCCTTTATTGTCAATATCGCCACTGCAGCTACACACGCTAGCGTGGGAGAGAAATCGATTAAATTTATTGAAATGTGTTGGTAGTAGACTTACCTATCCAGTTTGAGAACAGCTTCTCAGCTGTGCCCTGAAAAACGCCACCAATTTTGTCCTGCAGCGATTGCGGGATTTCATACTCGACCTCATAGACGTCGGCCACTTCACAAGCCGACACTATACAATCGTCGCTCGTCTTGATCTCGTCAACCATGTAGCGTTCTTTCGCCTGCGTACCTACCCAGGTTTCCCCAGTAGCAATCTTATCTATCTCGACACTGGGCCGATGCTCTTTGATCCATGCTTTGAAAATATCGTGCATGGTTTCTACTTCCTCTTGTACCTTGTCGCGCCCCTTCTGTGTGATCTCACCAAACTGGGTCAAGGTTCGCTTAAACTCCCCAGCACTTATGATCTCAAAGTCGATCTCGTTCTTCTTTAAAATTCGATGAAAATTCGGCAATTGAACTATGACGCCGATAGACCCGATAATCGCAAAGGGCGCCGACACAAGTCGATCCGCAAGACAGGCCATCATATAACCACCACTAGCGGCGACTTTATCAACACAGATGGTAAGCGGAATCTGTTTGGCCTTTATACGAAGCAGTTGCGACGATGCGAGTCCGTAAGCGTGCACCATCCCACCTGGGCTTTCCAGGCGCAGGATAACTTCATCTCTGGGCTCGGCGAGGGTGAGAATAGCGGTGATCTCTTCACGCAGCGAAGTCACTTCATCGGCGGCAATATTTCCAGTGAAGCTAAGTACGTAGACGCGCTTCTTCCTGTCCGCTATGTCAATAGCCAAGTCTATATCTTTAGATTCGTCCGAACCTCGCTTAACAGCTTCCTTAAGCGATTTTGCCTGCTCCTTCGATTCAAGCTTCGCCTGCTTCTTCTCGCTCTTATGAACCTGCTTCAACTGGTCTTTTTCCAGTACCGAGTGGCGCAAAGTATCCTTCATGTCATCGAAATGTTCGTTCAGATGCGTCACCTTTATGTGGCCTTTTTTACCGTTCTTTCGCTGCCCTCTTCCGCTCGCCGAAATTGCACCAAACACGATTACTATGGCCACTACAATGGTCGCGGCCTTGGCTAAAAACATGCCGTACTGAATCAAATATTCCAAGCGAAATTCTCCTGTAGTTTAAACAGCTTCTGCATTCTGCCCCTATTGAGAAGGGAATTCAAAATCCTATCCGATCTGTGCTTCTTGTATTTCTGCAATAAATGTACGGATTAACTTGCCAGCAACGCTAATCTTTTCCGACGGTACATTCGGCAATGAATCGATATCAAACCATTGTGCGTCCTCGATCTCTGACGGCTCTGGGACGATCTCACCACTTTCATACTCAGCCAGGAACCCTAACATCAGTTGTGATGGGAAGGGCCATGATTGGCTGGAAATGTAGCGGATATTGTTCACTTCGAGAGCAACTTCCTCTCTAACCTCTCTGCGTACTGTTTCTTCAGGCGTCTCCCCGATCTCGATGAAGCCTGCGAGGCAGCTGTAAAAGTTGGTCTTTGAGCGTGAACTACTGGCGAGGAGCATCTGATCGCCCTTCGTCACAAGCATAATCACACAGGGGCTGATACGTGGGAAAAAATGCTTTGAGCAGGTCTCACACACGAGAGTGCGTTCATTCTGGTGATGCACAGTCTGTGTGCCACAGGCACCGCAATAGCGGTGACTGTCATACCAGTCGACTAACTGACTCGCCCTGCCCGCTAGCAGGAACTTTTCCTGATCCGGAAAAAACAGGATGCTGCGCAATGAATTGAGTTCGGCTTGCAAAATACCCGAAATATCTTGCTGCAAACTGACAGCGATCACCGACGAATTTGAGTCTCGCTCAAGCAGTATAAGGTCGGCAGAATCATGCAGGTGAGAAATTATCTGCTCGTGGCTCCATAGAATATCCTCCTCACGCACCAATATTTGCGAGGAATAGAAGAGAATGAATCGATCCGACTCGCTCAATTGTTCGATGCTGAGGAAATGATCTTGCTGTAACATGGATTCTCGATAAATGGCTGGGTGATCGCAGCGCTGATTCTCACAAGCGTACACAGAAAATCGCAACAATCTGTATTTATTGGATATTTTCTAGGGCTCAGTGCGTAGCTGGCGCCAGATACTATAGCTTCTCGGAACGCTGTTCAAGATGAATCGAGCAGACACCCCTACTGTCCAGCCTCGCCTTCCAATTGCAGCCACAAGCAGCCTTCCTCGCTACTTTCGGCAATTTCTTGCAGCCGCCTTTGATGCGTCTCAAGTTCTTCAACCCCCGCCTTGATTACCGTTATATTCTCTCGCTGCGTATTGCGCTTTTTCGCCTTGCGCCGGCCTTTGGAGTCCTCGTTCTCCTCCTCGGCGAGTAGGAGACTGGATTGTCCGCTCGTCATCGTTAGATAGACGTCCGCCAAGATTTCTGCATCCAATAACGCCCCGTGAAGTTGCCTTTGGGTATTATCGACTTCATAACGTTTACAAAGTGCATCAAGACTATTTCGCTGCCCAGGATGTTTCTCCCGGGCCAGTAGCAAACTGTCGAGTATTCCGCAGAAACTGGCGATACTGAGCGCGTCAGATTTCGTCATCTGCAGTTCATGATCGAGAAAGCCGACATCGAAAGGGGCATTGTGTATGACGAGTTCAGAACCGTCGATGAACTCAAGAAACTCGGACTCAATTTGATGAAATCGCGGTTTGTCGGCCAAGAATTGTGAGCTCAGCCCGTGTACTTCAAGCGCGCCTGCGTCAATTTCACGATCGGGATTTAGATAGCAGTGAAAATGCCTTCCCGTAAGCTTGCGATTATCGATCTCTACACAGCCGATCTCGATAACTCGATGGCCATGTGAGGGATCTAAGCCGGTTGTCTCTGTATCAAGCACTACCTGACGCATAATTGTCTCGTTTTCTCAGCCTGCATTTTATCGTTCATGAATTCAACTCGTCGATGCCTCGGTTAGCCAACTGATCTGCAATTTCGTTTTCTTCGTGGCCGCTGTGACCCTTAACCCAAGTCCATTCAATAGAATGCTTCGCTACCAGTTCATCGAGTTCCTTCCAGAGTTCTACATTCATCACGGGCTTCTTACTCGCCGTGCGCCAGTTCCGTTTTTTCCAATTCTCCATCCACTCAGTTACACCCTGCAGTACGTACTTGGAATCAGTAGTAATCGAAACATCGCAAGACTTTTTCAGTGCCTCTAGTCCCTTGATAACCGCTGTGAGCTCCATCCTGTTATTCGTGCTCATGGCTTCACCGCCATGCAGAGTTTTCTCTACGTCACCGAAGCGTAGCAGGACTCCCCAGCCGCCAGGGCCTGGATTCCCCCTACAGGCTCCGTCGGTATACATCTGAACAACTTGGGACATAGAGATAGTGAGCGCCTTTCAACTTGGATAACTGAGAAATTAGTGGAGCTTGATTTTAGCACGAACGTTTTCTGCTGCAGGCATCACTGAGGATCGAGCGCGGAGTGGTTGCCACCTTGGCACAATAGGTGTCAACGGTGCCACTTGTTTGATACATCGAACATAATATGCACCGCCAAAGGGGCTATGCATCTTCCTTCCAAATTTCTCAAGGCTATTCGCGCGACGCAACAATCTCGACAGGGTCAAGGGCATAAAATGTAAGCCATAGTCAACGGAGTCAATTTGTAAATCTAAAAGCTTTAACCAATCTGTGACACGCCCTCGCGAAATAAACCTTCCTCTCCAGGGAATGTTCTTCTTTCGCTTGAATAGCTTCCAGAAACCCCAGAAGCTGTAGGGATTGAACCCGACAATGAACATATGACCACCTGGGCGCAATACGCGAGTGGCCTCCCTCAGCATGCGATGACTATCTGTCGCGAAGTCCAGCGCATGATGTATAACCACTACATCGACGCTATCGCTGCTCAGAGGTAACTCTTCGTTATTTGCTACCGGCCTGGTTGAGCCAGGCCTGTAGTTAGGAGAGAAGATGATTTTATGGCCCACTGGGCTTTGGTCGATCAACGAGTGTTCTTCGCTAAACCCTAACTGTAGGATGTGGTAGCCGAAAAGCTTCTCCAGCGCGGCATGTATCGCCTCTTTCTCTGCCCGAAAAACAGCCTCTCCCTGAGGAGATTGGAACCAGTGTGCCACCTGGCTGGAAAGCAGATCCGCGTCTGGCATACCCCGCAGGAGTCGACGGCGGGTTTCGTGTTTGGAAAGTAGGTTCATTTACTTGCTCGGAGTGACTCGATGCCTCTCAATTCTGATGAGCCTAGTTTAAACTCTATCCGCCAACAATTTAAGTGATATCCCACCAGAATAGCCAACTGAGCAGGATATAATGGCTTGTAATAGCTGGGTATCCTTATATCATGTGGTTTTCGACACAGCTCAATCCCTATGATCGATACTATTCATCCAATTCCCGCGTTTTCAGACAACTACATATGGGCAGCCTCCGAGGCTGGCAGCGACAATCTGTGCGTAGTGGATCCAGGCGATGCCGGGCCGGTTATTGAATATCTCACAGCCAACGGCCTCACCCTCTCCACCATCTTGATCACCCATCATCATGCAGATCACACCGGAGGCATACAAGCACTCAGTAGCAAATATTCCTGCTCCGTAATCGGCCCTGGGACCAGCGGCATAAAGGGGATTACCGAGACTGTCGCCGAGGGGGACTTAATCACTGTGTTCGGTCAAGCGTTTTCCGTAATCGAAGTGCCAGGTCACACTCTTGACCACATCGCATACTATTGCGCAGACGAAGACCAATCGAACCCGATTTTATTTTGCGGCGATACACTCTTCGCAGCTGGCTGCGGCCGACTTTTCGAAGGCACTCCGGCTGTGATGCACGACTCTCTGAACAAGCTATCATCCTTAGCCGCCGCCACAAAAGTGTATTGTACTCACGAATATACGTTAGCGAATCTCAATTTCGCCTTGGCTGCGGATGCTACAAACACGACTCTCATTCAACGTATAGACCGTGAGAAGGCCAAGCGATCAGCCGGCCTACCTACCCTACCCTCCAGCATCGATTTAGAACTTGCGACTAATCCATTTCTTCGCTGCTCAGAACCCCAATTGCGAGAGAGCAGCAAAACTCGACTTGGCAGAGAGCCCAGAGACGAGGTCGAGGTATTCGCAACGCTGCGAGCGTGGAAAGACTCCTTCTAAACCCCTCATTAACCGAACACTCTATTGGTCCTAATATTTTGCACACACTAGTCAAGAACATTTCTATAAGCCTGACGCTCTCTCTTCTAGCGGCTTGTCAAAATTTGGAAAGCACTAAATCAGTTAGCATAGAGTCTGCAGAGAACGCCGCAGCCATAACATCCGCGGCAGCACCCGAGGCGCAGCGTAGAAACAGAACGATCGCAGATACGGCCGTTGAAACATTAGAGGAAGCGCCTCTGAGTTACGACGACCTTTGGGAGAGAATGCGTGATGGATTTCAGCTAACGGAATATTACACACACCCCAGTGTCGCAAGCTACATTCAAAATTACTCCGCCCAGCAGCGCTATTTCGATCTCATGCAGGAACGTGCACATCCCTTCCTGTATTGGATAGTTGAAGAAATCGATCGTCGCGGACTACCAATGGAGTTCGCCCTTCTGCCAATGGTCGAAAGCGCCTACAACCCTAATGCCTATTCGAGAGAGCATGCCGCCGGACTCTGGCAGTTTATCGGCGCAACCGGGTCTAGCTTTGGCCTGCAGCAAGATTGGTGGTTCGACGCACGCCGGGATCCTCATGCATCCACAATTGCCGCTCTGGATTATATGGAGCAACTCTATACGCAATTTGACGAGGATTGGTTACTGGCAATCGCTGCTTACAATACGGGCGATGGGAATCTGCGACGAGCGATTCGCAGGAACGACAGCCTGGAGTTCGATTTCTGGGACCTCAATCTCCCCGGCGAGACTGAGGCACATATACCCAAGCTGCTCGCACTCGCCGCCATAGTCTTTGACGCAGAGTCGTGGAATATCGAACTGGTGCCGCTGCCGAACGAGCCCGTGCTTAGATCCGTAGCCATTGGCAGTCAGATCGATATTTCCCAGGCCGCAAGGCTCGCGGGCATGGATTACGAGGATTTACGCGCATTGAACCCCGGTTATCTGCAGTGGGCCACTCATCCAGATCAGCCGCAAGACATATTGCTTCCCTTCAAGAATGCTGAAACTCTCGAGATGGCACTTACTGGTATAGATAGCAGCGCGCTCCTCACCTGGGACAGGTATGAGATACAACCCGGCGATACGCTTGGTGCAATCGCACGCAGGCTGAATACGCGAGTCGATATACTACAGACCTTTAACTCTCTGCCAGGGAGCACAATCGTTGCCGGGAAATCACTAATGGTGCCACGTACCAGTGATCCAGAGCTCCTTGCCTCTGCAAGTCGCATCGAACGAAGCCCTGCTCGCGAACGAGTTCTGCCTCCCAGCAAGTACTCGGTGAGGAAAGGCGATAATCTGTGGAGCATCGCAAGACGATTCGAGCTACGCTCCAAGGACATAGCCGTCTGGAATCGCATAGGCTTAGATGAACTGTTGCAGCCTGGCCAGATGCTGGACCTCAGCTTTGCTCTGGAAAATAACGCCGAGCAGCCGAACCTTCAAGCCTCCGACAGCGCGTCACTCTATATTGTAAGACGCGGAGACAGCATGGATGCGATCTCTCGCCGCTTCGGCATTGACTTGCAAAACCTATTGCTATGGAATGGCCTCGGCATTAGCGATTTAATATTCCCAGGACAGCAGCTACAAGTAGCTGCCGAGGCCATTGGAAACGAACAGATATGACAGACATCTCTGGCTCTGGCATTGCCCCAAAGGAATTCCTTGGTCATCCGCAGGGCTTGGTCATTTGCTTCCTCACAGAAATGTGGGAGCGCTTCAGTTACTACGGGATGCGCGCCCTCCTCATCTTCTACCTGACACAGCACTTCCTGTTTTCTGACCAATCCGCTTCGAGTATCTACGCGGCCTATATCTCACTCGTCTATATAACACCTGTCATCGGTGGTGTAGTTGCCGATCGCTATCTGGGCCCGGTCAAGGCCGTGATCCTAGGCGCAATCCTGCTCGTCGCTGGACATCTGGGAATGGCCATCGAGGGCACACAAGCCATAGAAACGACAATAGGAGGCGAGACTGTAGTACAACGCAACGAGTTCTATCTCCAGGTCTTCTACTTCTCCCTGGGGCTGATAATCATGGGAGTCGGGTTTCTCAAGGCAAATATCTCCACACTCGTTGGCTCCATGTATGAGCGACAGGACCCAAGACGCGACGGTGCCTTTACTCTGTTCTATATGGGCATCAATGCCGGCTCCTTCCTGGGCGCTATCATCTGCGGCCTCCTCTTGCAGTACAAGGGCTTTAGCTGGGGCTTCGGTGCCGCAGGAGTGGGCATGCTTTTCGGCCTGGTGGTATTCATAAAGGGATACCATCTATTTGGTGCCGCAGGCGCTCCTATCGACCCTGCCGGACTTCAGAAAAAGATACTCCCCGGGCTTAGCCGCGAGGCCTTCATCTATATCCTCGCCTTTGTCGGCGTACTCGTCTGCTGGCAGTTGATGCAGATACCACCCCTCGTTGGCGGCCTTGTTGGCGCAACCCTCGTGATCATGACTGTCACCGTCGTCTTCTATGCATTTACCAAGTGTGAGCCCATGGATAGAAACAGGATGTTGGTCTGCCTGTTTCTTATGAGCTATCAGATAATCTTCTGGTCGCTGTGGGAACAGACCGGCAGCTCTTTAAACTTGATGGCAGATCGCAATGTAGACCGAGTCGTATTTGGATTTGAACTCGGAGCGGCGATGTTTCAGTCGGTCAACGCCTTCTTTATCATCACCCTCGCACCGCTATTTAGTATGCTCTGGCTCTATCTGAACAGGCGCGGCTGGGAACCTAGCACCCCGACGAAATTTGCCCTGGCGCTGATGCAGCTGGGCCTGGGCTTCTTGTTCCTGGTGTACGGCGCATCAATCGCGACCGACCCCACTCAGATCGCCTTAATATGGCTGATACTACTGTACCTGTTGCACACTACCGCCGAACTCTGTATTTCCCCTGTAGGCCTCTCTATGACCACGAAACTGTCTGTACCTGGAGTCGTAGGCATGATGATGGGCTGCTGGTTCCTGGCGATGGCAGGAGGGAACTACATCTCGGGAACCATCGCAGCTATGACAGGCTCCGATACCGTCGGCGGTGAGGTTGTAGATCCCGCCGCGGCACTTGCCAATTATATGGACGTCTACTATACGGCCGGTATTTATAGTATCGGCGCCGGTATACTCGCGCTGTTCCTGGTTCCGGTCTTGAAACATTTTATGCATGGCATTAGGTAAGCAGCGCTTCCAATCTCTTCGATTCGGCTAATTCAAGAATGGGTAATTACCCAGGAAATGCAGTAAAATGACCCTCATAACAAAACCATAACAGGATATAGAAATGGGATACCTCACTGGAAAGCGATACTTAATTCTCGGCGTAGCGAGCAAGCTCTCTATCGCCTCCGGCATTGCCGAGGCAATGCATCGTGAGGGTGCCGAATTAGCGTTCACTTATCAAAACGAGAAGCTTAAAGAGCGAGTTCTTAAGTTTGCCGCCACCTGGGATTCAGAATTAGTGTTTCCCTGTGATGTGGCCAAAGATGAAGAGATCGCAGACCTGTTCACGGAACTTGGCAAGGCCTGGGATGGGCTAGACGGAATCGTTCATTGCCTGGCTTTCGCCCCTGGCAATGAACTCGATGGAAACTACGTAGATGTCACGACGAGGGCAGGGTTTTTAATGGCCCACGAAATCAGCTCCTATAGCTTTGTGGCGCTTGCGCAAGCAGGCAAGTCTATGATGGCTGGGAGAAACGGCTCATTACTTACGTTAAGCTATTTAGGCGCGGTACGCAGCCTTCCTAACTACAATGTAATGGGCTTGGCAAAGGCCAGCTTGGAAGCCAACGTGCGTTATATGGCTGCCAGCCTTGGGCCGGAAGGCACGAGAGTAAATGCTATATCAGCAGGACCGATTAAGACCCTCGCCGCAGCGGGTATAAAAAGTTTCCGAAAGATGCTCGAACACAACGCGAAGCAGACACCTCTTCGAAGAAATGTAACCATAGCAGAGGTAGGTAACGCGGCTAGTTTTCTTTGTTCCGACTTGGCCTCAGGCATCAGTGGCGAGATTCTGTACGTCGACGGTGGCTTCAACACCACCGCCATGGGGTCATTGAACGATCTCGCTACGGAAAAAGCAGCTGACTAGAGCGGCTGCTGATCCAGAATGCTCGACTCGATGTCTGCAGTCTCTTGCAGGTTGCTCATATAGGCCTGAAAGTCGCTATTGCCTAAATCCGAGATTATCGCGCTAGTCATGATTTGCCGGTCAGTTTCAGCCAGGCTCCCGATTGACCCCGCATTGATGCTGTTTAATTCGATGATGACTGCAGTATCATTCGCTAGAACCAGGTTTGCATAAGCTGGAGAACCTCCGTCCTGTAACGACATAGAAAATACTCGTGTTAAAACTTCTCTGTTTACGCTTGCTTCTCCCCTACCTGCTCCCTGTTGAGACAGCCATTCCAACTCGTTGTCTGCTATTAACTGATCGACAGCTTCGCCATTCTCAATGCTCGTTAATATTTGATCGCTGAGTTCCCTGACAGCCTGACGTTCCATGTCTGTGCGCAAGATCACCGCGATTTCGGGCTCGACCTCTTCTAATGGCAAGAGCGTCGCCTCTTTGAATTCTAAAACATTCAATACAACAGCCTGGGATGCATTAAGTTCGATCACCTCGCTGTTATTGCCCTCTAATAGTACTTCTTCGGAAAATGCGCTGGCTATTATCTGCGGATTGGAGAATATTCCACTGCCCCCGGCACGTCCGAACGGTCCGCTTCGAAGCACATTCAGATTGAGCTCCTCAGAAAGCGTTTGTAGGTTACCCGTCTCGAACGCGAGGTTAGAAAGATTTTCCAGGCGCTCGGCATAGATCAGCTCCACCTCAGAACTCTTAAGGTCTCGCTCTATTCGCTCTGCAACTTCCTCGAAGCTTTGAAATACGTTCTCAGAGTCCTCAGTAAGTTTCACGATGTGGACACCAAAGTCTGAGACTACGGGACCCGAGACTTCATTCACAGACATGCTTTCGAGTGCCGACTCTATTGCTTCTGGAAAAGCACTTCCGTCCGTATAGCCGATATCACCGCCTTCCTCGGCAGATACTGTATCTGTGGACATTTCTAGCGCCACGGCGCCGAAGTCCTCACCCGAGTCGATGCGCTGTTTAGCACTCGCTGCCAATTCCAGCGCCTGGGCTTCAGTCAGGTCTCCACCGACCTCGAAGAGTATATGTGAGGCACGCTTTTCCGCCGAGCCCTCAAAGGCGTCTCTCTCGGTGTTATATTGTGCGCGAATAGCACTCTCTTCGAGTTCTATTTCATCAGCTATTACATTCTTGTCCAACATGACATAGCGAACTGATACAGTTTCTGCTTCCGTAAAATCGCTGGAATTCTCCTCGTAGTATGCCGCTATCTCGGCGTCGGAGATCGCTGTGCCGAGTGTACGCGTGCCGAGAGGTATCGAGAGATAGCGAAAATCCCGTGTCTGTGCGGAGAGTCCGGCGATACGCTCTAACTCGTTGTTTGTAACAAAGGCTGAACTACTATAAGCATTCGCCAGTTGTGAAAGCAGCATTTGTTGCTGCAGCGATTCTCTATAAATAGGCACGCTAAAACCCTGGCTCGCCATAGTCCTTATCGCTAGCTCGGGCTCAAAAACCCCGTTTATCTGAAACTGCGGATTCTCAATGATCGATCTATCTACTCTATTGCTGGAGATAGCCATGGCAGAATTTTGTGCCGATTGTCGCAGCAGAACCTCCTCGATAATTTGAGAGAGCGCTACTTGTTCCAACAATCCTGGGTCCAGGGAATCTGCATTTCCTCCGATGGAGTTTAAGAGGTTTTGCGTATTAGCCTGCAACTGCAGCTCGGTTATTTCCTCACCATTAATTTCAGCGACTGGGGGAGCGGTGGTAAAGCCGCTCATAATCGAGTCAACTCCGAAAAGCGCAAAGATGGCCACGATGAAACCGATGATGACTTTCGCTACCACACCCTGTGAATTGTCCCGTATATCTTGCAGCATATTTATTCCTAAATTCCGCTAAATCGCTAAAGTAGACGCTCTTATTCGAGCGAAAAGTACTGTTATGCGTAAACCAAAAAAGGCGCATCATGGATGCGCCCTACTTTACTGTTGGGAACTACTGGGATTATTGCTTACGATCCCGTTCGATTTAGTGCGTTAGTTTAAAATTCACAGTAGCGCACTCGCGATACCCAAAAGCCTTCAGGTATCTAATCGAACCTGCAGTCCAATTAACTCAATTTAAGAGTTTACAGAATCCTTAAGTGCCTTACCTGCCTTAAAGCTAGGTACGCGCGCTGCTTTAATCTGAATTGGCTCGCCAGTTTGGGGATTGCGACCAGTTCTTGCGGCTCTGTGCTTAGTGGCGAAAGTGCCAAAACCAACCAGTACAACTGGATCTTCTTTCTTCAATGAATCCGTAATTGCGTCGATCATTGCATCGATTGCGCGGCCAGCGGCAGCTTTTGGAAGGTCCGCACTTGCGGCAACAGCATCTATTAATTCTGATTTATTCACGTTATCCCCTTTTTCTTTATTTAAGTGATTTTCTTATCTAAGAAAGCTTAAAAAGTATTGCTACTATTCTGATTTAACAAGCAATCAAAATACACAAATTCTAAGCCTTGGTTTAATCTAGTTCTGTTCCCGTAAATATGGCGTAAACCCACCGTAATACCTGGCCTTTATACCAATTGCTTGAAAGCCGTGTCAACACAAAACAGGCGCTATCAATGGGTATTTATGTGCTTCTCGTCACTACTATTATCATTATCCTCGCTCTTCGCTTCCTTGTCCGATGACGGGTTTTTGTCATCGCTCAAAGCAGTTGGTTGATATTGAAGTGCGTGTTCCAAAACCTGATCAATCCAACGCACAGGAATGATCTCCAGATCAGCTTTGATATTGTCCGGAATTTCCTTCAAGTCTCTCTCGTTGTCGGCCGGAATTATTACAGTTTTAATGTTTCCTCGGTGAGCAGCCAGGAGTTTTTCCTTCAGCCCGCCGATTCTTAACACCTGGCCTCTCAATGTAATCTCACCCGTCATTGCCACATCGGCTCGCACTGGAATGGATGTCAGCACCGACACCAGCGCCGTGCACATACCTACCCCCGCACTGGGCCCATCTTTCGGCGTCGCTCCCTCCGGCACGTGGATATGAAGATCGTACTTCTCATGAAAATTGCGCGGCAGACCGAGCGACGCGGCGCGGCTTCTAACTACCGTAAACGCTGCCTGAATCGACTCCTGCATCACGTCGCCTAAGGAACCTGTCTTCGTAGTTTTACCTTTTCCATCGACTGCCGCAGCCTCTATGGTCAGCAACTCCCCTCCGACAGAGGTCCAGGCCAATCCGTTAACCTGACCGATTAAATTCTGCTCCTCTGCCCGGCCATAATCGTATTTTCGAACGCCAGAATAGTCTTCGAGCTCCTCCGAACCCAGGTCGATAACTTCGGCGTCGCCGTCCAAAGAATTCTCTTTCACAACCTTGCGGCAAATTTTCGCTATCTCCCGCTCCAGGCCTCGAACCCCCGCCTCACGAGTATAGTAGCGAACCAGATCGCTGATCGGCTCCCTTTGGAAGATCAACTCATCGTCTCTCACACCGTTGT
Source organism: uncultured Gammaproteobacteria bacterium (assembly GCA_963976555.1). Classification (GTDB taxonomy): domain Bacteria; phylum Pseudomonadota; class Gammaproteobacteria; order Pseudomonadales; family Pseudohongiellaceae; genus UBA9145. The sequence goes on from CAXBLN010000037.1 coordinate 22,939, forward strand.
TCTTCTTTTGCTTTGGAATCAGATAGCGCTCTGCGATACTGATCTTCTCTTCCTCTGTGTAGCCTGGAATACGAATAACTTCCATGCGGTCTAGAAGCGGCTCGGGAATATTCATGCTGTTAGATGTGCACACGAACATGACCTCAGATAGATCATAGTCGACCTCGAGATAATGATCATTGAAGCTATTGTTCTGTTCGGGGTCTAACACCTCGAGCAAGGCTGAGGCCGGGTCGCCACGATTATCCATGCCCATCTTGTCTATCTCGTCCAACAGGAACAGCGGGTTTTTGACGCCGACCTTGGACAACTTCTGTATCAGCTTACCTGGCAGCGAACCAATATAGGTTCTTCTATGGCCTCGGATCTCCGCCTCATCCCTAACTCCGCCTAATGCCATCCGCACAAATTTACGATTAGTGGCTCTGGCGATCGACTCGCCTAAGGAAGTCTTACCGACTCCCGGGGGGCCCACTAAACAGAGAATCGGACCCTTTAGTTTCTTGACGCGCTTCTGCACCGCTAAGTACTCAAGAATTCGCTCCTTCACTTCCTTGAGGCCATAGTGATCAGCCTCAAGTATCTCCTCTGCCTTGACCAGATCCATGCGAACCTTGGAGCGTTTCTTCCAGGGTATATTCACCATCCAATCCAGATAGGTCCGCACTACCGATGCTTCCGATGACATAGGTGACATCAGCTTCAATTTATTCAATTCGGAAACGGCCTTCTCTTTTGCTTCCTTCGGCATACCAGCCTCATCGATGCGGGATTTGAGTTCTTCCGCCTCGTTTGGCACATCGTCCATCTCACCCATTTCTTTCTGAATGGCTTTCATCTGCTCGTTCAGATAATACTCGCGCTGGCTCTTCTCCATCTGTTTCTTTACGCGGCCACGGATACGCTTCTCGACCTGAAACAAATCGATCTCAGATTCGATCAGCGCCATCAGGTGCTCAATTCTTGCCTGCAGACTGACTAACTCCAGCAAATTCTGCTTTTCCTGTAGCTGCAGAGTCATGTGATTAGCGATGGTATCCACAAGACGGCCAGGCTCATCGATGCTGGATATTGAAGTCATCACCTCGGGAGGAATTTTCTTGCTCAACTGCACGTATTGCTCAAATTGAGAAAGCAAAGAGCGAATCAGCAGATCTGCTTCCTTCTCAGGAAGGGGATCGGTGCCAAGTACCAGAGTTTCCGCGCGGAAGTGGTCGTCATCGAAACTCACATTGCGCAGCTGCGCTCTCTCCAGGCCTTCCACTAAAACCTTAACCGTGCCGTCTGGCAGCCGAATCAGCTGCAGAATAGTCGCGACCGTACCGATTTGATACAAGTCAGTGGCAGTAGGTTCGTCATCGGACGCATTCTTCTGCGCTACCAACAAAACCTGCTTGTTGCTTGCCATGGCAATTTCCAGGGCTTTGATGGACTTGGGTCTGCCGACGAACAGCGGCTGCACAATCTGTGGATAGACCACCACGTCACGCAGTGGCAGTAAGGGAAAAAGTGTGTTGCTAGGATCGTCCAAGGATATGCTCATATACTACTCAATGATTTTGTGGACACGCATACCCGATGCGTAAAAGGATTTGTCGGCCGTTAAGGCCTTCATCAAAAGATGGTGACGCAGCCCCAAATATCAAGGCTCAAGCAGAACTTTATCAGCTCTGCTCTTCAGCGGCAGATTTGCTCTGCTGCTCGACGTTTTCGTACATTAGCAGCGGTTCCGACTCGCCTTCGATCACAGCGGCATCGATTATGACCTTACTAACTTTGTCCATAGAAGGAATCTTGTACATGGAATCCAGCAACACTGTCTCCATGATCGAGCGCAAGCCGCGAGCGCCTGTCTTGCGATCCTGAGCTTTTTTTGCGATAGCGCGCAGGGCATCATCACGGAATTGAATCTCTACCCCTTCCATTTCAAAGAGTTGGGCATATTGCTTGGTCAATGAATTCTTCGGCTCGCGAATGATACGCATCAAGGCATCGAGGTCTAGCTCATCCAACGTAGCTATCATCGGCAGACGGCCGACGAACTCGGGAATTAACCCGTACTTCACCAAGTCTTCTGGCTCAACTCCCCGCAGCGTTTCTCCAACCTTATTCTCCTCATCTTTCTTTGATCGAACCTCGGCAGCGAAGCCGATACCGCTCTGGTCTGAGCGGTCTCGAATGATGCGATCGAGACCGGCGAATGCCCCACCACAGATGAAGAGAATGTTCGATGTGTCTACCTGCAAAAACTCTTGCTGCGGATGCTTACGTCCACCCTGAGGAGGCACGGATGCAACGGTGCCCTCGATAAGCTTCAACAAAGCCTGCTGGACACCCTCACCCGAAACATCTCGGGTAATTGAAGGGTTGTCGGACTTGCGAGAAATCTTGTCAATTTCATCGATGTAAACGATACCTATTTGAGCCTTCTCAACATCGTAGTCGCATTTTTGCAGCAGCTTCTGAATAATGTTCTCGACATCTTCACCTACGTATCCTGCCTCGGTCAGTGTTGTTGCATCAGCAATGGTGAAGGGGACATCGAGAAGTCGCGCCAGAGTTTCTGCTAGTAGCGTCTTGCCGGTGCCAGTTGGCCCAACCATTAAAATGTTGCTCTTGCTAAGCTCGACTTCGCCTTTGGATTTAGCGTAATTCAACCGCTTGTAGTGGTTATACACGGCAACGGCAAGAACCTTCTTGGCATTCTCCTGACCGATAACATACTCGTCCAGGGTATCCTTGATTTCTTGGGGAATCGGGAGTTTACGGCTTGTGGTCTCCGTATCCTTTTCCTGAATTTCCTCGCGAATGATGTCGTTACACAGATCCACACATTCATCGCACACGAATACTGAGGGCCCTGCAATGAGCTTGCGAACCTCGTGCTGACTCTTACCGCAGAACGAGCAATACAGCAGCTTGCCGTTGTCGTCGCCTTTATTAAAGTTATCGTCTGACATCTGAAATACAACCTAAACTATTTGCTAGGGCCCGATACGGCGACCGCTTACAGAGCCGAGATGCATGCTTATGCTATCTACGGCGCTAAATTTCTTGTCGAAGGCACAGGTTTCAATATCGCCTCAGAACTTACTAAAATG
>CAXBLN010000038.1:0-25725 GCA_963976555.1 uncultured Gammaproteobacteria bacterium
GAATCCATCGGGGCATCGGATTCCGGTGCAGGTGCCGCCACACCCAAGCCTGCGAACAGATCCGGATACTTGGCTGCGATGTGGTAGGTGCCGGCTCCGCCCATGGAATGGCCCCACAGATAGATGCGATTGGCATCTACAGTGAATTCGTCGCGCACCAGTTGCAGGACATTCAGCACATCTTGCTCGCTGCGCTTCCCATCCGCCATATCATCGATCTCTCTGGAACCGTACCAGCCCCGGCGAATATAGCCCAGCGGAGTGACAACGATATAGCCATTCGCCTCTGCCTGGTCGAGGAAGCCGTGATAACCCATTAGCCAATCGTGGGTCCTGCCGAGACCGTGCAGAGAAACGATTAGTGGTGCCGGCTGTGTTCTGTCATAGCTAGAAGGTACGAACACGGCATAGGGAATAGTCTCTCCAGTGCCGGGGAAGGCGTAGCTGCGGTGCTGAACCCGAGGGTCATCGATAAGCCGTTCGTCGTCGCTAGTCTGACGATCGCCGAAGCTGAGTGGGCTAACGGATAGCGCGAGGGTAAGTAGAGCCAATTGCAGGAGTGATCTCATTATTGTTTTCTCCTACCCGCGAGGGCAGCGATATTGAGGAATAGGGCATCAGAGAATAAACCAATACCGCCCCGTATATCAAAGACTGCTGAGGTAGGGATGAGCAAGTCTCGCGCAGGCATGCATGGAGACGGGCGCTGTCTTAATTTATTGATTCGCCGAAAATGCCGCTTTGGGCAAGAACACGGATGAGGGCGATAGCATCGCGGTCGGTTTGAAGATAGGCGGATTTCAAATGCTCTCCAACGTCCACCGCGCCATCTTCTTCAATTTCGCGCCTGTAGTTGAAACGCACGAAGAGGTAGCCGTCCTCAGGCTCCTCCAGCCGCGTGATACTCTCGGCTTCAATCTGCTCGAATTCTTCCAGTGTCTTGGTATGAATGCTTTCATCCGGGTAGAGCATTACGAGCTCACGAAATCTGACTTCGCCCACATCGATTATCCGCTCGAACTCATCTTCGGCGTACTCCATGGTAGTTACCTTCAAGCTGTCAATAAACTTGTCTGGTCTTCTGGCGCGAAGCACCAAGCCCTCCCAAAGCTGAGACCTCGTGAGCACGGGGATCTCGTCATCGGCAGGGTCGTTAATCTGTATTATGTGTTCAAACTTGAGCAATGCATTCTCCTGCCTAAATGACACAACTAGTCGACTTGTAAATTCCAAGACTCGACTTCATCGAGCAATTCGAAATCGGTCCAATCAAACTTGAGCGGGGTTAATGAAATATACCCCTGTTGATAGGCATAGGTATCTGTGGCGGGGTTGTCGGACTCTACTATGAGTCGAATGCTTTCATATTCGGTGTTGCTGCCACTGCGCCCACTCACTTCATAACTACCTGTTTGCAGATAAGAATCGCCCATGGGTCTTACAGCTACCCCTTTGATTTCACCGGCAGGAACGTTGATAGAAATCATCGTGCCCCGGGGCGCTCCGAGTCGGCGGTAACGATCGACGAGGTCGGCCGTGAACTTTGCGGTGACGGCGGTGTTCTCACTGTTTGGGTCTTCCGAGACGGCAATTGCGGGGAGGCCATGATACAAGCCTTCCATTGCCGCGCCGACTGTCCCCGACAGATGGGAGACATCGCCAACATTGGCGCCGCGATTGATGCCGGATACAACGATATCGAAGGGCTGATCTTTACCTAGCTCTTTTATGCCGAAGCGCACTGCATCGGCCGGTCTGCCATGGATAGCGTAGCCGAAGAAACGTCCATTGCGCTCATAGTTGGCAACGGTAATTGAACCGATAGAGGACTGGCTGGCTCCGGATTGATTCACGTTAGGCGCGGAAACGACAACCTCTACGTCGGGAATCTGAATGAGAGCCGCATGCAGCGCGTGAAGACGCGGCGATTCGATGCCGTCGTCGTTCGACAGCAGTACTCGGTATGACTGTGCCGATACCAGGCCGCTAACGCAGAGTAAGAGAAGACCTAAAGATAATCTGGAAACGGGTATTGAGTTTGAGCTGAATCGATCTGAAGTCATTATTGTTCCTTAACCATTGCTTGTTTGTTTGCAATCGCCTGTTATGAAGTACTGTTATTAATCAATTTGATTTAGGATTACAGAACGACAGCCACCTATAGTACAGATTCGACTGTGCAAATTATAGCAATAGACATCTAGGGATATACGCATGCGCCATCTACTGAAGATAATAGGAAGTTCTCTAGCCCTTGCCTTCGTTACGCTCACGCCGACGCTAGCACAGAATCATTCTGAGCCAGACAGAGACATCGAGAACAACTTGATGATGGCGATGGCGTGGAAACAGACGGCTGCCGAGTATCGGGCCCTATATCATCAGGGATTTAACCTGGCACGTATGCGCGTCGAGATGGCTCTGGCAACACCGCGAGAAGATTCCGTTTCGCTGGCCATAATAACTGATGTGGATGAGACTGTGTTGCTGGCAAATGACTATTGGGGCTATCTAATCGATCAGGGGCAGGACTTCTTCGATGACGAATCCTGGGATCGATGGGTGGCGCAGAATCGTGGAATCGCGAGCCCTGGCGCTCTGGAATTTCTGGAATTCTGCGTAGCTAACGGTGTGGAGATATTCTATGTGACGAATCGAGACCAAGGCGAAGCCACGGTGCAACTGGCGATTGACAATCTTAATGCGGTGGGTTTTCCATCGGTGGATAGCGCTCATTTACGAGTGCTGCGAGAGACTTCAAACAAGGAACTCGTACAACAGGAAATTAGGGAAAATTATGATGTCATCGTGCTGCTAGGTGACAACCTTAACGATTTTTCCCGTCGCTATTACTCCACGGATGTGGACCAGCGCCTTAGCCTGATGGAACAGGATAGAAACCGATTCGGGCGCGACTATATTGTCTTTCCCAACCCAACCGACGGTCATTGGATTCGCGCCATATTCGGAGAATCGGAACCGCCCCCGGCAGATAGCAACCGTGCGACGCTAAAGGAGGCGGCGACTCGTGCCGCTTGGGCACCGTAGACGCCGGATTCGGTCCGGTGTCGACAGATACACAACCAGACAATAGAATGCTCGCCAGTTAAATCTAAAACAGGATAGATGATGAATTCCGACGTACTCTTTAAACCCTTCGACCACCCAAAACTACATTTACCGAATCGCATCGTGATGGCACCTATGACACGCCAGTTTTCCCCGAACGGCATCCCTGATGAAAAAGTGGAACAATACTATAGGAGGCGAGCGGAAGGCGGCGTGGGACTCATCATTACCGAGGGCACGACGGTAAATCACAAGGCAGCGTCATCGGCCGTGCAGATACCCTGCTTCCATGGCGAAGCCTTGGAGGGCTGGGCACGAGTGGTAAACAGCGTGCATGCTGCCGGAGGTAAGATCGCGCCACAGCTATGGCATGTCGGTGCTATCCGTAAGCCTGGCGAGGGCCCGCATCCGGACTATCTGTCGGCGACCCCATCCGGCTTGTTAGGCCCAGATAAAAAAGTTTTAGAACCGCTATCGACGGCGGAAATAGATGAACTGGTTGCGTCCTATGCTCAGGCTGCAAGGGACGCCGTGAGGCTTGGCTTCGATGCAATAGAATTGCACGGCGCGCACGGCTATCTTATTGATAACTTCTTCTGGGAAGGCACCAATCAGCGTACTGACAAATACGGCGGCTCTCTGCAGAAACGCACACGCTTCGCCGTGGAAATACTTCAGGCGATACGCGGCGAAATCGGAGATGATTTCCCGCTGATACTGCGATTCTCGCAATGGAAGCAACAGGACTTCGAGGCTCGACTTGCGCCTACACCAGAACAGTTAGAGCAATTTCTTAGCCCCCTGTCTGATGCCGGTGTGGATATTTTCCATTGTAGTACGCGACGTTTCTGGGAGCCCGAGTTCGAAGGCTCTACGCTAAATCTGGCGGGATGGGTGAAGAAGATAACAGGCAAGCCAACGATCAGCGTGGGTAGTGTCGGCTTGAGCGAGGAATTTGTGGCGACTTATCGCGATGGCTCGGCAGAGGTCGCAGGGATAGACGAGCTGCTGAGTCGTATGGAAGACGACGAGTTCGACCTTATCGCAGTAGGCAGGGCGTTGCTGGCGAACCCGGACTGGGCACAAAAGATTAGAGAAAACGATATGAATTCTATAAAGACGTTCCGCAAGGAACAGCTGACCGAACTCGTATGAAGCTATCGAAACTCAAGTAAAACTAATAAAGGTTCGAAGACATGAAGCTACTCTCCCAGTCTAAGACAAAGTTATTCTTGCTGGCAACAAGTTTGGTTCTTATAGTGAGTGCTTTAATGTTATTCCTGCCCCCATCTGTATCGGGTTCTGCGCAATTGTCCGATTCTAGCGAAGCTATCGAACGTGGCGAGTATCTCGTTATCGCGGGAGGCTGCATCAGCTGTCACCGCGGAGTAGAAGACGAGGAGACTTTCACAGGTGGTTTGGCCCTGGAAACTGACTTCGGTACTTTCTATGCGCCTAATATAACTCCAGATAGTGAAACCGGCATTGGAGGCTGGGACGCGAAGGATTTCCTGCGTGCGCTGAAGCACGGCCGCACACCTGGCGGTAGTTTCTACTATCCGGCGTTTCCCTACCGCGCCTATGCGGGTCTAAGTGATGAAGATGTATTGGACATCGGGTCTTATCTGATGAGCTTGGAGCCGTTAAACCATGCAGTGCCTGACGCGCAGACGCCAATCTGGCTGAATCGCTTTGCGATGGCCGGTTGGAATCTGTTGGCAGACATGAGTGAGGCCGAGCCCGAAGTTTTTGATAACGAGCTTGTCGCCAGAGGCGCCTATCTCGCTCGTCATCTCGGCCATTGCAGCGAATGCCATACGCCGCGGAACGGGCTGGGGATTTTGGATGCGAGCCGGGAGTTTTCGGGAGCGACTCTAGGAGAAGAAGTCGTTGAGCCGATCGACGCTGAAGCACTGGCCCAGTGGACGACGCAGAATTTCGATCTGTTTCTGCTGCTGGGCATGAAGCCCGATACCGAGTTTGTTGGCGGCGACATGAACGATGTAATAGAACATAACACTAGCAAGATCAGTGACGAAGACAGAGACGCGCTCGCGGCCTTCTTCACGCGGCACAATCAGTCAGAGTGACTGAGGGGAAGCGAACCACAAAAAAGGCAGCCTAGGCTGCCTCTTTGATTCTCTCTAGACGGTGAGCACTAGTCGTTGTCTACTCGGAAGTCATCGTGACAGTTTCCACAGCTACCACCGAGTCCGCGGAAGGCACCTAGAGTAGCCGTCATATCACCACCGGCTGCGACCTCTGCGAAAGAGTTGGCATTCTCCATCAATGTCTGTGCCTTGGCTGCGAACTCTGTTGGATTCTCCCAGATCACATCTAATGCCTCGGTCTCGACGTCGAATTCACGTGTGTCCATGGCGGTGAACAGGCCGGGAATCATCGGGGCAAGCGCGGCTATGTTACGCGCATTCCTTTCTGCGACCTCGGCATTGAAGGGTGCGCCTTGAGCCATGCCGGCGATAGGACGGAGATTGAATATGAGCAGCTTAAACACAGACTGTCGCGTATCGGCGGCGGCTTCTGCTCTTTGCTGAGGTGTGGGTCCATCCTGTGCAGACGCTGTAAACAGCGCGCCTGAAACAAGCATCGCTAAAGCAGTAACGAGTACAAGTACTTTCTTGATCATTTATATCTCCGATCCTTTGCAGGATATTGCTGGTTGAAATTATTCTGTGAGCCGAAACCTTGCATTGAAGAGCGTTTTCCGAGAAACGGCAGTAACAGACTATATTACAAGTGATTCGCAATTGTCACTGCTACCCAGACTAAAACCGCTATACCGCTACCTCGGCTCCTAAACAGGAGACCGAACAGAAGTGAATTCTATTCAGGCTTAACATAGAGTTTTGTTATGAGGCCAGTCTTCTCTCGCAGATAGAGCAGCAGGTCATTTATCTCGCTCTCCCAATCGACCTGCTTTATTCGTGCCTGATGATTGGGGTCGCCCATCTTGACCCCACAGCTATAGAGTTGGCTCATGCTGAGAGATTGTTCAATCTGGGTTCTATCGTCTACTGCAAACGGCAACAAAATCTGATCCCTAACGTTGCCGTCATAGCATTTCAGTATTAGGTCGAACCAGCGCTCGCCAATTTCGCGATTTGTCTGATTGTGTTGGCGAATCAGCCAGCTGGAAAGCGAGGAGAAGAACCTGGAAAAATCGGTGTTCTGTGCAGCCAGATAATCGATGACCTTAAAACATTCCTGGAGAGAAAGAGCACCATTGCAAAATGGGAACAGAAACTCCTGCACAAGATTCTCACGATGGGGATGCCTGGGTGAAAGCCAGGATCTCTTCCTGGCCACCTGTGCGGCGCACAGATCTATGAACTCTTCTGTGAGTTCCCACTTGGGATCAAGATAGACACTGTACTCGTAATCGCCGAAATAGAGATGGGGCAGCATTCTGGCATAGCGTTGCTTGTGTGCGTATTTCTCTATGTCATAGGGATAGCTTTCATCAACATTGATTGACTCCCATCCGGGAAATGGTCCGTGATGGGAGTCATGAACCGCGACGAAGTCGAAATCGGGGTGTTGCATGCCAGACACATCGTGAACGTAGCCACCCTTCGGCCCGGTTACGCTAGTATAGAAAACGGATTTCATCATGCAAGTCTAACGAGCTACGAGATTAGTTCGCAACTTCTTTCCAGACGAACAGTCGTGTGGCAAGTACGAACGCGATGACGAACCAAACTGCAATGCCCATAAGACTAGGTAAGATGGAGAGTAGGTTAGCCCCATTGTTGGCAATCTCGCGCATAGCAGTTGACACGAAGCTAAGCGGAAGTATCTTCGCGATGGGTTGAATGAGCTCGGGCATCGATTCGATGGGATAGAATACGCCGGACAGAAATATCTGCGGAAAGATTACGATATTTCCCACCGCCATGACCGCCTGCTGTGTCTTGGCAACGCTGCCCAAGCAGAAACCCAGGCAGAGAAATATAAACGTGCCAAGCATAACGATGAAATAGAATGACACAAAATTTCCAACGATACTGACATCAAGCGCAAACACGGCTACCAGTATCAATACGGTAAGCTGTATTAGCACAATCGTCATCCTTGCCATAACAATCGACGCAATAAAATCGCGCGGCCTGATTGGCGTCACGAAAAGTCTTTTCAATATTCCCTTGCGTCGGTACTCGACGATGTTGAAACCACTGCCGGCGATACTCAACTGCATTAACGTAAACGCGAGAAGGCCGGGGAGCAGGAAGTCCAGATAGCGCTGAGAACGGGCCTGCACGTCCTCGACGGTGAGGGTAAACATGGGTTCTATATTTCTGAACTCACGCTCGATCGATATTAGTGTCTGCTCCAGCAGAGGCATGATCAGGCTCAGCTGTTGTACCTGGGCTGCATCCACCAACAGCTGCAATTCAGCGCCATCACTCTCGGCATCGAAATCCACTGGAAGAATCAACACCATGGTCTGATTGCCTTCGACCAGTTCTGTGCGCAGCGCTTCTGCCTCGCCGAGGGTGACGTTAAACAAGGGATTATCCATAAGCATCTGTGAGAAATCAGTCGCCACGGCGCTAGGGGAATTATTCACGATGCCAAGATCGATCGGATCGACTTCGCCATTATTCGCAAAGGCGAACACGGTCATGAAGATAATTGGGAAGAATAGACTGAAGAAGATCGACTGTCTGTCCCGAAGAAAAATTTTCAGAAATACTTTTGCCAAATGCAGTTGCAGCTTCGTAGGCATTCTAATCCCTCAACCCGTGACCGGTGAGCGCAAGGAATACATCTTCGATGTTTCCATGAAGCGGTGCCTGAGGAGGTTCCGGCGCGTGCTTTAGAATCAGGTTCTGCGGAGTGTCTTCCGCGATCAGCTTGCCATGATCCATGATAGCGATCCGCTCGCAGAGGGACTCAGCCTCTTCCATATTATGTGTGGTCAGTACGATGGTCATGCCAGCGTCGTTTAACTCGCGAACCAGATCCCATAGGTTGTGTTTGGCCTGGGGGTCTAATCCGGTAGTAGGTTCGTCGAGGAATAATACTTTCGGGCTATTGACCAGTGCGCAGGCAATGGAGAAACGTTGCTTCTGTCCGCCAGAAAGATTGTCTGGTTTCGCCTGGGCCTTATCTTGTAAGTTTACTTTGCCCAATAACTCGTTAGTGTCGACCTCTCTATTATAAAGCGCGGCGAAGAGGGTGAGTAATTCGCTCAGGGACACATTATCGAAATATTCATTAGCCTGTAATTGCACGCCGATAATTTCCTTAACGGCAAAGGGGTCGGCCGCTACATCGATACCATCGATAAACGCAGTGCCGCCGTCGATATCGTTCAGGCCTTCGAGCATTTCCAGTGTGGTAGTTTTGCCAGCGCCATTCGGTCCGAGGATGCCAAAAATTTCTCCCGCCTCTATACCGAGCGAGATGCCGTCTACGGCATAGAAGAATTTGGACTTATCATCGGGAAGGGGATATTTCTTCGCGAGGTCTGTCACTTCGATAATCGGCATGCGGTCTTCCTGCTAGTGCTGCTAAGCATCATACCTGAACCGAGCGGCATTTGAAGTGCGTGCTCGGTCTGCCGAGGTAATCGAACCGACTAGTTAGTAGTGGTAGTGATGCTCGCGGGGCTTGATGGGCGCAAGGAAGAAATAGAACACCCAGGCGAACCATGAAAGGCAGAACATTGCCAATAGCCACGCGATTTTCTCGAAGCCGGTGGTCTTATCTGAAGTCGCTATTATCCAGACGGGGAGTATCCAAATAGCCAGAACGAACGCGCCGCCCAATAGTGCGAAGCCGAAGGACAGCAACGGCAGTATCGCCATCAATCCGATGATGACTAACACGATGACCAGGAAATTCGACAATAGCTTCATAATTTACTCCATTCGGCCCCTTTGGCTGATAAAAACGCTACTTTTTAGTAATAGCTTTATATGTATTGCGAATACTATGCCAATTATTTAAATATATATAAAACAACAAGATAGAGAATTTTTGGTTTGGGCTCAGTATGGAATATAGGGGAGAAATAGCCAAAATCGGCGAAATTCGCCAATCTGGAGCTCTTTTAGTGCCCGCGCTGTGGCCCAGCGCACAACTGCACGCATGGCGCTCCGTACCAAGGATTCCAACGAAGAGTTAAAATAACTGGCCGTTTACCCATGCCGGCTGCTGTCGATTAGCGCCTTACAGTGATTTCATTGCGAGCGCCGTGTCTGGCAGCTTTGGGCTAGTCGCCAAGAGTGGTATAGGTGCCCTCCGCTCAACAAAGCATCCGCGCTTGTCATTGCCTTCGTCTCAACGGTCAGGCTCTAAGCGAGTAGATCTGCTACGCGGTTGATCCATGCATGTGAGCAATTTTCCACTCGCCACGCACATTGACTAAGGTCATCGAATTAGAAGTCAGATATATCGGACTCGGCGCTGCGTTTCCTGGTATTACTTCATACATACGCTTGAAGCTCACTACAGCGGCATCTTCACCGTACACACGAACAATCGGTGCCTCAATCGTTACGATGACATTCCGGTCAGGATGCAATTTCAGAGTCGCTGCTCGTTTAGCAAGTTGCACGCGCAAGTTTTGTGTTTGATCCGCGCGACGCCACATCTCGAAAACTTGAATTCGATCGGCAGTTACCAGTTCGGATTGGGCCTCAAGGTCAATCTCCAGTTCAGCCCATTTTTGCACGACGGCAAACACATCTTCCGCATCGCCAGCGACTGCCGTTAGTGGAGCCAAAGAGAAGAAGAGTATGCTCATCAGTATGTGATTGGTTTGCCGGAAAAATTTCATTCTAGTGTCCTTCTGCGGGCATTTCGGTAGGTTGACGCTACGAAGCACATAGCTCCCCTAATAATAGGTTATGGCATAGCCATTCAGGATGTGTACCGAATATAGCAGCCTTCTCCTATGTTCAATTATGCGCATCTCCTTGATTTTATTGTTAGGTGCCGTCCTAACTACAGAGTTCCTTCTTGGTTAGTACGCGCTTTCTCAAATTCTTTAGTTTTGTACGACTATGTTCTCTGTACATGAGCTCTGCACCGTCTTCTAATTCTTCATATATCGGAAGAAGCTCTGTTACACCTTCGAATATCCATTTGACTGGTACGCCCTCAGAGCCGCCTTTGTATGGCTTTGAATCAAGCTTGGCTTCTTGGACCAATTTGTCGTAAGCCTCGCTAAGGCTCTCTGTCATAATGATTCGAGTATTTTTCCAAGCATAGCAAGGCCTATCTAGATTGACCTTTTTGGCTGAGGCTATTTCTGTAAATCGAATTAGATACGACCCAATGTACCATCCTACAGGAGAAGCTTTATCGTCTAGCACTTAGTGCACCTAACGCCCTTAAAAATAGGAGCAGCCGCGTAGCGCTGCTTCCTTTTTGATCTAATTGTTATCTGCCGTATTCTTAAAACTACCCGAGACGTATTTATGAAGGATGCTGGAAACTAGGGTCTGGTAAGGGATGCCTTCTTCTAAAGCCCTACGCTGAATTGACTCTAAGTCTCGGCTAGAGATTCGAATATTTATTCGTTTATCTTTTCTGAAAGTCTCTTCTGCCGCTGACATTAGAAGTTCTTTACGCTTTTTGGAAAGCTTTGACTTGAATTCGCCAGACTCAAAACCTTTAAGAAGGTCTTTCTCATCCTTTTTAAGATTTACTTTGCTCATTTTTGTTCTCCAAGGTATTGCTTTGTAGCCTTCCTGCTAGGAATGATGGTTTTGAGGAATATTTCATTCTTATCCTCTACGTAGGGGACTAAATACACATATTCATCAATTTCTAGAACGAATATTCGCTGGCTCGAATACTTTTCTGGGTTGGAGTGTTCGAGATCATCTAGAATTGCTCTTTGTTGTAGATAAAAGACTACATCTACGAAGGATACTCCTCGAGTATTTATAAGTTCTTGATTCTTCTCCGCATTCCAATTGAAGACTTTCATGCAGAGAATTCTACCATGGATGTGTGCCTAATGGCATCACCTGATTCTAAAGAGTGCAGATAACGCCCGTAGTAATAGGGAAATGGCGTAGCCATTTATCCTTTTTGACTTGATGGTTATGTCTCCCGCACATTCAGGATTGGACAAACTTAATTTGTAACTCACAACCGACTGCACTTGCGTATTTCTGCAAGGTTGCGAGCGATGGAGAATGCTTACCATTGCCGAGTGAAGATTCTAAGCGTGTAATGGCTGGCGCTTTTGTACCCATACGATTAGCTACATCAGCTTGGCTTAATCCTGCTTTTTGGCGAGCCTTGAGCATTTGGCGTAGAAGAGCAAACTCGGGTGCCATTTCGTCATAGGCTGCTTTTACCTTGGGATCTGAGAGAGCTTCGGCTCGAAATTCACTGTGATTCATTGTTTTGTACCTCTGTAAAACGTAACTTGGCTTTGCGTAGTTCCTTTGACGGGGTTTTTTGATCCTTTTTCACAAAACCATGAAGCATCACAATGCGCTTTCCGACCAAAGTGCAATAAAAGACTCTTGCTATTCCTTCCTTGCCTTTTATTCTTAATTCGAAAAGGCCAGTAGTCATGGCTTTGGTATGTGGCATACCCAAATTTGAACCAAATGTGATCATTAGGCCCGTAAGGTGGAAGTATCTAGCAGTAAGCCCAGGCGGCAGCTTACGGATAAACTGCTCTACATCTCTATAGGGGTATTCGATCTTCCATGCCATTCGGAGACAGTAACATATATGTTATTATTTGCAAAGCTCAGATCGAGCTAGTAGACATAACATTCATATATAGAGAAAACTCGCTTTGCGTCGATAAGCGAGCACGCTCGCTTGTTTTCGAGCCAGTACCAGTATCTCACTGAATTAGCGGGGATTCTACTTTGGTGCTATCGAAAAGCGAGTCATGTCTGAGAATCTGCTATGGGTCGTTTTTTACCGTTCACCCAATCTATAGCGAACTAGTAGTTTGTGCCAGTAACGGACCTTAAAGTATTCAATAAGCGGTGCACAAATCAAATATTTGATCTTGTTGTTTTGTTTAAAAATGCGGTTTCATTAGTCACCGCAGCCTCTTACAATTTTGTGCACTTCAACATTGACGTAGTAATGGGTTCATCAGCGGTACCATTTTTCGTTACACCACTTATTTTAGAATACCCACCCAGACCAGTTGTTGATTTCAAAACAAGCAAACTCGTAAAACTACTACAAGAATGAATGGATAATCTTGTTCTGCATTCGATAGGTTGATCTACTCCATTCTCTCTTAGACTTGAATTCAACCCGTCCACAGTTAGCTCATAGACTTGACTATAAAATGTCTGTTCTATCCAGTCGCCATCCTTCAAAGAAAAACCGGTAGATTTAGTTCCCTGACAAGCCCATATTTGCTTCTCTTGAGCTGTAGCCAAAGGTGTAAGGAGTAGCATTATTATAGTAATTAGTTTTTTCATAATTACCTTGGTTGTGCTGACATTCTAAAAAGTGCTAATTCCTATTTGACAGAATCGATTCAATTCTACTTACACTTTTCTTCAGTTCTACGATCATTATGATGGGGCCGAAGAATATTGCAGCGACAAACAGTGAAAAGATGAAGCCGAGTCCTGCATCTGCGACAGCATAGCCGGTCATATCCGATCCTATTGCCGCTAATGTTCCAAAGATAACAACTAACCACATGAGCAATTCAATCAGGCCAACGAAAGAGTCAGCTAGGAATTTTGTCAGCATTGTATTTCCTCCATTGTTTCAATCTTTGACGATCCAGTAGGGCCTTCCGGTTATCTAGTGCACATTACGCCCTTGATAATAAGAGCAGTCGCGAAGCACTGCTTTCTTGTTGATTTGTTCGTTATGACCCTCTTTCAAGGTAGCTAAGGGTTGCGTCTTCTTTGTACTCGATATATCCCAAGTGTCTGTAAAAATTTGTTGCAGGGTTTGCCTTAATCGAACACAAGCGTACAGGAAGATTGTTCGATTCCGCGAGAGCGTGTATATGTTTCATTACCAGACCGCCGGTTCCCTTGCACTGATGTGAAGGCTCAATCAGCAGCATATCCAACCACAGGCAATCTTCTCTGTACTTGAGACAAAAGCCGCCGATGTCGCTTTCTTCAATCGAGACTATCTTAAAGTTCTCCGCTCCGAGTTGTTCGTCAAAGCCTTTCGATTGAATTTCTTCATCCCAGCCCCACGAGGGCTCGACATACGGGCGCATAGTTCGCCAATACAAAGAATAGAGCCAGTCCCGATCTTGCACTCTGCCATCACGATATTCGCCGTGCACAGTGTCTCCTAGGGTTCATAACATTTGTTCATGGAGAAAACTTACTTTGCGTTCATAAGTGAGTACGCGCGCATGTGTTCAAGCCACCACCAGTATCACACTGATTTGGCGGGCATTCTACTTTGGTGCGATTGCTACCCGAGCCTGACGTGAGAGTCTGTTGCTGCGTCTTCTCGTATTCTAGGGAGCATGGAACGGCGCGACCGCGCCACCAGGCAGCCAAATCGTCAACACCACGGCGGGCTCGTTCCCGATCACGGAGTGGATTATGTCGTCTCCGGGCTTAACGATGCCGACATCGCCGACCGTTAGAACCCCACCGACGCCATTCACGTTGTGGCCAAACCTTCCACTGAGCACATAGAAAATTTCTATGGCATCGTGCTGGTGTGATGGCCCTGCGTAGCCGACTGGGAATGTCAGTTCCGCGATACGCGTCTCCGCACTTCCAAGATTCGCCGCGTCTACGAGAATCTTGAATCCTATTCCACTTCCCGGGGGAGACTCGCGTAATGACTCGCTGGTGATGGCTTGATATTGAATCCCCTGCGCGAGGCCGTTCGAGGGTAGCAGTATAGAAAAAATAACGAATGTGAATAGTTTCTTAGTCATTTTGCTACCTAGAGTTCAACTTTGGTCTGTTACTACGCACCTTCTCAGGGCGCATGACTCGGGTCAGGCTTGCTCCATGGCAATTGTGTAGTCGTACCAGTCGACGATCTTTCCCTCGCGTATGAAGAATACTCCCACGCCGTGCCAGGTCTTGAGGGAAAAATTTGAAAAATAATCGATCCGCTCGTTGATGACCATCGGCCCCCGTGCAAACGTATCCAGCACGTCGAAGCGGTCGACGTTATTGAGTATCGTCTGAATTCTATCTGATACAGCGTCACGCCCATCGGCGAGTGGCGTCGTCTCGGTCATACGGTAGGCTCCGTCGTCAGCGAAAAACGCCATAATTCTATCGAGGTCATGACTGGGCCACGCCGCGCAGAAGTCATTCACCAATTTAACATTGGCCTGCTCATCAAGCGTTTGTTCCGCCGCACTTGCTGAGCGGGCCATCCCCGCGAGAGCGATCGCTCCAGCTCCCGCTGCTAAAAAGCTACGACGGTCTATCTCTACCCCTTTCGTTGTCATTTCCCGAGCTCCAATTTTGTATTTTAGTTTTCGACATAGCCAGGACCGTAGAGAATTTTTCCGGGACGGCGTCCCGTGTGACTCCCATCTTCTACGACCAGCTCGCCATTGACTAGAACGTACTTCATGCCGACTGCATACTGGTGAGGATCCTCAAACGTCGCCATGTCTGTTATCTCATCAGCATCGAAAATGGCGATGTCCGCGAAGAAGCCTTCGACCAACAGGCCGCGGTCGCGAATGCTGAGTCGCTGCGCGGACATGCTACTCATCTTGCGCACGGCTTCTTCCAGGGAAATAATGCCGCGCTCTCGCACATAGAGGCCGAGGACACGGGCGAAGGTTCCATACTGGCGGGGATGGGGCGCGCCGACGCCGAACACGGCAACGGGGCCGTCGGAACCAATAGCCGCTGCGGGGTGGCGCATGATGCGATCTACGTCTTCGGCTCCTATGGCGTGATAGACCGCGGTAGCTCCACCGGCCTTGACGATGTCCATGACGACTTCTGCCGCGTTGTCAGGAGTCGGGCTCATGCCTCGCTCTTCTGTTAGCTGGGCGAGGTTCTTTCCTTCCATAGAACGATCGCGAGGATTACGGGAGATGAAGACGTTCTTCGCATCGCCGCCGCCACGGTCATAGAGAATCTTGTCGACGATCGCAGCCTTCACCGTGCCTCGCGTCTCGGGACTGTCGATGCGGGAGATCATGCGTTCCTCTCCGCCTTCCTGAGCCCACTGTGGGATCAGCGCGGTGATACCCGTCTGCGATGCGGTGTAGGGATACTGATCGATGGTTACATCGATACCTCGCGCCCTCGCCTCATCGACCATTCGCAGACTATCTACAGACGAGCCCCAGTTTTCAACACCGATGGCTTTGTGATGGGTAATCTGAACAGGAATATTCGCCTGCTCGCCAATGTCGATAGTCTCCTGTACTGAATCGAGGAGCTGGGCCGCTTCTTCGCGCATGTGGGATATATAGATACCGTCGTACTCGGCGGCGACCTTCGAGAGTTCGACCAGCTCGTCCGTGGGTGTAAAACTTCCGGGAACATAGAATAGACCAGTGGAAATCCCTAATGCACCCTGTTCCATGGCAGCTGCAACCATGTCCTTCATACGCTGCAGTTCGGCGGGACTCGCCTCGCGATCGTCGCTGCCGATCACCAGTTCACGGATAGTGCCCTGGCCTACGAACACGGCCCAGTTTGGACTTATTCTCTTTTCGGCAATCGCGGAATAGTGTTCATCGATAGGGTAGGGGGAGCTGCCGTCGTTGCCCTCGGTGAGTGTCGTAACACCCTGCAACAGTGAGCTCTCGGCATTCGGCACGTCGAAGATGCCGCGCAGGGCATGGGTGTGGGGGTCGATAAAGCCGGGCGAGACGACCAGACCACTGGCGTCGATCACGCGGCTGGCAGTCGCGCTAGATAGGTTGCCGATGGCGA
Source organism: uncultured Gammaproteobacteria bacterium (assembly GCA_963976555.1). GTDB lineage: Bacteria > Pseudomonadota > Gammaproteobacteria > Pseudomonadales > Pseudohongiellaceae > UBA9145. Next base: position 15,939 of record CAXBLN010000038.1, read on the forward strand.
CTACGCGCTCGCCACGTATGCCGACGTCAGCCTCATACCAGGGGTTACCTGAGCCGTCGATGATACGCCCGTTCTGGATGAGGACGTCGAAGCTTTGCTGCGCAAAGCTCCCGCCAACAGCCAGAAAACAAAGAAGTGAAACTAGTGATCTGGCTAGCATGGCAAAGCTCCTACCCGTGAAAAAGTTAATCTACCAAATGCGTACGCGTTCTTCCGGAGGAAGATACAGGGCGTCTTCGGCCTGTACATCGAAGGCTTCGTACCACTCATCGAAATTTCTCACCACGCCATTGACGCGGAACTCTGACGGAGAGTGGGGATCCGAGGTCAGACGCTGAATCAAGGCATCTTCGCGATACTTACGTTGCCATACCTGCGCCCAAGATAGGAAGAAACGCTGATCGCCGGTTAGACCATCAATAACAGGCGCCTCCTCACCATTCAAGGCCATCTTATAGGCACGATAGGCGAGGGAGAGGCCGCCGACATCGCCGATGTTCTCACCGAGGGTGAAATTGCCATCGATGAAATAGCCAGGTACCGGTTCGAACTGATCGTACTGCGCGGCCAATGCCGTCGTTAGCACGTCGAAGTTCGCGCGGTCTTCGTCGGTCCACCAGTTGCGCTGCACGCCCATATAGTCCGACTTGGAACCCTGATCGTCGAAGCCATGACCCATCTCGTGTCCGATGACTGCCCCGATGCCGCCATAGTTCACGGCCAGATCGGCGGCCGGATCGAAGAAGGGGGGTTGCAAAATACCTGCAGGGAAAACGATCTCGTTAAACGAAGAGTTGTAGTAGGCGTTCACAGTCTGTGGCGTCATACCCCACTCTTCGCGATTGGTCGGCTCCCCAAGTCGGCTTAGACTGTCTGCATAATTGAATTCCCGTACGCTCTGCGCGTTGGCGAAGAGATTGTCGCGCACGATATTGATAGAAGACAGATCAGTCCATTCATCGGGATAGGCGATCTTGGGGCGGAAGGCATTCAGTTTCAGCATCGCCTCCTCCTTGGTCTCCTCTCCCATCCAGTCCAGCTGCTCGATGCTCTGCGCTAAAGCGGCTCTCAAGTTCTCGACCAGATCATCCATCTGTTGCTTGGCGGATTCAGGAAAGTGACGTTCCACATAGACCTGACCGACGGCCTCGCCCAGGCTGTTGAGCGCACCCACTCTGCCGACGCCCCGCTCCCAGCGCTCTCTCTGCTCCGGCACACCATTGAGTACGGTGGAATAGAAGTGAAAGTTCTCTCTATCGATATCCTCTGACAGCACACTCGCGTTGTTGGAGATGAAGTGATACGTCATATAGCTATTCCAATCTGCAACTGGAATCTCCGCTATCAGATCGATAATCGGGGCCATGGCGCTCGGATAGGACACGTTTAGGTCTTCCAGGTTCTCGATACCTGCCGCCTGGAAATACCCGTTCCAATCGAAGCCAGGGTAGGCGGCCAGAAACTCATCGAAGCTCATGGGGTTGTAGGTGAGATCACGATTGCGTCGATCGGCCCGTGGCCATATGTGTTCGGCGATTCGCGTCTCAACCTGAAGTACGCTGGCAGCCTTCGCCGCACTATCTTCAATGTCGGCAAAGTCGAGGAGTCGCTCTATATGCGCCACATACTCTGCGCGCACGTTCAGATATTGCTCCGTGTCTTCAAGATAGTAGTCGCGATCTGGCAGGCCTATGCCTCCAACCGAGACGCCGAGTTGATGTCGATCCGGGTCACTGCGGTCCGCGCCGATGCCGAAGCTGATCGGGCTCGCCGTCGTATCGATGCGCGCGCGACCGAAAGCCGCTACCAGCTCCTGCTGCGTGTCTATTTCCGCGAGTCGAGACAAACCCGGCTGTAGCGGACTGATGCCGAGCTCGTTAAGGGCATCGGTATTCATATAGCTTAGATAGTAGTCGCTGATCTTCTGCTCCATCGAATCCTGAGCAGGCTCGATCGAGGCGAGATCGGTAATAATGGTTCTCACGCGCTCGTCTGAGCGGTCACCAAGGACCGAGAAGGAGCCGTAGTTACTGCGATCGGCCGGCAGTTCGTAGGTATCTAGCCAGTTCCCATTCGTGTAGCGAAAGAAATCATCGCCGGGGCGGGTGCTCGGGTCTTGATGGGATAGATCGATACCGAAGCTCCCCAGTTCGGGAGTCAATACTGCAGCAGTTTCCGTGGCAGGCGCGGCATTATTCGCGGTATCAGCTGGTGCTGTTTCGACGCCGCTCTCATCAGAGCCGCAGGCAACCAAACTCGCGCATAGAGCGAGGAATAATAACTTCAATGATGACGACATTTAAAATCTCCGATTGGTACTCAACGGTTATCAGTTCATAAATATTGCAGGAATTGACAGGAAGTATACCTGAATTAAAAAGTAGGGCAGTTGTGAAAAAATCCAGAAAAACTCCTGCTCTTATAATTGCCAGTAGATGTGGGTAAGATGAGAAGGACTAAATATAATGTGCTCAATACGAGAGATTTCTGCGGAAAGAAACATGGGAATCCGATGTCCCAGCTGCGCACGCAGCGTTACTAGTGAAACTGAAATATTCAGAGATAAGGCCAATCGAACTCAATGCATAATGGAAGAGCTAGGGAGAATGTGTCCTGGCTGGCGGCGGTTGTCATGTTATTTGGCTTGTTGGCGTTCGCCGGCCACAGTAACGAGTTACTAAAGCAGATAGTCATCGCTCCAGGGGGCAGTGCCGATCTCGGACTTGCTGCCGACTGCAGGGCTGATGAGCTAGAGGAAGAGCAGCTTTCTCTAGCGGAGTGTCAGTTAATGGTCAGCAATGTGCGTATCATCCTGAATTCAAGTCCTGGCTGGTTTCGATCCTTCCAATTAACGCTTTCAAGTATTGGTATCACCGCCGCACTATTCTCTACTGTTATCGCATTTGGAATGATTAACAGGAAGACCCCGGTGCTTGGTTTGGCGCTAATCAGTGTTGGCTTGTTGTTGCTGCTAGATGTAATCGGCTTTGTAGCGGCTGTGAATATCGGACCGTTGTTACGAGCTCAATATCTGTGGCCACTCTTACTATGGATCGCCATTCATTTGTGCATGCTGCTCGCAGTAGCTAGAACGATGCAACAGCTTCAGAGCGATGGCTGATGCCGGAGGCCAATAATTTAGTGGACAGTAGAGAGAAGAATCTACCGAGCCTGATAGTGTTGTTGCATTGGTTAGTGGCTGCCTCCGTATTCTTTCTGTTCGCCTCTAGTTGGTGGATGCTCTCGCTACCGTTACCCTCCGATGAATTCACCTATCGAGAAATTCCTTTTCAGTTGCATAAGAATATCGGAATCACCCTGCTCGTTGCGGTGATCTTCATGGCGTCGAGACGAGTTGTGTTCCTGCTGAGAGAAATAAAGGCGCAGGAATCTTGGTTACAGCGCCTCGCCGCCTGGGACCATCTACTGCTCTATCTGCTATTGGTGATCTGTTGCCTGAGCGGCTATATGTCTTCTTCGTACAGCGGATGGGCTACAAGGTTTTGGTGGCTCGTGGATCTACCATTGTGGAGCGCAGAAAATGACAGGCTCAATATACTGTTCTCCGATATCCATATGTTCAGTTGTTGGGCGCTGCTAGTATTGCTGATGTTGCACATCGGAGCGGCGATCTATCATGCACTCGGCAACGATGGCGCGATAGACAAGATGTTTAGGCTACGCGACTGACGAATCTAATTATCCGAATGACGAGAGAAAAGAATGAAAGAAATTGAAACATTTGTGACGCATCTTGAATGTAGCTACACGGGTAAGACCTACCCAGCCGACCAGCTTCATGGTCTCTCAGAGGCGGGCAAACCGTTGCTAGTCAGATACGACCTTGAGGCACTCGGCAAGGCAGTCGACAAGGAAGACCTCGAAGGGAGGCTGCCAGAGTTCTGGCGCTATCGTGAGTTCTTGCCGGTACGCAAGGCGAGCAATATCGTGCGCCTGGGCGAGTTGATGACGCCGATCTTGCCCGCGGAGAAACTACAGAACGAATACGGCTGTGGAGAGATTCTCATCAAGGATGAGGGCCGTCTGCCAACTGGATCGTTCAAGGCCAGAGGCTTGGCCCTAGCCGTGGCCATGGCGAAGGAGTTAGGGGTCAAGCGCATGGCAATGCCCACTAACGGCAACGCAGGCGCCGCGCTCGCCGCCTATTGTTCGGCCGCCGATATCGAGACCTATGTATTCTGCCCAGAAGATACGCCGGCGGTAAACATCGCCGAGATCGCCTTCCAGGGCGGCAAGACATTCCTCGCTAACGGCTACATAAACGACTGCGGTCGGATTGTCGGCGAAGGCAAGGAGAAAATGAATTGGTTCGATACCTCTACGCTGAAGGAGCCCTATCGCATAGAAGGCAAAAAGACGATGGGCTTGGAGCTGGCAGAGCAATTGGACTGGCAGGTTCCGGACGTCATCCTGTATCCCACCGGCGGAGGCACCGGCCTGATTGGCATGTGGAAGGCCTTCAATGAACTGGAGGCTATCGGCTGGATAGGCTCCAAGCGGCCACGAATGGTGGCGGTACAGGCAGAGGGTTGTGCGCCAATCGTTAAGGCCTTCGATGAGGGGACTCGACACGCGGAGCCTTGGAAAGATGCACATACGATCGCATCGGGCATACGGGTTCCCGCTGCCGTTGGAGACTTCCTCATTTTGGATGCCGTGCGAGAGAGCAACGGTTTCGCCGTGGCAGTCAGCGATGAATCGATAGTCGAGGCGCATAAGGAATGCGCGCGCAAGGAAGGTATTCTGCTCTGTCCCGAGGGCGCGGCGACTCTTGCCGCATTGAAACAGGAACTCGCCAGTGGCCGCATCAAGGAAGACGAGCAGGTTATGCTGTTTAACTGCGCGACGGGGTTGAAGTACCCGATGCCCTCGGAACATCACAAGATCGACTTGGGCCAGCCGATCGACTACGACTTCATTCGGGACTGTTAGTCATTTCGCGGTCAGGATAAAAGGAGCGCCGAGTCCGACGCTCCCTATTCCACATGTAAACCATTTGTAAACTATTCTGTTTATATCGATGTAGCTAAATTTCCTCAGTCGAATATTGTGCAAAAACTGGCGATTCGGCGAATCCAAACTAGTCTTAGAATGTTCCTAACGTGATTAGGAATTTGGAGTTTACTTTTACTTATTTGGAGGTCAGATATGAGAGAGCTTACGTTAGCGGAAATTGAACAAGTCAGTGGAGGTGGTTTAGCAGGCTATGCAGCGGAGGGTGCAGCGGCTGGTTCCTTTATAGGAGGGGTCGCCACAAATACACTCTATGGTGCTTCACGAGGTGGCGGACTTGGCGCACTCGCCGGCATGTCATTTGGCATCGGCTATGAAGTCGGGTCGGCGTTTTACGATTACGTATCTTGAGTAGCTTGCCGAGCCAATTCTCGATGACACTCAAGTTCGCGAAAATGGCCATCGTATTCATGTGCATAGTTTCTGTGGGAGTCGCATTACTTAACACATTCATCGACCAGGATTACTTCGGTGCAATTATAGGGATAACTGCTACGTCAATGTTCTACTATGTGTACAGAAACCCGCAGTTGATGATGGCAAAGAACTGGGAGGAATTCTGCGAGCAGTACGATAACTCCCGGGATAAAAAATACCTGTGGGGTTTCCCCGCTTTTCATGCAGTTCTGTTGTCGGCGATTCTCTACATCTGGTTAGTCTGATCGCTCACTCAAACTGGAAGTAGTGGCGGAGTTCCGCCACTACTTCGCCATGATTGACCTATGTGTCTTTCTCTAATTCGAAATCAAAAATAAATTCTCTGCAGTCGGCGTATTCGAACACGAAGAATTGTCCGGTGTCGCTGCCGCTGCGACGCAGCTTCTCCACGCGGCGTCTGCCATCAACTAGCCGATAGGGCCGATCACAGGGATTGGGCATATCGCGTATCACCATACCGGGGAATTTCGTGTCCGCCGCCTCGAATCTAGGCCCGGCAAAATCGTCCTTCCCAAACCAATCTCCAGGCTTCGCGCAGATATCCGAGAAGCGAATCGTCTGCGCTCGTTTTCCAGGCATGTGTTTTCTTGCGAGATCGAGTAGGGCAAGATAGCTGTATTGACGGTCAGGCAGTGCCCAGTCGCCGTGCATAGAGTGACCTGGGACAGTAGCTAGACTGCTAACGCGTAATATGGGTTTTTCTAGTGGCATAGATTCAGATTACGATCGGCGAATACAATTTAATCTAAGAGGATACGATGTGAGTACAACCGAGAACAAGAAGGGAATCGATCTTTATACGTGGAATACGCCAAACGGACGCAAGGTGTCCATCATGTTAGAAGAACTGGGACTGCCATACACAGTCGTCCCTATCGATATAACGAAAGGAGATCAGCTGCAGCCGGAATTTTTGCGCTTAAGTCCCAATAATAAGATTCCCGCGATAGTCGATCACGACGCTGGCATTCAGCTAATGGAGTCAGGTGCAATTTTAATGTACTTGGCGAACAAGGCCGGCAAGCTTATTAGCCCCTTGGGAGGGCAGTATTGGGAGCAGATGGAATGGCTGATGTTTCAGATGGGGTCGATTGGCCCGATGCTGGGGCAGACTCATCATTTCGTGAAATTCAATCCAGGGAAGTCGCCTTACGCCGAGGAGCGTTACAGCAAGGAGAATGCGCGCCTCTATCAGGTGCTAGAGAATAGACTTCAGGATCGAGAATTTATCTGCGGGGACTATTCGATAGTGGATATTGCGACGTGGCCGTGGATCTCGCGCTTCGAGTTTCAGAAGATGAATCTTAATGACTATCCTAATCTGAAGAGATGGTATCTGAATATCGCGGGTAGGCCGGCGGTGCAGAAAGGCTACGGCGTGCCGGAGATTTTAGAGGTGCCACTACCGCACTAGGAGTGGTTTGTAATAGATGTGCAGAGAATAAGTTAGGCCCGTGGCTTTAGAGTCCAAAGCCACGAGCCTAAATACTATCTCGAACAATAGTGTCTAGTCGACGAGGCTATCGTAGATGATGTCTCGCGCTACGTTTCTCATGTTCGCAGCACCGGGTCGCCTTTCTCCCTGAGCCTGAATCATACCAATCAAGAACATGTCCTCAACTGGGTCAACCCAGAACCATGTACCAGCTGCACCCGACCAATAATAGGTGCCAGGACTCTGTGGCGAGTTCGCCTTCTTCGGATCGTAGATTACGGCGAAGTCGACACCGAAACCCTGGCCGACTTGGCCATCACTTGTAGCAGTACCGCGCAGATTCAACTCATCGCGCAGGCTATTAGTGCGCATAATGCGAACGGACTCCGGAGAGAGAATCTTTTCACCATCTAGTTCGCCCTCGTTGACTAACATTTGCAAGAAACGCGCATAGTCGTGGGTAGATGAAACCAGTCCGCCACCGCCAGACTCGAGACGCTCGGGGTCGAGGTAGCTCGGTCGATCGCTGCGATGTGGTCTCTGAACGAGGCGATTGCGCTCGGTATCCCAGTTGTGCACCTCGGCGAAGCGACTGATGTCCTCAGGCTTCACGTAGAAGCTCGTATCGCCCATGGCCAAAGGCTGAAAGATATTCTGCTCTAAGAATTCGCCAAAGCTCATGCCAGAGAGCTTCTGCACAATATAGCCCTGGATATCTACGGCGACCGAGTAAGACCACTGCTCGCCGGGTTGGAAAAGCAGAGGGATGTCGGATACTTTCTTAATTAACTCGTCCAGATCTGCCGAGGCGAGAACTTCGCTGTCACGGAACTTATTGTTTATCGGGTCGCTTCCACCTAGTCCGTAGCCGAAGCCAGCCGAGTGATTGAGCAGCTCGCGCATATTGGGCTCGCGAGCGGGTGCGACCAGTTCCATCTCACCGTCATCGTTATAGCTGCTCATGATCTGCAGGTTTGCCAACTCGGGAACGTGTTTGCTTACCGGGTCATCGAAATTCCACAGTCCCTGCTCGTGCAACATCATCAATGCTACGCCGGTTACTGGCTTGGTCATGGAATAGATTCGAAACAGCGAATCCATCTGCATGGGCGCCTGATCGTCCACTCGAGCGAGCCCGGAAGTCTCGAATGTGGCGACCTCGCCATCTTTAGCGAGCAGCCAAACCATGCCGGCTACATCCTGATCAGCGACAATCTTCTCCATGGCAGCATCCAAAGCCTGAATGCCTTCTTCGGTGAAACCCGCGGCCGCTGCGCCCGCTTCTGTCTGTGGCCAGGCCGAATCTGCCTGCACGCCGGTAATAAAAGTGAGACTGACAGCGATCGCCAGTAGTGATTTCTGTAAGTTGACCAGCATGAACCTATTCATTATCCGCTCTCCGCTTGTTCTTCCTGCTGTGGTTGTATGCATCTTGCGGGTTCGTTAAAGCCCGGTTTACTCGGGCGCGTAATAACAATGACCGCGCAAAGAGGCTGATAGTACCCCTCTTGCGCGGTCATTGGCTAGTAGCTAGAGGGGGCTAGGAGCCCTACTAATTTACGTTGAACCGAATCGGTTCGGCGTTATACCGGAGCACGCCGTCATTGGTGTCGTAAGCAACATAGATGGCAAATTCACCGCCGAGCTGAGAAAGTTTCTCGGCGATAGAAATATTCTCTGTGCTGCCGAGCGTTGCGGTCTTCATGGGGGATAACGATTCGGCATCTCCGTTCCAAAGCTGGTAACTTCCGCTACTGTTCAAAGCGAATAAACTGTCTTGATATAAGATGACACAGTAGATATTACCACTATCGCCAACGTCCGCTGGATCTAGTTTAATCCTGGCGGTGATGGCGAGTACTTCGGAGGCACTGAATGTTCCACTAGCGTTGCTGCCGTCTACATTTACTACCGAAGCGCTGAAGCTAGCGCCGGTAACGGCGCCGTTCGAGGCGAGGCCAGAGATAGCGGAGTTTAGGCTTAGAGCGATGCTCTCAGCTTCGGTCTCAGTTGCAAGGGTAGGTCGATCGAAGGGGAAGGTTTCAGCCGCGGCGCGCGGATCGGTCAGGGCGGACATCAAAAACTCAATAATCTGCCCGCGTCTAACGGGATCGTTGCCAAACACGTTGAGCTCATTGATGTCGATGCCGGAGTTGGGTATTCCCGACTGATCCTGTATGAATTGCACGTGTCCGGTGTTATTGGTGCCGGCGTTGTAAAAGTCGATGGCGTCGGCGGTGTCGGTAATCCAGCCCACGTGCATAAGCGCACTGCGCAGCCCGACGTTTCGTAGAGAGGGGGTCTTGAAGTCGCCGCGATCGTTATTCTGGCCGGTGACCACAGATTGGCCGAGATCTTCCTCTGCCGGACGTAGTCCGATGTTGCGAAAATTGTTGTCACTGAAAAGCGGCGGCGCGTGACAGTTCGCGCAGGGAGTATCGATAAATAATTCCCAGCCTTCGATCTGGTCGGTGGTCATCGCATTATTATTTCCTGCGATGTAGAGATCCCAGGGTGTCTCGTTAGGTACCAGGGTTCTTTCGTAAGTAGCGATAGCCATCGCGATTCGAGCTGGAGTGATCTCGGGATCTCCAAAGGCGGCACTAAAAAGCTGAGAATAATCGCTGCCGCCCTGCAATGCGTCGGTCATGTCCGCAGGGATATTTGATGCCAGTGACAGGGGTGTAACTTGCTCTAGCTTGTTTATTACATCGTTCCAGGTACGCCCAAGCTGGGCCATCTCAACCGTATTGAGAATTGGGCCTATGGCCTGACTCTCTAGCGAGCCACCTTCGGCGATGATTGTGATGTTTTCATTCAATGGGTCTACGAACTGATCCGTAGCGCGGCCGTCCCAGAAATTACTGTTCGCAAACATCG
>CAXBLN010000039.1:0-25391 GCA_963976555.1 uncultured Gammaproteobacteria bacterium
CAGGACAGAGAATTCTCGAACTTCCTGAGGAAGTGATCGACGAGAACAGCATCGAATTAAGCGAAACAGAAAAAGCCGATCTTATCGCGGAAGAAGAGGCGGTAGCACTTGCTGCGAAACCTCTCGATGAGATATTGCAATTACCACCCGAATTGCAAGACCCTGTCATGGAAGAAGACCTTGAGCCCGATACCGAGGAAGAGGAATTCGAGGAAGAGTTTGGGCTCAAGGAATTAGATGAGACGCTTGACTCTATAGAGGCAGTAGATATCAAGTTTGCCGACACGGAATCTGATTCCGACACTGAGCCAGATTCACAGGCGGAGTCTGACGAAGAAGTAGAAGATACGGTTCAGTCAGAACCCGCAGGTATTGAGATTGGTATTGATGACGACGATACTGAGACTAAGCATTAAGTGAGCTTGTTGAGCGCACCCATCGCCCCGTATATACCATTACGAAAACGAACACATTATGACTGAGAAGCTGCAAAAAGTGCTGGCGCGTGCCGGTTTCGGCTCGCGTCGCGAAATCGAAACCTGGATCGCCAAGGGTCGTATCAAAGTCAACGGTAAGGTCGCCGTCGTCGGCGATCGCGTCACGGACGATGACAAGATAGTGGTCGATGGCAAGAAGCTTGCTCCGCAGAAAAAGATCCGCGAGGATCGTCGCGTTATCCTCTATAACAAACCTGAGAACGAAGTATCGACACGAAGCGATCCTGAAGGGCGCCGTACAGTGTTCGATAGACTCCCTCCATTGAAGCACGGCCGCTGGGTTTCCATCGGTCGTCTCGATATCAATACCAGCGGCTTGATGTTGTTCACGACTGATGGCGAGCTTGCCAATAAGCTGATGCATCCGAGTTCACAGATTGAGCGCGAGTACGCTGTGCGCATCTTGGGGGATGTTACCCCCGAGATGGTGCAGGAGATGCACAAAGGTGTAATGATCGAAGGAAACCTGTGCCGATTTACCGATATTCAGCACTATGGAGGCGAGGGAGTTAACCAGTGGTATCACGTTGTACTAATGGAGGGTCGTAACCGCGAGGTTCGTAAGCTCTGGGAAACGCAAGGCGTGAAAGTGAGTCGGCTGAAGCGAGTTCGCTTCGGGCCATTGTTCATTCCCAGTTCCGTAGTGAAGGGTAGATTCAACGAGTTAGGCAAGGCTGAGATCGAGAAGCTTCTGAAATTGGTAAACAAGGATAGTGAGCGATCCGTTAAGAAGCGTGCAGACTAGGCTGCCTCAAAACCGCGCGCATTCAATGTCTGGCCATGAATACTCTTGGCCTCAGGGCTCATTAGGTAGAGATAAACAGGCATAAGCGATTCCGGAGTGGGCTGCGTCTGCGGGTTCTCGGCTGGATAAGCATCGCGGCGCATATTGGTTCGAGTCCCGCCCGGGTTTAGACTATTCACTCTGATTGCCGTTGTATTTTCCACCTCCTGAGCAAGCGTCTGCATCAAGCCTTCAATGGCAAATTTTGACACGCCGTAGGCTCCCCAAAAAGCACGGCCAACGCGGCCTACACTGGAGGATATGAAGAGCACCCTGGCATCGGCTGACCTGTTAAGAGCAGGCAATAAAACCTGAGTAAGTTGGAACACCGCATTTACATTCACTTGCATAAGATCAGACCAGTCTTGTTCGGGATAGAACTCGATAGGTGTTCGGGCGCCGAGCAGAGCTGCATTGTGAATAAGGCCGTCGAGGCATTCGAATTGTTCGTTAAGTGACTCGGCTAGAATTTTAAAGTCGGCCATCGATGCCGTCTTAAAATCCAGTGGGTGGATGATCACTTTTCCCGGATGAGTTTGTTCGATCTCATCAAAAATGAGCTCCAGCTTTTGCTGATCTCTACCTAATAGAATAACGGTAGCGCCGTGATCCGCATAGGTCTTGGCACATACTCTACCGATACCGTCGCTGGCACCAGTAATGAGGATAGTTTTGTCGTTCAGGAGAACTTTCTCTGCTTCGTAGTTAAAAGTCATATTCAGGCAAATTTCAATAAGTTCAGTAGTGAAGTCGTTTGTTCTGGCGCTTGTAAAATGAAGTCTGCATACCACAGATCCACTTTCTCATCAGCCGCTAAGTAGCCGTAGGCTGCCGCGATTGCAATCACATCGGCATTCTTTGCGGCTTGAATATCTCGTATATGATCCCCGATGAATACGCAGCGCTCGGTGCCGCAGTCGAGTTTCTGCAAGGCGAGGAATATCGGTTCTGGGTGTGGCTTGGTCTCGCTTACATGGTCCGGACAAACGAGAACGCTGCATCGTGAGCTGAGCTCGAGTCTCTCCAGGAGACGGAGGCTGTACTTCTCGGGCTTGTTGGTCACTATGCCCCACGGGATACCTTGTGCTTCCAACTGCAGGAGGAGATCGTCCAGGCCAGGATAGACAGAGGCTGTCGTGTCGTTCAATTGTTCGTAGTAGAGTTCCAAAAGACGCTGCAACAGGGAGCTGAAATCTGCATGGGTCTCATCGATTTCAAAAGCGTTATTGACGAGGGCACGCGCGCCATTCGACACATTCAGGTGAATCGTCTCGTGGGTTAGGGGCGCCTTGTTGTGTTCGGCGAGAAGCTGATTAACGACCACGGTAAAATCGGGAGCCGTGTCCACTAGAGTGCCATCGAGGTCGAATAGAACGCACTCGATAGATGTTTCCAATTTGTCTGTCATGGCGATGTCTCTGGCCGGGTGTAACAGGCGATGTAATTAACGTCGACATTTTTTCCCAGGCTGTATTTTTTGCTTATTGGGTTGTAGGCCATGCCTATCTGACTCTGTAGATCGAGGTTGTTATCACGGCACCAGGCGGCAAGCTCAGACGGCTTTATGAAGCGAGCATAGTCGTGTGTGCCCCTGGGAAGCAGGTTCAATATATATTCGGCACCGATAATGGCGAAAAGATAAGACTTGGGGTTTCGGTTGATCGTCGAGAAGAACACGGTGCCACCTGGCTTCACTAAGTCGTGGCAGGCTCGAACTACGAGGGCTGGATCGGGAACGTGCTCCAACATCTCCAGACAGGTAACGATATCGAATTGACCGCTGTGCCCGTCTGCAAATTGTTCGGCCGAAGACTTCTGGTAGTCGATCTCTAGTTTGCTTTCCAATTGATGCAATTTTGCGACGGACAGCGAGGCGTCGGCCATATCGATCGCTGTCACATTCGCGCCATGGTGAGCCATCGCCTCAGCCAGGATGCCTCCCCCGCAGCCAATATCCAGTACCTTTTTTCCTGCAGGGTTAATCGTGCGGCTGATATAGCCCATGCGTAGCGGATTGATTTCGTGGAGTGGCTTGAATTCGCTATCCGGGTCCCACCAGCGCGCCGCGAGGGCTTCGAATTTTCGGATTTCGAGTTCGTCTACGTTTTCCATGACTATTGCCTTAAATATTTCTTACACGCTTTACTGTGACAGGGTTTTCTGCCAGCTGGCGCTATCAGATTTGATGGTCTCGATGTCTAGACCAGTAAATGTACCATCGTTCAGTAGTAGTTGTCCCGAACACCAGACATGTGACACTTGTGATGCCTGTGTTGCATAGACTATCTGGGAAATGGGATTGTAGATTGGGATGCTGTTCAGAGTGTCAAGATTGATAGCAGTAACATCGGCATATTTGCCAGCCTCCAGGCTGCCGATCATTGAGTCAAGACCTAGTGCCTTCGCGCCGTTTATCGTAGCCATCTCCAAAGCTTGTTGGGCGGGGAGCGCGCTCGCATCCGCAGCTACTCCTTTTGCAAGCAATGCGGCTGTTCGCATCTCACTGATCATGTCCAGATCGTTGTTGCTTGCGCAGCCGTCTGTACCCAGTGCGATATTGATCCCGGCCGCGCTTAGCCTGGCGACCTCACAGAAGCCGCTTGCAAGTTTCAGGTTAGACTCTGGGCAGTGTGCTATATGACAGCCTGCCTCGGCTAGAGAGGCGGTGTCTTCATCGCTGAGCGACGTGGCGTGCACGCAGACAAGGCGGGGGCTGAGTAGCCCGAGTTTCTTCAGTCTTTGAATCGGTGTCTGTCCGGTGGCAGCAACTGCATCGGAGACCTCTTTAGCGGTCTCGTGAACGTGCATGTGAATCGGGACGTCCATCTCTTCGGCGAGGGTCGACAGCTTCTGCAGAGGAGCGTCTGATACAGTGTAGGGTGCGTGTGGGCCGAAAGCCGTGTGAATGATTTCACTATGCCGGTAGTCGTCATGCAACATGGTTGCCTTGGAGATGTATTCGTCGGCATCTTGAGCCCAAACCGTTGGGAAATCCAGAACCGGGCTCGCTAGCTGGACACGGATATTGGCCTCCAGTGCGGCCTTGGCGACCTGATCGGGGTAGAAGTACATGTCTGCGAAACAAGTAGTGCCGGAGCGTATCATCTCCGCTATGGCAAGTCTGGCGCCTTGAAGAACGAACTGCTCCGAAACGTGCTTGGCTTCGAGGGGCCAGATTGACTCCTCAAGCCATTCGGAAAGCGGGACATCGTCGGCTATGCCACGCATAAGAGCCATCGCCGAGTGACCGTGGGTATTAATCAGGCCTGGAATTAATGCATGCTTTTCTAGCTCGAGCGTGTCAGTTGCATCGACATTCGATGCTGCCTCCTCCCGGCTGTAAACTCCGACGATTTTGTTCCCCCGAATAGCAAGGCAGTGGTCTTCCAAAATCGTGCCCCGCGGCAGCACTGGAATGATCCATTTTGCTGAAATCAGCAGGTCTGCTTCGTTGTTTGTTTTCGCGCTCAAGGTGTCTCTTCCTGTCCGGTCAAAAAATCATGCTTTGTAGGCAGAATCAGGGCTCGGATTATACCTAGAAAAATTCGAAATAGCGCGCCGCAAAACTGTAGGCGGCAGGGCGTGGAAATTATTGAAAAAACAGGGTTTTTTGCTAGAAAAATCGCGCTATTTGTCTGTCCTAGAAGCTGCAATTAATGCTACAATTCCCGGCTTCCGCTGCAGCAGCTTCCTCCTCGGTAGAAACTGCAGATTAGCTATCAAAAAAGCTGGAAATCGGCCGCTAAAAGGATAAGGGAAAACTAAAAAAATAACCCTGATTTAATGCAGGAAACATTGCCCCAAATTATCGCTAGCCACCCCCATTATTTAGGATGTAGTTAATCTATGACCGAGTTTGCTAAACAGGTCCTGCCTGTCGCGTTAGAAAGTGAAATGCGGGAATCTTATCTCGCCTATGCAATGAGCGTAATTGTAGGCCGAGCATTGCCGGATGTCAGGGATGGACTAAAACCCGTGCATCGGCGCGTGTTATTTGCGATGAGCGTGCTTTCGAACGATCACAACAAGCCCTATAAGAAATCGGCTCGTATCGTTGGTGATGTCATCGGTAAGTACCACCCACACGGGGATTCAGCCGTTTATGACACCATCGTAAGGATGGCGCAGGACTTCTCGCTGAGATATCCCTTAGTCGACGGTCAGGGTAACTTCGGTTCAATCGACGGCGATTCTGCTGCGGCCATGCGTTATACCGAAATTCGCATGAAGAAGATCGCTCATGATCTCTTGGCAGATCTGGATAAAGAGACGGTCGATTTTTCGCCTAACTATGACGGCACGGAACACATTCCAGACGTTATGCCAACAAGGATTCCGAACCTATTGGTCAACGGTTCTTCTGGTATCGCGGTCGGTATGGCTACCAATATCCCACCACATAACCTGAACGAGATCATAGGAGGTGCGCTGGCACTTCTGGATAATCCAGAAATCGATATCGATGGATTGATGGAACACATTCAGGGCCCCGATTTCCCCACTGCTGCGATCATCAATGGCAGGGCAGGTATCGTCGAGGCTTATAAGACCGGTCGCGGACGCATCTACATGCGTGCAAAGGCTGCGATCATTGAGAATGAAAAGTCTGGAAAGCAGACCATCATCGTCAGCGAGATTCCCTATCAGTTAAATAAATCGAAGCTCATTGAAAAGATCGCCGAACTGGTAAAAGAAAAGAAGATCGAAGGCATAACCGAGCTGCGCGATGAGTCGGATAAAGACGGCCTACGTATAGTCATAGAATTACGCAAGGGTGAGATGGGCGATGTCGTGCTTAATAACCTCTATGCACAGACGCAGATGCAGTCGGTATTCGGTATCAACATGGTCGCTCTGGTCGATGGCCAACCGAGACTGCTCAATCTGAAGGAAATGCTCGATGCATTTATCCGCCATCGACGCGAAGTTGTCTCCAGACGTACCACCTACTTGCTTCGCAAGGCGAGAGAGCGGGGGCATGTACTCGAGGGCCTCGCTGTAGCGCTGGCAAATATTGACGAGGTTATCGCACTAATTAAGAGTTCTCCGACATCTGCAGAAGCGAAAGAAAAGCTGCTCGCGAGGTCTTGGAAATCCGACAGCGTGCTGGAGATGTTAGGCGAGGTCGGTGCCGATGCCTGTAGGCCCGAATCTCTAGAGCCGGAATACGGCCTGAAAGACAAAGAATATTTCCTCAGTCCTGTGCAAGCCCAGGCGATATTGGATTTGCGACTGCATCGACTTACCGGCTTAGAGCACGAGAAGTTGATGGGTGACTACGCCGAGTTGCTCAGGCAGATAGCGGACTACCTGGATATACTGGAGAACGAGCCTCGATTGTTGAATGTAGTGCGCGAGGAGATGGATCAAGTTCAAAAGGAATACGGTGACGATCGTCGCACTGAGATAGTGGGCTCGCAACTCGACCTTACTATGGAAGACCTGATCTCCGAGGAAGATCGTGTTGTCACGATCTCGAAGACAGGCTATGCGAAGTCGCAGCCCCTTGCCGATTATAGTGCGCAGAAGAGAGGAGGCACGGGAAGGGCCGCCGCTTCGGTGAAGGATGAGGATATTGTAGAACATCTTCTCATAGCGAATACCCACGATACCCTGCTCTGTTTCAGCAGTGTAGGTAAAGTATATTGGCTGAAGGTTTTCATGATACCTGTAGCTAGCCGTACGGCTCGTGGAAAGCCGATTGTGAATATCCTCCCGCTGGAAGAGGACGAACGCATTACTAATATGTTGCCTGTGAAAGACTACCCGGAAGACCTTTTTGTCTTCATGGCTACTTCCAATGGCACAGTTAAGAAGACAGCTCTTACAAATTTCTCTCGACAACGCAGCGTCGGTTTGCGAGCAATAGAGCTCGACGAGGGTGATGAGTTAGTTGGAACTGCTATTACGGACGGTTCGAAAGACGTAATGCTGATTAGCAGCAGTGGCAAGACAATTCGCTTCAACGAAGGCGACGTGCGTGCAATGGGTCGAACGGCCAGGGGTGTCAGAGGCATCAAGATGGCTGCAGAGTTCAGTATGATCGCGCTCATTATCCCTGATCCGCTCAAGCAGATTCTGACCGTGTGTGAAAATGGCTACGGCAAGCGCACCAATGTAGATGATTTTCCCGTGTATGGCCGTGGTGGTCAGGGTGTGATTGGCATTCAGACGAGCGAGCGCAATGGTCCCGTAGTAGGGGCAGCACAGGTTGCGGAGTCTGATGAGATAATGCTGATATCCGATAAGGGTACTCTGGTTCGAACACGGGTCACGGAAGTATCAATTCAAGGCAGAAATACTCAGGGAGTCAGGCTGATTCGTCTGAAAGACGGAGAGAAGCTAGTGGGTCTCGAGCAAGTGGATGAACCCGATGAGGTTGAAGAATTGGATTCTGTGGCGGAGGCTTCCGATGAAGGACAGGCAGATAATGTCCAAGACTCGGAACAAGCAGCCGATTCAGATTCCGACGAGACCGATAACTAACTACAGCTTTAGCCAGCCAAAGCTGCCCACGATTCTTCCGTGGGCAGTTCGTCTTTAGCAAATATTCCAAATTCGTAACAGATCGAATAATTACAGGCTTATGAGTCATAAGATAGAGACAGGCGTGGATGCCAAGGTGGCCTACTTGGGCCCCGAAGGAACCTATTCGCAACTAGCGGCCTTAGAGTTCTTCGGCGCAGATGCCAAGTTAGTGAATTGTACCTCCATTGACGATGTATTTGCTGCGGTGGAGAAGGGGGCAGTCTCATATGGGATCGTGCCCGTTGAAAACTCAACGGAAGGTGCCATCAATAACACCCAGGATTGCCTCGTCGATAGTTCCTCTCGCATCATAGGGGAACAGATTGTTTCGATAGAGCACAGCCTACTCGCGCAGACGAGAACATCGAAGTCTGACATTAGAAAGATTGCCTCTCATAAACAGTCTCTGGCTCAGTGTCGCGCCTACCTCGCGAGAAACTTTCCAAAAATTGAACAGATCGAATGCTCCAGCAATGCCGAAGCTGCCATCCTCGCGCAAACGAACGCAGATACGGCAGCTATAGCGAGTGAGTTAGCCGGTCGCGTGTATAACTTGCAGAGTTTAGAAACTTGCATTCAGGATAGGTCGAATAATCGTACGCGGTTCTTAGCTCTTGGAGCTAACGATAGAGCCGCCACGGGCTCCGACAAGACGAGCATTCTGGTCTATACGGAAAACAAACCCGGCGCGCTTTTTCGCGTGTTGGAGCCCTTCGAGAAATATCAACTGAGCCTCACCAAGATAGAAACGCGGCCATCGAAGAAAGAGGCGTGGGAGTATGTCTTCTTCATCGACTTCGAAGGTCATGTAGAAGATGAAGCGAGTAAGAAATTGTTCGTTTCTTTAAACCGAGGTGGAGTCGTCGTGAAGATTCTAGGCTCGTATCCAATACATAATTAGTCCACGACGATCTAATTGCGATCACATTTATGAGTAATTTATCGAATCAGGTAGTCTTGATAGTCGGTCTCGGCATGATCGGTGGTTCCGTAGCGCGCGGCTTAAAGAAAGCTAAGCCGCAGCGACAGATCCTTGCTTGTGACTACGACGAACGTGCTCTAAGGCAGGCGATACTAGATGGGGTCATTGCCGAGAGTGGAGATATCGCTACATTGTGTCCAAAAGCAGACATCATAGTGCTCGCAGTTCCCCCGCTGACTATATGCGATACCCTTTTCGAGGTTTTTCGATTTAAGAAGTCGACCGCAGTCGTCACAGATGTTGCCAGTGTTAAATCTCATATTTTTTCTTCTGGACATGAATTTTCAGCGGAGAACATGGCAAACTTCGTACCAGCACACCCCATAGCTGGTTCCGAGCAGAGTGGTTATACTGCCGCTATAGACGACCTGTTTGACCAGCGTAGTGTCATACTCACGCCCCATCAGTTCAGCTCTGCTACGGCAGTCGCTACAGTGAATTCGCTATGGCGAGAGTTAGGGGCCAACGTTCTAGGCATGACGAGCGCGAAGCATGATGAAGTTCTCGCAGCTACTAGCCATCTCCCGCATCTCCTCGCCTACGCCATCGTAGACGTATTGCTCAAGCAGGAGCAGAGTGAGGATATTTTCCGTTACGCTGCGGGCGGCTTCGCCGATTTTAGCCGACTCGCTTCCAGTGACGCGACAATGTGGTCTGATATTTTTGTTGCAAATTCGACCGCCGTAGAGGCAGTGTTAGATGACTACATCAAGAGCCTCATGATTTTTAAGGCTGCAATTCGAGAGCAGAATCATGAGCTATTAGAAGACTCATTTCGTCAGGCCAAGCAAGCCAGAGATAATTTTATAAGCCAGCATTTTCAGCCAAAGAAGCATTCAGAAATGACAAGTGATCCGATCAGCTTTCTAGTACAACCAGGCGGCAACGTGGCGGGAACCATTCGAGTGGCGGGCGATAAGTCTATCTCCCATCGTTCCATCATCCTAGCTTCCATTGCTGATGGAATAACACGTGTTACAGGGTTTCTGGAAGGAGAGGACGCTCTCAATACAGTGGCTGCTTTTCGCGAGATGGGCGTAACCATTGTCGGTCCCGAAAACGGCGAGCTGACGATCTATGGCGTCGGTAAGGATGGTTTGCAGGCTCCTAGAAAGCCGCTGTATATGGGCAATTCGGGTACGGCTATGCGTTTACTTGCAGGCTTGCTGGCAGCGCAAAGTTTCGACAGTGTATTGACCGGCGACGAGTCGTTAATTCTCAGGCCTATGAACCGTGTTGCCCAGCCGCTAAGAAGCATGGGGGGACGCATAGCAACCGGAAATGGGGGAACTCCTCCGCTTAAAATAACCGGTTCGAAATTGAACGGAGTTACCTATGAGATGCCGATGGCGAGTGCACAAGTTAAATCGTGCCTGCTGCTAGCGGGTTTGTATGCAGAAGGAGAAACCAAGGTCATAGAGCCGGCTCCGTGTCGCGACCACACCGAGCGCATGCTGCAGGGCTTTGGCTATCAGGTAGAAATTAATACAGAAAATGGGAGCGCCGCGGTCATCGGCGGCGCTGAACTCAAGGCAACGGATATCGACGTACCAGCAGATATTTCGTCGGCAGCTTTCTTTTTGGTGGCGGCAGCGATTACTCCGGGGTCCGACCTCACATTACAACATGTTGGAGTAAACCCCACCCGAATTGGCGTGATAAACATATTGACTGCGATGGGTGCCGATATTGAATGCGAGAATGAGAGAGTGGTTGGCGGCGAACCGGTGGCGGACCTACGAATACGCTATCGCGAGCTAACTGGGCTAGTCATAGCCGAAGATCAGATTCCACTGGCGATAGATGAGTTTCCGGTTTTATTTGTCGCTGCAGCGTGTGCGAAAGGTGAAACAATTTTGCATGGTGCCGAAGAGTTGCGTGTTAAAGAGAGTGACCGTATTGATGCGATGGCGAGAGGACTTACACAGTTGGGCATCGATGTTGAGGCCTTCGAAGACGGAATTAAAATTACGGGCGGCAAAATTGGCGGCGGTGCTGTCGATAGCTTCGGCGATCATAGAATCGCCATGGCGTTCGCTGTCGCTGGACTTAGGGCTGAATCTTCCATCGAGATATCCAACTGCGCCAACGTTGCTACCTCATTTCCAAACTTCGTAGAGCTTGCCACGTCGGTAGGCATGCGAATAGAGACGGCACCATGATGCTGAACTATTTATGAGTAAAATTCCCGTCATAGCAATTGATGGGCCTTCCGGATCGGGCAAGGGCACTATTGCTACGCGTGTTGCCAAATCATTGGGCTTCTTCTTGTTAGACAGCGGCGCTCTCTATCGCGTTCTGGGTATCGCCTGCTACCAGCGCCATATCGACCTTGCCGACCCAATGGCGGTGACCAGGGTTACCAAGAGCATGGATATTGAGTTTGGTAAAAGCGGTGAGGGCAGTGTCTGGCTAGACGGCGAGGATGTCAGTCTGCTGATTCGTACCGATCTAGGCAGCGATATGGCCTCTAAAGTTGGAGCAATTGCTGCCGCTAGGGAGGCGCTGTTCGAGCGACAATTAGCCTTTCGGCAGGCGCCTGGATTAGTGGCCGACGGCAGAGACATGGGTACAGCTGTATTCCCGGATGCGACGCTTAAAATCTTCCTTACGGCGAGCTTGGAAGCACGCGCCGAAAGGCGATATAAGCAGTTGATAGGTAAGGGTATTGATGCTATTCTGCCCGACCTTTTGCGAGACCTAAAAGAGCGGGACCGACGCGACAGCGAGCGCGTCATCTCTCCACTCAAGCCCGCTGAAGATGCCATCGTCATAGATACAACGGATTTGACTATCGATCAGGTAGTTAATCAGGTCCTGGAACACTACCCTTCGGCATAGCGAAATAGCGTAATAGGAAAACTATTGGAAACGGTTTCTTTGCTGCATCCCCAGAATTGGCAGCCTAGGAACTGAACTTAATCACCCCGCAAAACTGGTATGCGGTTAGTTGTAGATCACTTTATTTGTGGTTTGTAACTTATTGAAATTATTGGAATTAATAATGAGCGAGAATTTTGCAGAACTGTTTGAACAAAGTTTAACTGAAATAGACATGACCCCAGGTGCCATCGTAACCGGCACCGTGATAGAAATAGATTCGGACTGGGTTACAGTCCATGCTGGCCTCAAATCTGAAGGCGTTATTCCCCGCGTTGAATTCCTCGATGAGCAAGGCAACTTCTCGCTGGAAGTAGGCAACGAAGTAAAAGTTGCTCTTGAGACCGTGGAAGATGGTTTCGGCGCAACTCGACTCTCCCGCGAAAAAGCGAAGCGTGCCGAGTCCTGGATGGAGCTGGAAGCAGCCCATGAAAAGAACGATATCGTTACCGGCATTATCAACGGCAAGGTAAAAGGCGGCTTTACTGTCGACCTGAACAACATCAGAGCTTTCCTGCCGGGTTCCTTGGTCGACGTTCGCCCTGTGCGAGACACGCTGCACCTGGAAGGGCAGTTACTGGAATTTAGACTGATTAAGCTCGATCGCAAGCGCAACAACGTTGTTGTTTCCCGTCGTGCGGTTCTCGAGTCTGTGAGCACTGAAGAAAGAGATGCTCTGCTTGAGAAGTTGCAAGAAGGCATGTCGGTTAAGGGTATCGTTAAGAACCTTACTGATTACGGTGCATTCGTTGACTTGGGCGGCGTCGATGGCCTGCTGCATATTACAGATATGTCCTGGAAGCGCATCAAGCATCCAAACGAGATTGTGAATGTAGGCGATGAGATCGATGTGAAAGTATTGAAGTATGATCGAGACCGTAATCGTGTCTCCCTTGGCCTTAAGCAACTGGGTGAAGATCCATGGGTTGCGATTAAGGCGCGCTACCCTGAGAAGACTCAGGTTAAGGCTATTGTTACCAATCTTACAGACTACGGTTGTTTTGCCGAGTTGGAAGAGGGTGTCGAAGGACTCGTTCACGTGTCTGAAATGGATTGGACTAACAAGAATATTCATCCTTCAAAAGTCGTGAATCTTGGCGACGAAGTCGATGTAATGATTCTGGATATCGACGAAGAACGTCGTCGAATCTCTCTCGGTATCAAGCAATGTTTCCAGAATCCCTGGGACGGCTTTGCTGAGAACTTTAAGAAGGGCGACAAGATATCCGGTAGCATCAAGTCCATCACCGATTTCGGTATATTTATTGGGCTCGATGGAAACATCGATGGTCTTGTGCATCTTTCAGACATTTCCTGGGACGAAGCAGGCGAAGACGCTGTCCGCGAATACAAGAAGGGCGATGAAATCGAGACTGTTATTCTCTCGATCGACCCAGAGCGCGAACGTATCTCGCTAGGTGTGAAGCAGCTTGAAGATGATCCGTTCATGAACTATGCAAGTGAGTTTGAGAAGGGCAGCATCGTGAAGGGTGTCGTCACTGCAATCGAAGCAAAGTCGGCCACGATTACTCTCCAAGAGGGTGTTGAGGGTGTGCTTAGGGCTTCAGAAATCAGCCGCGATAAAGTGGAAGACGCCCGTAATGCGTTGACTGAAGGCGCAGAGATCGAAGTGAAGATCGTCAGTGTAGATCGCAAGAATCGTGTGCTGAGTTTATCGATCAAGGCCATTGAAATCGATGATGAGAAGAGCGCGATCAAGGATCATAGCTCCGACGCCGCCGATGTTTCGCCAGGTACTATCGGCGATCTTATCAAGGCTGAGATGGATAAAAGCTAGAAATAGTGAGGTTCTCCTGCAGCCGGGTCGTCCTTAATTCGGCTCGGCTACAGCAGAACATTCTAGGATTATCAATACTTTGCGTCATTGTCTGATTCAAACCGGCTAGTAGTTTGTGTTAGGCTAGGGCAGCGCAGTGATTGAACGCATAGCGAGCAGATGCGCCGTACTAGGACAGGGGACAATTATGACTAAATCTGAACTCATAGATCGCATAGCTGGAAAGCAAACCCAGCTCTCCTCAAAGGATGTAGAGCTTGCGGTTAAGGCGATTATTGAATATATGTCTCAAGTCTTGGCTGAAGGCGGCAGAATCGAGATTAGAGGCTTCGGCAGTTTCTCTCTTCATTACCGAGTTCCGCGTATAGGTCGAAACCCCAAAACCGGAACGCCAGTCGCGCTCAGTGGTAAGTATGTTCCGCATTTCAAGCCAGGGAAGGAACTACGTGACCGCGTCAACACAAGCATGCTGGTAGAGCAGCACAGCTAGAAGGTCCCAATGGCTTTTGCAAATTGCACGGCATAGCCATCTCGGTTATGCCGTTTTTATTTGCAGGGTGATTCCCGAGTAACTCATACAAATTTGACACAAAGCTTCACGCTTGGATGATATTTCGATGCGCCAGCTGACTCAATTTCTTTCCGGCTTCTTCCTGCTACTCGTTTTCGCAGTCAGCATCACTTTCTCATATTACAATTCTACTCCGGTCGCCATCGGCATAGGTTCCTGGCAGCTGCAGGCAATGCCTGTATCTGTATGGATCATTGCTGCTTTCGTCACTGGAGGGCTGCTGGGTTTGATATTAGGCTTAGGGCTGTTCCGAAACTTGAAGTCGCGCGTTGAGATTAGACGACTCAACAAGGCACTGACGGACGCGCAAGAGGAAGTTGCGAAACTCCGTTCGCTCTCGCTCAGGGAAGTAAAGAAATAGTGGCAGCATTCCATGGATAGTTTTGCATTTTACCTATTACTGCTTGTCGCTATTGTTGCAGGATGGCTCATGGGGAGGTTTAGCTCCGCAAAGTCTTCCTCGCCTAAAAACACAAGGGAAGACCTGTTTCAGGACTATTTCGTAGGCCTAAACTACCTGCTAAACGATGAGCCAGATGAGGCCATCGATACATTCATCAAAGCCCTTGAAATTAACAGTGAAACAATAGAGACGCATCTGGCTCTTGGTGCGCTTCTGCGAAGACGAGGCAAAGTCGATAAGGCGATCAATGTTCATCAGGCGCTCCTGGCAAGACCCAATCTTGAACGAAAATTCTCTAACTCTGTCAGGCTGCAGCTGTCGCTCAATTACATTGCAGCCGGGCTATTAGATCGAGCGGAGCGCTTATCGAAAGAGGTTTTAGATGATGGTTCCGAGGCACGATGGGAAGCGCTGCAGCAATTGATAACCATCTATCAGACGGAGAAGGAATGGGATAACGCAATTGGTTGCTCCTCTGAGCTGCTTAAGAATGTGAACTATAAGAAAGACGGGGTTCTGCGCGGAAAAGCCGCTCACTTCTGCTGCGAAATCGCGGAGCAGAATTTGCATGACGAACAGATTGCCGAAGCGAGAGCGGCAATCAAACGTGCATTCACCTTCGAAAGAAAGAGTATCCGTGCGATGTTGCTGTTGGCGGATATCGAACAGAGGGAAGGAAATTATAAGGCGTCTATAAAAGAGCTGCTGCGAGTCCGCTTGGCGCAACCAAGATTCACGCCACAGCTGCTGGAGAGATTGGCGATCTGTTATGAGCGACTGGGTGATGAGGCCGAATTTGAAAAATTACTCAAGGCTATGGTAGTGGAAGATGCGAGTACCGAAGCCGCGCTAATGCTGACGAGAAGGATCGTTGCGAAGTCTGGAAATGCCGACGCCACGGAATTTCTAAAGACCTATCTCAAAGAGTTTCCTTCGCTAAGCGTTTTAGTTGAGTTGCTTCGGCTGCAGCTCGATGTCGTCGATGAGGATGTCGCCAGCAGCCTCGAATCCTTGTTAAATCTTGTGCAGATGCAGGCTCAGGAGAGTTCGGAGTATCAGTGCCATCATTGTGGTTTTCAGACCAAGAGTTTTTTCTGGATGTGCCCGAGTTGCAAAAGTTGGGATAAGATACGACCTATAGATCATCCGCCCAGCAGGCAGGCGAGCATGATTAGCAAATAATGAGAGATGCGGGGGTAGTTGTGGAAAAAAGAATAATAGTAGCCTTGGACTTCAATTCATCCAAGTTGGCCTTGGACATGGCTGACAGTCTCGATCCTGACTCCTGTCGTCTGAAAATTGGCAAGGAATTATTCACGGCTTGTGGTCCGGAGCTTGTAAAACAAGTACAAGACCGTGGTTTTGATGTGTTTCTGGATTTAAAATTTCATGATATTCCGAATACAGTCGCAAAGGCGGTGAGTGTGGCCGGGCAATTAGGTGTGTGGATGCTGAATGTGCATGCCTCTGGCGGTCAGTCCATGATGCAAGCGGCCAGGGAGGCCTTGGCTGAGTTCGGGAAGGGTCGGCCGAAGCTCATTGCTGTGACCGTGTTGACCAGTCTCGCACAAGCAGACCTGAGTCAGATAGGAATAGATTGTTCACCGCAAGAGCAGGTAAATAAGCTGGCGAACCTCGCCCGAGATTCTGGGCTCGACGGTGTTGTTTGTTCTGCTGCTGAAACTCGCCTGCTGCGTGCGCAGCTGCCTAATGATTTCTGTTTAGTCACGCCAGGTATCCGCCGTGCTGAAGATGCCTCTGGAGACCAGAAACGTATTCTCGGCCCGGCGGAAGCTATAAGCAGTGGCAGTGACTACCTGGTAGTTGGCCGCCCCATTACGCAGGCGTCCTCTCCAAACGATGCACTCAAGGAATTTAATTTAGCGATAGCTGGCATTCACTAATTTCTTTACTAAGCTATGGTAAACAGCGTGATGCTGTTTCTCTGATAACTATAGCGATAAGGAAATTACTATGATTAGACTAGCCGTTCCCAGATTGGCGATAGCTGCAATTTTACTGGCTTTTTCGACTTTTGGTTTTGCCGTTGAGGCACAGCCTGAGACCTCACAGCAAATCCAGGTGTTGGATATCAATAGTGCCGATGCAACAGCGATAGCTGCAGCATTAGATGGTGTGGGTCTGACCAAGGCACAGGAAATCGTTGCCTATCGAGAGATGTTTGGTGACTTTCATTCTGTTGATGAATTGGCCGAGGTGAAGGGTATTGGCGCCGCCACGGTCGAGAAAAACAGGCAGCGTATAATAGTGGTAAATAAGTAACAATTTGGCTCGATAAGGCACTTTCATTAAGTATTGAAAGTGCCTGATTTTATTACTGAATATTTTCAAAAGCTCGCTATAATGGAGCCTTCACACTGTCTCCTGGCGGGTCCCAAATCGATGTCGCTATTGCTGCTCTGTAGTCTGCTTTTTTTCGGCTCAGCCATCCTGACGGGCCTGATCAGAGCAGTGGCTCGGCGTACGCATCTGATAGATGTTCCTGTCTCTAGAAGTGCACATAGTCGCCCCGTTCCCATTGGTGGCGGAATTTCGATCGTTGTCTGTGTCGTGTTTACGATTGTCTACTACTATGTAGACGGTCTTATTCCCGCAAATGAATTCGCTGCCTTACTTGCTGCGGTACTCATAGCGAGCATTGGAATAATAGACGATATTAAGCCGTTGAATTTGCGCTGGCGCCTCCCCGCGCAATTTATAGCATCTCTTTTCGTTGTATATTGTTTGGGAGATGTGCCGGCGATAGACTTTGGCTTCTTCCATTTCCCTGAATCCATACTGCTGAATGTTATTGCTGTGTTCGCGCTAGTATGGCTGCTTAATCTATTTAATTTCATGGATGGGATAGATGGTATAGCAGCAAGCGAGTTGATCGCTGTAAACCTACTTTCGGTGTTGATTGTAGTAAATAGTGATGATGTTTTGAGCCTGCTCAGCGTGAGTCTCGCAGCGGCCGCTGGTGGATTTCTGCTCTGGAATTGGTCACCCGCAAAAATCTTCATGGGCGACGTGGGCAGCAGTTTTATCGGGTTTACGCTTGGAATTATGGCGCTGTTATCGATGTTTCACGGTAGTATGACTGTATGGACTTGGGTGTTGCTGCTCGGTGCGTTTATAGTAGATGCAACGCTAACCCTGACAATTCGAATTCGACGTGGGCAGCGCTGGTACGACGGGCATGCTTCTCACGCCTATCAGAATGCAGCGAGGCACTACAAGAGTCACGCCAAAGTGACGATAACACTATTATTGATAAACCTATTCTGGCTGGGGCCGCTTGCCTGGCTGTCATTACAATACCCCGAGATGGGGCTGGGCATAACGATCGTTGGCTTACTACCTTTGGCATTTCTGGCTAAGCGATTCGGTGCTGGCGAAGAGCAGTTTTGCTAGTGAGGCAAGCTTCCTGATGACGGCAGGCTTGATACGAGGGATGTGATGGACCTAAATACGATTCCACTATCGCGCTCACTGAAGCAGATTCTGATGATGCTCGCCGATGCATTTATGATCGTCACGGCATTGGCGTTCTCCTTTGCCCTGCTGGGCAAGGAATTTTTCGACCAAGAGCAGCGCTTCTATTTCTATATATCTCTCGCGACAACGGTCAGCATTCTAGTCTTTATTCGAATAGGGCTCTACAGGGCTCTAGTCCTCTACATGGGTTTGCAGAGTGGCTTCTTGATTTTACAGGGAGTGACCGTTGCGACCTGCCTGCTGGCGGCATCCTATTTCTTCGCGAAGACCCCGGAGCCATCAGACCTATCAATATTGCCAATCTTCTGGATGATCGCGTTGTTATTGATAGGCGGAACTCGATTTCTTGCCAAGGTCTTATGGCTGAGCCTCATCCAAAATTTCAGGCCGAAGGAGCCTGTGATTATCTACGGTGCAGGTAGTTCTGGCATGCAGTTACTCGTTGCCCTGCAGAATGGTGATCAGTATTTGCCCGTCGCGTTTGTGGACGATAGCCACAACATGCTCGGGAATACCGTACACGGTATTCGCGTCTATAGCCCCAATTCACTCTATGAATTGATCGAGCGCTTCGCAGTGCGGCAGATATTTCTAGCGATTCCCTCGGCGACCCATGGCGAGAGGAAAGAAATTTTAAATCGCCTGGAGCACTTGCCGGTTCATGTGAAAACCGTTCCAGATTTATTCGACATGGTGTCTGGCAAGATGGGTGTCGATGAGATCAGGGATATAGAAATCGAAGACCTGCTGGGGCGAGATATAGTGCCTCCGAACCCAGAACTCTTAGGCGCTTGTATATCCGGGCAGTCGGTTATGGTAACCGGGGCGGGTGGGTCAATAGGTTCGGAGCTTTGTCGTCAGATTATTGCGATCAATCCATCGAAGTTAGTCCTATTGGACTCATTCGAGTTCGGGCTCTACAAGCTGGAGGCAGAATTAATTGAGAAGCTGCAGCTTATCAATGGCGGCGATAAGATCGAGATTGTTTCGTTGCTTGGCTCGGTGGGCAACAGCTTGCAGATGGAGAACGCAATTAAGTCTTTCGCGGTCGATACGGTTTATCACGTAGCGGCCTACAAACAGGTGCCGATGGTTGAGAAGAATATAGTCGAAGGCGTACAAAATAATGTATTTGGCACCTTGGTATCTGCACAGGCGGCTGAAAAATTTCATGTTAAGAATTTTGTATTGATTTCGACCGACAAGGCTGTGCGGCCGACTAATTTTATGGGAGCGACAAAGCGCTTTGCCGAACAGGTCCTGCAAGCAATGGCGGCTAGAAAAAGCAGCACTAAATTTAGCATGGTGCGCTTCGGTAACGTATTGGGGTCCTCTGGGTCTGTTGTGCCTTTATTTCGGCGTCAAATTAGCCGAGGCGGGCCTATTACGGTTACTCACCCCGAAGTTACGCGTTACTTCATGACCGTGCAAGAGGCAGCTCAGCTCGTGCTGCAGGCTGGATCTATGGCTACTGGTGGCGATGTGTTCGTGCTTGATATGCACGAACCGATTAAGATCACAGACCTTGCGAAGAAAATGGTTCACCTTATGGGTTATGAAGTGAAGGATGAAAACTCCTACCGTGGTGACATCGCAATCGAGTATACGGGCCTGCGTCCTGGCGAAAAATTGTATGAAGAATTACTCATTGGCGAATCTGTCACCGGCACAATGCACCCAAAGATCATGCGCGCAGAGGAAGAGAGTCTGTCTTGGGATGAGTTGGAGATATTGCTAAGCAGACTAGATCTCGCCTGCAAGCAGATCGATCTCGTCGAGATTCGGAAACTGCTCATGGAGGCTGTTGATGGTTTCGAGCCGAAAGAAGAGGTGAGTGATCCACTCTGGGAAGAGGGGCTGGAACCGCCGCGTACTCGGTCAACGAAAATAACACCGCTCTTCAAAGACTAAGTAATAAGTACCACTGCAAAAAGTCCGAAAAATAATCTCAAGACTGAGAAAATATCCGGACTTTTCACTTTAGAGTCTGGGAAGATGCTATTCCTCTAAACTCGCCGAGGTAATGATAACGGGCTCATTCGGCACGTTCTGATGACCGCCCCTGCCTGTTCCGGTTGCAACCGTAGCGATAGAGTCGACTACGTCCATTCCCTCAATAACTGCTCCGAAGACGGCATAGCCGAAACCACGCGGAGTCTCATCGGTGTGATTCAGGAAATCGTTGTCCACCAGATTAATAAAAAACTGGCTGGTGGCGCTATCGACAACATTTGTTCTTGCCATTGCCAGTGTGCCGCGATTATTCGGCACTGAGGCAGACGCTTCGTTCTTGATTGCTTCGTAGGGGGGTTTCTGCACCATGTCGGGATCGAAACCTCCACCTTGGACCATGAACCCAGGTATGACTCGGTGGAAGATAAGGCCGTCGAAGAAATCGTTTTCTGTGTAGCGCAGGAAATTCTCAACCGAGATCGGTGCCTTGTCTGCCCAAAGCTCGATCTTGATCGCTCCCTTGTTAGTCTCCAGAACAACGACAGGGTTGTCCTGAGCGAGCGCGAGACTGCCCATGGCGAGAGGGATGGCTAGGAGCAGTGATAAAAGTGTACTTCGCATATGATTTCTCCAGTATGGCGCTAATATGAGGGAATTCCTGATCGGCCTACGATCACCAAGCGTGACCGACTGTAATCCACAAATGGCATAGACTTGAGAAGGAATTCTCTAAATTTCTCAGCCGCTAACTATACATTAGTTGGTCTAGCCTTAACCACAGGTGAATCACGCTAGCCCTGAGCGGGACTCTGTAAGAGCACGCAGTGAGAATAAGGGGCTGAAAAGAGAAAACCCGCATAGCCTTTGGGCTATGCGGGTTTTTATTTGGCTGCCCAACCAAGACTCGAACTTGGAACCAAGTGATTAACAGTCACCTACTCTACCATTGAGCTATTGGGCATCAATTGCTGGCGCTATCTACTCTGTACTAAGGCCTAATTCTACTAGGATCTACTAGGACTACTAGGATCTACTAGGAAATAGTACCGTGAAGAGTATCGCTGCAAGCCGCGCGTATACTAATGAGAAAAGCCGACGTGGTCAATACTCATGGCGTTCTAAGTACCGATCTGTCTTAATTTGAGAGGCTGTTGTAGTCTTACGGGTTTACCTCCAGCTGGAAAATCCTTTAATGGCTAGTCAATTCAAGATTCACTCGAAATTCAAGCCTGCAGGCCATCAGCCTGCGGCAATCGCCAGTCTAGTTGAGGGATTGGAAGACGGATTGCATGCTCAGACCTTGCTTGGGGTGACCGGTTCCGGCAAGACCTTCACAATTGCCAATGTTATCGAACGCATGCAGCGCCCAACGTTGGTAATGGCACCCAACAAGACCCTAGCTGCGCAGTTGTATGGCGAATTCAAAGAATTCTTTCCCAAGAATGCAGTGGAATACTTCGTCTCCTATTATGACTACTACCAGCCCGAAGCCTATGTGCCTTCTTCCGACGTGTATATAGAGAAAGATGCCTCGATAAATGATCACATCGAGCAGATGCGGCTGTCGGCTACGAAGGCGCTGCTGGAGCGCGACGATGTGATCGTTGTCGCCACTGTCTCAGCAATTTATGGCCTGGGCGATCCGAAATCTTACCTAAAAATGGTGGTTCATCTTGATAGGGGAGAAAAGATAGACCAGCGGAACCTTTTGCGACGCCTGACCGACCTGCAATATACCCGCAACGATATGGAGCTGCGTCGGGCCACTTATCGGGTCCGTGGCGATGTCATAGACATCTATCCGGCAGAATCCGAGCGTCATGCCATTCGAATCGAGCTTTTTGATGACGAGATAGAGAAACTGAGCTTCTTCGACCCATTGACCGGGAAACAGATCAAGGAAGTCCCCAGGCTAACGGTTTTCCCAAAGTCGCACTACGTGACGCCTCGAGAAACACTGCTCGGTACCCTCGATGACATCAAGATTGAGCTAAAGGAACGGTTGGAGCAACTGCGCAGCAATAATCGGCTTGTGGAGGCGCAGCGCCTTGAACAGCGCACGAAGTTCGATTTGGAGATGATCCAGGAATTAGGCTACTGCACCGGCATCGAAAACTATTCACGCTATCTTTCTGGCAGGGGCATAGGGGAGCCACCGCCGACCCTCTATGATTATCTCCCCGCCGAAGCGCTGGTCATCGCCGACGAATCCCATGTATCCATCCCGCAGCTAGGGGCTATGTACAAGGGCGACAGATCGCGAAAGCAGACTCTGGTTGAGTATGGTTTCCGTTTGCCCTCGGCTCTGGATAACCGTCCTTTGCGCTTTGAGGAGTGGGAGCAACTAACGCCACAGATCATCTATGTCTCGGCGACTCCTGGTGCCTATGAGGAGGGGCACGAGGGGAACAGGGTAGAGCAGGTCGTGCGCCCGACAGGCTTGATCGACCCGGACCTGGAGGTTAGGCCCGCGATCACCCAGGTTGACGACCTATTGTCCGAAGTACGCAGGGTGGCCGGGCAGGGCGAGAGAGTACTCGTCACCGTCCTGACGAAGCGGATGGCGGAGGATCTCACCGACTATCTCGCAGAGCATGATGTGCGTGTCAGATATCTGCATTCAGACATCGAGACAGTTGAGCGTTCAGAGATATTGCGCGACCTTCGCCTGGGGCATTTCGATGTGCTGGTAGGAATTAATTTGCTGCGCGAGGGTTTGGATATTCCGGAAGTGTCCCTTGTCGCCATCCTCGATGCCGACAAGGAAGGCTTTCTTCGCTCTGAGCGCTCTCTTATCCAAACTATTGGCCGTGCTGCCCGTAATCTGAATGGCAAGGCCATACTCTATGCTGATAGGGTCACCGGCTCTATGGAGCGCGCGATAAGTGAATCGAATCGCCGCCGCAACGTGCAATTGCAATATAACAAGGATCATAATATTACACCGGTCGGTGTGACGACTAAGGTGCTGGACGTGATGGAAGGTGCCTATGCCAGTTCGACAAATCGGGTCCGGCGACGAGACAAGGGTCCTGCGGAGAAAGGAGGTGCATTCTCTCGTATCGATTTCAATGATCCGGTCGCGGTTACGAAGGAAATTGCTCTGTTAGAATCGAAAATGTACGAGCTTGCCAAGAATCTCGAATTCGAAGAAGCTGCCGATACCAGAGATAAGATTGCCCAGTTGAAGAATCAACTGTTAAAGCAATAACTTAAATGAGCTTTTTGGCACAAACCCATCGACACTTAGCCCCGTGATTCCGTATAATCGCCAGTCTTTTCTAGCGACTGAATTTAGGCGCGTAGCTCAGCTGGTTAGAGCGCTGTCATGACATGGCAGATGTCGGCGGTTCGAATCCGCCCGTGCCTACCATTCGTTAGAAGATGGTCTGAAATTTAATCGAATCGAACTTACTGATGCGTTGGGAGCAATCTCCCGATTGACCGGAAGATGATGACGAGAACAATATTCTCCGCATCATCTCGCACAGTTTATTGGACACAAGATGCCGAATATAACCCTTCCCGATGGCAGCAAGCGGGAATATGAAAACCCCGTTACTGTAATGGAAGTCGCAGAGTCTATCGGCGCAGGCCTCGCTAAGGCTGCGTTGGCAGGTCGCGTGGATGGTGACCTGGTAGATGCATCGCATCTGCTGTCCAGCGACGCGGAAGTGGCCATCATCACCGAGCGTGACAGCGATGGCATCGAGGTTATCCGGCATTCCTGTGCCCATCTCATGGCTCAAGCGGTACAGCGTCTTTTTCCCAAGGCTCAGGTAACAATTGGCCCGGTAGTGGAAGATGGTTTTTTCTACGACTTCGCCTTCGAGCGCGCCTTCACTCCAGAGGATCTGCAGGCAATAGAGAAAGTCATGGGAGAGATCGTAAAGGAGAACCTGCCTGTCGAACGCTCCATAATGAGTCGCGATGACGCGATCGCCATGTTTAGGGAAATGGGCGAGGCCTACAAAGTTCAGATAATTGAATCAATTCCAGGGGAAGAGGATCTTTCTTTTTATAGGCAGGGAGAGTTTATCGACCTCTGTCGCGGCCCCCATGTGCCGAGTACCGGTGCCTTCAAGGCATTCAAGCTAACATCTGTCGCTGGAGCCTATTGGCGCGGCGATGCCAGCAATGAAATGTTGCAAAGAATCCATGGCACTGCCTGGGGTTCCAAAAAAGACCTGAAGCTTTTTCTACAGCGCCTCGAGGAAGCCGAGAAGCGAGACCATAGAAAGCTGGGCAAGCATCTGGACCTGTTCCATTTTCAGGAAGAAGCGCCGGGAATGGCGTTCTGGCATCCCAAGGGATGGTCTATCTATCAGACAGTCCAGAGCTACATGCGCAAGGTTCAGAATGAACACGACTATAAAGAAATCAATACTCCACAGTTGGTAGACTACTCCCTCTGGGAGAAGTCCGGGCACGCATCAAAATTCTCTGAAGAGATGTTCAGCGTGGAATCCGAGAATCGAATGTACGCCATCAAGCCGATGAACTGCCCCTGTCATATTCAGGTGTTTAACCAAGGCCTGAAGAGCTACAGGGATCTGCCTCTGCGCCTCGCCGAGTTTGGCTCCTGCCACCGTTACGAGCC
Source organism: uncultured Gammaproteobacteria bacterium (assembly GCA_963976555.1). GTDB lineage: Bacteria > Pseudomonadota > Gammaproteobacteria > Pseudomonadales > Pseudohongiellaceae > UBA9145. Next base: position 24,495 of record CAXBLN010000039.1, read on the forward strand.
CTCGGGTAGCATGCACGGGCTTATGCGTGTGCGCAGCTTCGTGCAGGACGACGGCCATATCTTCTGTACAGAGGAGCAGATTCAGTCCGAGGTAGCGGATTTCATGTCTCTTCTCTTTGCAGTCTACAAGGACTTCGGCTTCGATGAGGTGATTTTGCGGCTCTCTACGCGACCCGAGAAACGCGTCGGCTCCGACGAAATTTGGGACAAGGCAGAGCAGTCTCTCAAAGATGCTTTGAACGCTACCGGCCTGCATTGGGAATTAGTACCAGGGGAAGGGGCATTCTATGGGCCCAAGATCGAATGCTCACTAAAGGATTGCATGGGTCGCGTGCAGCAGTGCGGCACTATTCAGGTCGATTTTAGTACGCCGGGGCGGCTTGGTGCGCAATATGTGGCCGAGGATAGCAGCAAGAAGGAACCGGTAATGCTACATCGGGCGGTTCTGGGCTCTTTCGAGCGCTTTTTGGGCATCCTCATCGAGCACTACGCCGGAGCCATGCCAGCGTGGTTGGCGCCGGAACAGGTCGTGATTCTGAATATAACGGACAAGCAGGGCGAATATTGCCTGGATTTTGAAGAATCCTTGAAAAATAAAGGGTTTAGAGTGTCTACGGACTTGAGAAATGAGAAGATCGGCTTTAAAATCCGCGAGCACACTATGCAGAAGATTCCTTATCTGGCAGTAGTTGGAGATAAAGAAGTAGAAAACGGTACTGTGGCAGTGCGCAAACGCGGAGGTGAAGACCTGGGAACGATGACATTCGACGAGTTTTGTACGCTCTTACGCCTGGATGTCGCCCGTTTTGGCCGTAGCGATTAGCGATAGCACACAGAATTTTAATGACATCGAATACGAGGAATAAGCGTTCGCGCATATCATGAGGAGCAGTTCTA
>CAXBLN010000040.1:0-25192 GCA_963976555.1 uncultured Gammaproteobacteria bacterium
TGACATTGAAAAAATTAGAGCCGCGAATCTGGATTTCATCATCCGCTTTGCAGCGGGGCGTGTAGAAGGCGATGTTCTCGAATCTAGCAGGTTCGGAGTCTGGTACTACCATTTGGGTGCAGATGACGCTCAAGCACACCCTGCAGGATTCTGGGAAATCTACAAAGGCAATGCAACAAGTAGCTGTAGCTTACGACGCTTAGGTGCACAAGCTCAGAGCGATCGAACTTTGAAATGGGGGCGATTGAAGACACTTAATGCTTCCTACTCTGCAAACCTGAGCCAATTGTTGATCCAGGGATCGCGCTTGTTGGCACAGGCATGTCTGGATATCGGCAACGGAGTAGACCCTGTCATTCAGAATTCCTCGCCGTTAGTCGGAAACCCTGCAAGGCATGAGCCCGGAAGTTTCGAGTGTGTGATGTTCTATCTACGATTGAAGCGTAATAAGCTGAAGAATTTCTACACTAATCTTTTTGTTCATCGTCACTGGGGTCTGGCGCTGTCCTTCTCTCCAATCGAGGATCTCTGGCTGCGCCCCAATAGCGCCGACGTTTCATTGCTTCCTCTGCCATCCAGAGCTACTTTTCACGCCGACCCCTTCGGCTTTTGCTATCAAGATGGATTAGCCATACTCCATGAAAGATGGAGCAGTATAGATGCCCACGGCGCAATCGCCTGTTCCTTCATAGACAAGGATAGTCTGGACGAACTCAGGCTGAAGCCAACTTCGGAAACAGACCCAGCCATTCCGGCAGTCGAAACTCTTCCGGTGGATATAAAATTTTCACATCACAGCTCTTACCCCTATGTGTTCGAATATGAGGGTGAGTACTATTGCGTTCCGGAGACTAGCGAGGCGGCCAGAGTTTCCCTTTATCGATTCGGGGGCTCCTCAGGGGAATGGACTTATATAACAGACATTATTAGTGACTTTGCCGCTGTCGATAGCAGCATCGTCCGTTACTCCGGCAAGTGGTGGCTGTTCTGCACCAATTTAAAAGACAACCCGGACAGTCATCTGTATATATTTCACGCCGATGAATTACTCGGCCCCTGGAAGCCGCACCTGAATAATCCGGTTAAGATGGATATACGTTCCGCTCGTCCCGCCGGCACGCCATTTGAACATGAGGGTGCGCTTTATCGACCAGCGCAGGATAGTAGCCGCAGCTATGGTGGCGCAATTGCAATCCAGAAAGTAACTGACTTGTCTCCGATTAGTTTTGCTGAAGAGCATTGTGGGGATCTTAAACTTCTGGCAGATAATTTGCGAGTAGACGGCATGCATACTTTATCAGTTGCGGGGGAAAGCATCGTACTGGACTATTACAGGCGGGCATTTCTGCCCAATATTCTTGTTCATCGACTGAAGCTGTACCTGCAATCCAAACGCAGAAAATAGTCTGCACTGATTACGACTCTCTACTGTGTTCAGTCCGGAATATGGCTTCTACTGCGAATCGCGTTTGCGCAAGAAATTGTCTTAATTCGCCGATCCTGTTTTACCCTCTGGTTTGCCCAGCAGCTGAGAGAACAGTTTGTCGTATTTGATCGCCATATTGACTAGTGAAAAAGAATTGTGCACACGCTTGAAGGCAGCTTCTCCGAAAGCGGTGGCTTTTTGCGGGTCGGTCAGTAATTCGTTTATCGCGTGTGCGAGTCCGTTTACATCGCCTGGCTTCACCAGGAAGCCGGTCTCGTTGTCGATGACGATATCCTTTATGCCTCCGACCGCGGTCGAAACGACTGGCTTTTTGCAGGCTCCGGCTTCGACAAATACCAGCCCAAATCCTTCCTCTAGAGACGGTTGAACGAACAACTCACAGATATTCAGCCACTCGATCACATTGTGAACTTGCCCAAGTAATTTGACGCTATCAGCAAGGTCCAGGTCTTGAATCATGCCGTTAAGGTATTCATAGTCTTCTGCCGCTCCGTCTCCGGCAATAATACAAACGACATTGGGGAATTTTTCCAGCACTGCAGGCATGGCCTGAATAGTGACCTGATGGCCTTTGATCGGGCCCAGATGTCCTACGGAAAGAAGGATACGCTTGTTCTCCATCCCAAATTCCTGCTTAAGCCTCTCGGTTTCTGCTGGCGGTAACACCTGATAGGAGTCGAGTTCTATACCCCCGTGAATCAGGGTAATCTTATCGGCATCGATGTTCAGCCCGGATCTCATCAGATTCATTCGATCGTTGGAGATCGCCACGGCTCTGGTAAGCAGGCGAGCGTAGAAGCGCAGCTTCCAGTTGGGACGAAAGTAGTTGAGGTCTGATCGATGATAGGTGCCCACCACGGGAATCCTGCACAGTTTTCCTGCAAGGCCGCCGTAAAAATAGGAAGCCTCGCATTGAGCATGTATTAGTGTGATGTCTTCCTGTCTGATTAGTTTCGCCAGACGAAACACGTACCTGAGGTCCAGCATGGGGCGTCGGTATAGATCCAGCCAATCGACTTGGCCTTCGTAGCTGGTTTTAACCCAGTCCGCCGCTGGCGTCATGGAGAGGATTTTTACCTCCCAGCCTCGCTGTCGCAGACCCATAGCAGTCTCCACGATTCGCTTGGTACGACCACCTTTCTCCATGCTCTGGACGAGTTCTAAAATCTTGTATTCCATTTGGAGAACTGCTTCTGTTTGGTGGTTCCAGGAGTTAATGGGCTCATATTGTACAGCAAATCTTTCCGCAACAATGGTAAAGGAAATGGATGTGCTAAAAAAGGACAAAAGCCGGCAATGATAGGGGTAGGACCTAGCGCCTGCTCCAATTCTGGTCTCCCGAGGTCGCTATAGCTGAGGAGCGCTTGGCCTTCTTCTTCCAGCCAGTTTCCTCATGAGTCCTTTCCGTTCAAGCAATGAGCTTATCCACCGTCTCGAAACTATATCCTTCCTCAATCCATTTCGGCAGTAAGCGCTCCAGCGCATCGAGAGCAACCTGAGCATCATCATGAAACAATAGGACGTCGCCGTCGGTAACAGGCTTGTTCTCGATGTATGCCATTAGTGGAGTGACTTGTTTAAATTCGTAGTCGTGGGAATCGTAAGACCAGTGAACAACCTTCCAGCCTTTCTGTTTTAACCTAAGCAGCAGCGACACGCTCAAGTGACCTTGGGGAGCGCGAAAAACTTTGGGGCTAGCAGGATTCAATCGCTGGATTGCAAGCTGGCAATTCTCAATTTCCTCTAGCTGCTTTTCTAAGCTCAGCTTGGAGAAAGCCTTGTGGTTCTGGGAGTGGTTGGCGAGCAGGTGACCGCGCTGCAGTAAATCTTCGGCAATCTCTGGTGATTGGTCGATATGTTTGCCGATGCAGAAGAAAGTTGCTTTTACTTTATATCGGTCCAGCAGATCGCACAGGGGTTGAGTGTAGGTGGCATTAGGTCCGTCGTCGAACGTCAGATAGAGTGTGTTGGAACCCGGCTTGCGATGTGTGGCGACAAACCCTTTTGGAAGGTGCCGTGCAATTCGTTCACTACCTACGTTAAACATGTTCAAATCTCATGAGTCAGAATTTACCAAATAAATACAAACTATAAACCAATCTATTGAAAAATCTCTACCAATCAGTAGGGAAAACTATGGTGAACGCATACCCAGTGCTGGCTACTGTTGTAGTGTTTAAGGCATCGAAAAACCTGGAGCTCAGATAGCTCGCAATGTTGATGGCTATCTCCATAGTCCATACTGCTTCAGGTTCGATACAACGATAGAAGTGATTAAGTGTTTCGCAGACCTCTCCACAATGACTATCCAAACCAACAAAAACGATATCACAAAAGTTATCCCGGAATACGCGAACAACTCAATCCATGACAGTGGAGGCAGAGAGTTCAGGTAAAAATGCCCCAAAGCGGATAGAGAAACGACGAGTACTATACTTGCGAAAAACCTGCTTACGATGGCTCCAAGCGAATACTCGGTATAGATTCGGTAGAGAGCCAGGTGCATGAATACGTCGCAAATGAGAAAGCTGGTAATTGTGGCAATAAGAATTCCAAGCATTCCGAATTTCAGCCCAAGGTAAATAGAGAGCAGAATATTTAAGACAACTTGTATTATGCGCACAAGGCCTAGTCCAGAATGAGTTGCTTTGGCTAGGAGGAGTACCTGGACAGGCCGAGATATGGACCTGCAGAGTAACGCCATGGCAATTGCTGCTACGATAGTATCGGCCTGTTCGAAGCCTTCTCCCAGCCAGAGGAAAATGAAATCTTCTGCGAAAATAATTAGAGGAATAAAGCAAGAAGAAACCAGGAGGAAGTTTAGCGAAAACACCTTATTTATCTCGCCTTCAACTTCACCTTGCTTTTCTATTAGTCTGGTCAGCACTGGAAGGAACAGGCCCAGTACGGTAAGCAGCAACTCTTCAATCATGTGCACAAGGCGTGCGGCAACTCCATAGACTGCGACAAAGCTTAAGCCCAGTAGATGTGAGATTATTAGAGAATCAGTTCCTTTGCTAAAACTAGCAGCCACTACAAGAATGAAAACGTGTTTGGAATAATCGAAAAGCTTTTTGAATTCCAACTTGTTAATAAGTCGTTTTTCGAATTTGAATCCCGGATAGAGTTTTCGAGCATAGCCAATCTTGAAAATATTCGTTAGAAAATCCGCAGCCATAGTCGCTATTACGGCGCCGTAGATGTTGAGATCGCTGAGAAGCACAAAGATCAAACCGGCCTTAATGAGTTCGTTAGCCGTATTGATGTTGGCGTCTACGTCATAACGAATGAGGGCCGAATAGAAGCCATGGAAACAACTCATTCCAAGGTCCCAGAATATCTTTACACTCAGGATCAATAAGGAGATGGTTACGGTTGTATAGTGCTGTTCTTCAACGCCGAGTAGCGAAGGGAATAGGCTTAATAGACAAATAAAGCCAGCTGCCATGAGTCCTAGTGATGAGAATAGAACGACTGAACACGAAAAAATCGTGTTGATTTTTTCACTGTCGTTATTCTCAATTGCAATTGCGATTGAGCGTTGTACTGCAGATGAAAACCCTAAATCAACGAAGCGAAACCAACCAACCACGGCGATTATCAGTAGCCAGAGTCCGTAGCCTTCTGCTCCCAAGTTTTGCATCATGAAGGGAGTAATGATGAAAGCGATACTGAACGCGACGATTCGTCCAAAAATACTGAATACTGCGCTTTGGAATAGTCTGTCTTTCAGGTTCATGGGCTTCGGTTCTAATCTGCCGAGCAAAAATTTGCGTTTGCGGCTGCTCAATAGTTGGTATGTCGATTCAATTGATTGTAGTGCTTAGTTGCTCGTTTCTTTTGTAGTTCTAAACCTCTTTAGTGTCCGCTACACAATAGATCGAACCGAGGGGCACATCGAGCCCAAACACAGTTGATAAGGCAGAGGGTTCATCCGACAGACGTAAAATCCGCGACAGGGTTAGGGTGCTCACTCCATAAATCGTTAGTGGGGATTGCCACTTACAGCGCATCACCGTATATATCTCTCACAAAATTCGAGGTAGAAGGGCAGGCGTTACTTACACTTCTATGAACCATCTTACGCGACGCCGAAGCGTACCACTATTGCCCTGAAAAGGCTCGATCTGCGACCCAAGTGCAGAGGTGTTTTCAAATGCCACCATTGGTTTCAGTCTAGGGATTTATCGGCAAGGAAGTTGGTTCGGTTTTCGAAATTCATAGCCTTACAGCTACCCTTTGAGACGCCATGCAGATCGCAGCGAAAATATTTAGCGCTTATTCGAGCGAAACAGGTGGGGATTCTTCTCGACAAAACTATCGATCCATCTTTCCAGGAAGGAATCGCGCGCGCTGGTTTTCAAGAATCCCCAGCCTAAAACGGAGATGACCAGCGCGCCGATGCCATCGACGATGAGATCCCACATCGTATCCTCAAGCCCGCTCTTCTGCATATTCATGCCGAACAACTGATCCATGGCAAACTCGAAAATCTCCCATATTGCCCCCATGCCCATTGCAAAAAGAAAGGCGAAGAAGGCGATGAATTTGGGTTCGAGGTTTAGCTCAATGTCTTCCTTTTCATTCAGGACATAAACGAGTAAAAAGCCGAGCACACCCAGCAGAAAGCCTGAACCGGTATGTAAGACAATATCCCACCACCAGAAGCGGACGTAGTATCCCTGCACCTCGCCGAGGAATAGCGACATATACACGAAAATCACGGCAAGCGATTCAAACTCGTGGGGAATCTTAACCTGAAAGCGATTGCCGAGGATGACGGGCAGAAAGGTTATGCACAGAATTATGGCCACTTCCATAGCGGCCTGATACCGACCCTGAAGCACCAGGAGGCCGACACCGAGAGCCAATATCAGCTTCAAAAAATAGGAAACTCTTCGGTGGGCGAGATAGTTCAGTGCGTCTGATGGGAAGCTGGGAGGAGACATAGGTCTTTCAGTATGAGCCAACGCGAGTAATTCAACAATACTCCTGCAAAGTGAAACTGTGCCAGAATCCTTGCCGAAAGCCCTGCTGGCATGAAGCATGCCATCTGCGAGGGCATTATTGGGGCGCTTCAACCCTATTTCTGTTCCCGCAGGCTCTGAACACCGCTATAATCGCTCAATACTAATACTCGAAAGAAAAGGTTCTCGACTCTTGCAAATAGGAATCATCGGCGGCGGCCAACTAGCCGGGATGTTAGTGCGCGCAGATCGAGAAGCGCTTCACCAATTCTTCATCCTTGATCCAGACCCCCTATGCCCAGCAGTGCAAGCTGGAGGCCATCATGTGCCGGGAAATCCAGCAAGCGGCGAAGGGTATTCCCAACTAGCTGAGCTGTCTGATGTTCTATCTATCGATCTGGAAAATGTCTGTGTGGAGGAGCTTTCTCGACTCGCCCTAGAGGGAGTTCGAATTCTGCCGCAAACCAAACTTCTGTCAAAGATCGTAAACAAGTTAGAGCAGAAAAAGTTGCTGCAAGAGCTAGGTATACCCACGGCTGACTTCGCCGCACACGACGGAAACCTTCCGATAGAACAAAGCCCATTCGGGTTCCCTGTAGTCCAGAAAGCGGCTCGCGGTGGCTATGATGGCCGCGGCGTGCAGGTACTCAAGAGTGTGCATGACAACGATAAACGATTGCAGACCAGCGGCTACCTGGAGCGCTACATAGAGCGAAAGATGGAGCTGTCTGTCATTGTCGCCGCTAATGAAGAGGGGGATGTCCGCGCCTATCAGCCTGTAGAAATGCTGTTTCATGAGGAAGGCAATGTTCTGGATTTTCTGATTGCGCCTGCAAGAATCAGCCAGGATCTCGCAATCGCTGCGCAGCAGTTAGCGACCTCAACGATCAGTGCCATGCAGGGAGTGGGCATTTTCGGTGTGGAGATGTTTCTTACCCATAGCGATGACCTGTTAATCAACGAGATTTCGCCACGTACGCATAACAGTGGGCATTTCACTACCGAGGCTTGCACCAGTTCTCAGTTTGATCAGCAGCTTCGCATATTTAGCGGGCAGCCTCTGGGAGATGTCTCACAGAAAGAAGTCGCCGTTATGTTCAATGTCTTAGGTGAGAGTGGATTCGAAGGCCCTACTGTTGTTGAAGAAGCCGACGAGTTATCTCAGAATGAAGCGGTGACTATCCATCTCTATGGCAAGACGAAGTGTTTCCCTGGAAGAAAAATGGGGCATGTTACTGTGCTTAGTCAGCACGTTGATGAGGCGATAGCGCTTGCCGAGAAGATTAAACCAAGAATTAAAGTAAGAGGAGAAAGCCCCATTGAAAACTGAGGGTAGTATTCAGGTCGGAATTATCATGGGTAGCGATTCTGACCTGCGGATCATGCAGGATGCTGCGGATATACTGGATTCGCTTGGAATCGCGAATGAAGTCACGATCGTATCTGCTCACAGAACGCCGGATCGGATGTTCGAGTATGCCCGTCAGGCAGAGGGGAGGGGATTGGCCGTTATAATCGCCGGTGCCGGAGGCGCCGCTCATCTTCCAGGTATGGTCGCCTCCCTGACAGTGTTGCCCGTGGTCGGCGTGCCTGTTGCCGCGACTAAATTGCAGGGAGAAGATTCGCTGCTGTCTATAGTACAAATGCCCAAGGGTATCCCTGTCGCTACCGTTGCCATCGACAATGCGACTAATGCAGGACTTTTGGCCGCGCAGATTATTGGCTCTTCTAATCCACAGGTGCGAGAGAAGTTACATGCCTATCGTAAAGATCTTGCCAACAAGGTGATGAAAAAAGTCGAAGCCCTCGAAAAGAATTGATTCCTGTTCGGGGCGCGCGGATGCAAACTCCGAAAAATTAGTGTCCCGAAGCCGAAGTTATTTGCTTGCTGGTATCCACCAGGCAACAAAGCTAGCCCATGTTCTCACCTAAGCTAGGTTAGCTTATTCCAGCAATTCGTCTATCAGCGGTAGGTCCATGCTGATGCCGTAATAATTCGCCAATGCTATTTGGTGGTTCAGCTCAGCCTGCCATCTTCGTAACTGCGCCTCTCCGAGCATTCGCTCCCGAACATTCAACAGAAAGTAGTCGCTGGTGCCGGCCTCGAAACGGCGCGCCTCAGCCTCGGCAAGCGCTTGCGCTACTTCGAGTTCTCTTAGAGCGACATTCTTAAGCTCGGTGGTCGCTCTTAGATTTACCAGTGCCGAACGCATGTCGCGTTCAGCTTCGTCTACCAATAATCTCAGCTCGTAGCCCACACCGGCTAGTCTGGCATTCGCCGATGCCTTTCTGCCGCGGGCCGTGCGGGTTTCGAGAGGAATACTGAAAGATAGCTCAACAACATTGTCTGTACCCAATCTATTCAATGCTCCATTGCCAAAATCTCTCGCGGTGTAGAAGCGCAGGTCCAGTTTTGGTTTTGCAAGGTTGTCAGCCAGCCGAACTTCCAGTTGTAATTGCTCTTGCAGGATTTTTGCTGCCGCAATATCCGGTCTGTTAGCGAGAGCTAGCTCAACGAGTTGTGAAATGGGTAAGTTTAAGAACGCTTCACTGTCTTGGGGTACTGTCAGCTGCGAGTCATAAACTGGATACATCGGAGTGCCTTCATTGTTGCGCAGGAAGAGGGAAAGTCTTTCCGCAGACAATTCGACTTGTCTGTTCGCATCTACAACCAGGCCTTCCCGCTGCAGGATTGCCTGTTCGTTTTCTATAAGCAGTATTTCAGCAACATCTCCCGATTCCACTTGTCTCTCCAGAGCTTCCCCACGAACCACAGCCACATTGAGCAGTTCCTGATAGGCCTCCAGAAGGCGCGCAGAAATCAACCATCGTGTGTAGGCGACATAGGCCTGTTGAAATACGGATATTCTTTCATTTTCGAAGCCCAGGCCGGCGATGTCGGTTTCCAGCTCAGCCTTTATGATGGCGAAGCGTTCATCGTCGATATCGCGATCCCGAATGAGAGAAAGTGCAAGACCAATCCGAGCTTCGCCAGTGTTTGCGGTAACCAGTCTGTCTTCGTATACGGGGAATAAACCGTCGGAAATGGAATACTCGGTAAAAACTTCCGCTCCCAGCACAGGAAGATTCTGGTATAAGCCGGCAGTGCCAGAGCTGCCATCATAGAAACCACTCAGGCGTGAATTCACAGAGCCATCAATGCGCGGATCGAACGCGCCGCGCGCAGCCATTACATTGGCCTCCCGCTCCGTGATCCGGGTTTGTGCGGCCTGGATGCTGGGATAGAAGTGATTGGTGCTTCGAATCACATCGGCTAACTGGGTAGATTGCTCTGCTCTCACCCGGAACTCTTGAGCCGAGGCAATGCCACTCGCAATGGAGAAAAGTAGGCCAACGATAGCTATCCACTTTTTGCTCATTAGCATGAATCTAGGCCCCTTCCGTACTTGCGATTGCCGGTACACTGACCGGGGGAAAATTATTCAATAGACGCCACATTTCGAAACCGAGAGAGACTGTTTCAAGGAGAATCCAGCCGCGCACGTTTGCGCCTAGACGCACAAAACTTTCGGGGGGCCATCCGCATTCGCCTGTGCGCGGTATGCCATTGACTAATTCAGCCTGCAGGCAGTCCTCGGTTCGCGGAGGTTCCTGAACTAATACGCGGAAGCTTCCATCAAGTCTCGCTGAAGGTTCAACGAATACCACTTCACCTCTGAAAGTACCTACAGCCAGATCGGGGCGACCGCTGAACTGAAACGCGGGCCAGCCCTCAAATTGAAGGCGTACATCCCGACCCTGTTGTACGAGGCCGATATCTCTACCATCGATGTAAAGCTGCACAGCTCTCTCTGAGTTAGCCGGCATAAAGCTGGCCAGGGGTTGGCCGACACTCACCATGGTTGCGGTATCTCCCGCCTCTACGTGCAGGATGGTGCCGTCTCTGGGAGCGAGAACCAGTTGGCTTCCCTGTCTGGAAAGGCTCGTTTCTGCCTGATTAAGTTCTGCCGACGCTTCTTCGAGGGAAACAGTGAGTTGCTGCACTTTTATGCGCGCCTGTTCGAAGGAGAGACGAGAGCTCAGACCTTCTTCGAAGAGCTGTTCCTGGCGACGATAGTCTATCTGTGCTGTATCTACCGCTCCCTGTGTAGCGTTAAATTTCCGCTGCGCAGCCTGACGCTGAGCTTCGAGTCGTGCTAGCAGTTGATCATCGACATCCTCTATGCGAACAATCGGATCGCCGGCCTGCACGAAATCTGCATCCTGAACATACCATTCGGCGATTCGTCCCGAGACCATTGCGCTAATATCCTGGACTCTGTCAGCAGGCTTCAGTGTGGTTACCTGCCCTGTGCCAGACGTGGTCTGAACCCAGGGTAGCCAGAGTGCCGCGATGCCCAATGCCAAGCCAACACAGATAATCCAACAGCTCACCTTGACAGCTCCCGGAATCTTGATTCGATCGAGAGTCATGAAATATTGCAGGTGATTCTGTCGGTATGCATGGCCGAAGGAGAATTTCTGCGTACTGTTTACGGGAGAGACCTGATCGTTCATATTGCCGCGCCTTCCTTCAGTGTGAGTATTTTTTGCTCGGCTGATTCCAGCTTCGCCTCGTATTCGAATTCGCAAATATCTTCACGCCGCGTGAAGTACAACACGGTTGTACCGAGCTGCTGCATCGCTTTTAGATAAGCGTCTATGATCTCAGAATCGACGGCGTCGACGATGTCTTCCAGGATCAGTATTGAGGGCTGCGACAGCAAAGCACTCGCGAGCTTCAACCGAATAGCCTGTGGCTGAGATAGAGGCCATGCGCCGCGGTTAAGCTGGGTGTCCATGCCGTTGTCCAGATGTGCGATTTCGTCATCCAGTTGCAGCAGGGCTAGAGCCTGCTGACGGGAATACCTGCCATCGGCGTGTTCGAATAGATTGAGGAATTCTTTTACGGAAAGCGGAGGCACTGTAACTCGGTTGATCACTCTTATGCCGCGGCGTAATTCCTCGCGCTGTATATCGGTAATGTCATGGCCGTCGATGGTGATGAGCCCTGAGCTCGGACGATAGTGCCTACGCAGCAGCTCGGTAATGCTTCTGAGGCACATTATGTCCCCCGAAACTCTATAACCGCCAATGTTCGAAATCTTTAGATTCAGTTCCATGGTTTGATTGAGTTGCTCAACCTTAACTTTGCTGAATATTACTTCATGGCCTTCAGGCATAGAGATATTGGAGTCCCTGTCAGGATCTTCCGTTTCCACTGTGCGAAATCGGCAGAGCTCCTCAACCGCAGCGCAGACGTAGTAGAAACTGTCCATATAGCCCGCCAGCTGAGGGAGACCAACGAATATGGCCGACATGATCAGCTCGGCTGCAACTAGCTGGCCGAGAGTGAGCTGGCCTTGAATAACAAGCCAGCCACCTAAGCCGAGCAGCACCGCACTTGCCCCCGCATACAGGAACAACATGCCGAGCAGCTGGGCGAAAGTGTTGCGGAAATGATCGCTCTGACACTCTATGTGTGAATCTATTAAACGATCTGATTGTTCGAGGCCGAAATGCGGGTTATACGATGAGGTATAACCCTCACTATTGAGTGCCAGGGATTGCAACCAAGCGGCCGTCTGATATTTTGCTTCCGACAAACGGAAGGAGGTTTCAATTGCGCGCCATCCCCAAATTTTCCAAACGAGCCAAATAAGAAAGATGAGGATGATGCTGAATATAAAGAAATAAAAGTGATAGAAGGAAACGACAGTGAAACCTATCATTGCTTGCAGTATCAACGTGAAGCCATTGGTGAGAATATCGGGTATCGATTTCTTAAGGGTTAAGATGTCGAAGAATCTATTGAACAAATCTGACTTTTGCTTATGCCCGAAATATTCAGGTTCTGCGAGCATCGCAGTCATGGCGATTTCACTCGAAATTCTTGCGTAGATTTTTCGCGAGAAGAGTTCCATCGCATAAGCTCTCAGTGCATACATGACGCCAGAAATTATGAGCAGACCGAACAGCAGCGCAGCGATCAAAACTACTGCTCGCAGCAATGCAATATTGGCGACAGTGTCGACGAGAAGCTGCAGCGAAATTGGCACGGCAAGTGTCAGTAAGCTGATAGCGAGGCTGTAGACCAATACGACCTTATAAAAACCCGATTCTGGGCTTAATAGAGCGAAGAACTCTTTTCTGAATTCTCGTCTGTCCGGAAAATGATGTGCCATTTGCTGTTTGATGCTCCGCTTATTGTGTATCTGCGATAAAGGGTCCAGTTTCTTCCTGTCTTGCAGGAAGGCTGAGCTCACTAAAAAGTCAAAGCAGATTGTATACAAAGAAATGTTCAATTAAACCGTTATGCGTGATAGGTTTTGCTTATCACTCAGTCCAGGTCCAATCTGGAATTTGTCTGGGTGATATGCCCCAAAGCTAGTAAAGATGGGCAGTACAGGCGATAGGAGTCGGTCAAAGCAGAAAAGTTCGTGGCAATTTACAGCAGGCGCTTTTTTGAGATTTTAGCAGGGGCTTCTAGCGGCGTAGATGATAGCGTCGGCGCTGTGCCATGACTGTATTTTGCTACAGACTATCGCTGGAACCACCGATGGGCAGTATTCGCAGATATCGATGGCTTGGCAGGTGGGCCAGCAAGAGCATTCGAATGAAGTGTAAAGCTCAATTACAGGAGTGATAGAAAATGGATGGTCGGCCCAGGTTATCGTGACATGGAAGGCGGAGTCGACAATATTGACGTGTATAGTTTTGCGCGGTTCAACACGATGTTTGTTAGCGTGTCCCGAGAGTTCTAGAATTAGCCATTAGCGGGGAGTGAACATATTTATCCGGGTATAATTGCGTGCACAAGATGCTGATAGCCTCTCGATTGCAGGAGTCGGTAAGGATTACGGCTACAGTGACATGGGTCGCTTCAAGATGCAGTGATGGCCCGCCTTGGGAGTACGTGCCGAATCCGACCTACGAGCGTGTTACAGTACGCTCGTGGTAATAATTTGAGCAGGTTTCTTCATGTTTTCTTTTATGCAGGGTAATGAAAATCTACTGCTGCTGCTGGGCATTGTTTCAGTGGTCGGTTTTTTTGTGACCCTTGCAGTCATCCCATGGATTCTGCTGCGGATTCCCGCCGACTATTTTTCAACCCCCCGGCGCGAATCAATCGTATCGAGCAAGGCGCATCCCTCGGTCAGGATTTTGGTGTTGATAGTCAAAAACCTATTCGGAGTCGCAATCGTGTTATTGGGCATCGCTATGCTGATCTTGCCCGGACAGGGATTACTCACTATCCTGATTGGAGCGATTCTAATTGATTTCCCCGGCAAGTATAGATTCCAGCGATGGTTGCTTTCGCGACAGCCAGTGCTTAAGTCAGCAAATTGGTTGCGGAAGAAAGGCGACAAAGAACCTCTGAGCATCTGATGAACCGGTGAGGTCTCAAAACTCCTGCTCTCTACACTTCTTCTGTCTACTAAACGCTATCGGGCACGAGTAGCTATTCTGCGGTACTCGCGATAGGCAGGGGTCCAGAAGTTGCGCTCTATAGCCGCAAGCAACTCTTCGTCGGTCATGTCCCGAGCTAGCTCTTGCTCGATAGCTGTTTTGGCAACCTTGAATGCGATTTTACGACTGATCTCCGGCAGGGAAGTCAGTGGAGGCAGGACAGCGCTGGACTGATCCTCCTTTCCTGGTGACAGTTCTGCCAGAGTCGTACTTGCGATCATCAGCATCTCGTCGCTAACCAGCCTGGCCTTGCAGGAAATAACGCCGAGGCCGATACCGGGAAAAACATAGCTGTTGTTACATTGTGAGATCTCAAGTCTATCACCGTTATATTCCACCATATCGAATGGACTTCCAGTGGCTACGATGGCCTTGCCATCGGTCCAGGCCATGACGTCTTTCGGGTGTGCTTCAACGTGTTGAGATGGGTTGCTCAGCGGAAGGATGATTGGGCGTGGACAACCGCCGTGCATCTTGCGCACGAGCTCTTCCGTGAATAGCCCCGGTTTGCCGGAAACACCAATAAGTATGCTGGATTTGCTATTGCTGACTACGTCTAGCAGGCTTGGGTACTCGCTATCGTCGCTAGATTTCCAGTCTTTCAGGGCTGACTGTGGCTGCACCAGGCGCTCCTGAAAATCGAGCAAGTCGGTCATGCCTTCGGTGAGTAGGCCATAACGGTCGACCATGAAAACCCGAGCCCGCGCCTCGGCATCGCTCAATCCCTCGGTGATCATGGCGCTGATAATGAGTTCGGCGATACCACAGCCGGCGGAGCCGGAGCCGACGAACACGATATTCTGATCACTGAGCGCCTCACCTTTCTTGCGGCACGCCGAGAGCAGTGTGCCCAATGTTACGGCGGCTGTGCCTTGGATATCATCGTTGAAGCAACACACACGTTCCCGATGACGCTGCAGTATGGGCATAGCGTTGGGTTGTGCGAAGTCCTCGAACTGAATCAACACGCCAGGCCAGCGTTCCTGCGCAGCGTTGATAAACTGATCCACGAATTCATGGTATTCAGCATCGCTAACACGGGGGTGGCGCACGCCCATGTAGAAAGGGTCGTCGAGCAATGTTTGGTTATTCGTTCCAACGTCGAGCGCAACTGGCAATGTGTAGGCAGGGCTGATGCCGCCACAGGCTGTGTAGATAGATAACTTACCTATAGCGATTCCCATGCCGCCCACCCCCTGGTCGCCCAACCCGAGAACTCGTTCGCCATCTGTGACGACGATAACCTTAACTTTGTCCTTGGTAACGCTGCGCAGTATGTCATCCATAAATTGTCGTTCTTCATAGGACACGAAAATGCCGCGAGCACTTCGATAGATGTCAGAAAAATGCTCACAAGCCTCCCCCACAGTGGGTGTATAAATGACAGGCAGCATCTCGACGAGATGTTCTTCCAATAGGCGATAGAACAAAGTCTCGTTGTTGTCTTGCACAACACGCAAATAGATGTGTCGATTGATTGGTTCAGCAAAGCTCTTGTATTGCATGTAGGCGCGCTTTACCTGCTCCTCGATATTCTCATAGCGAGGCGGCAACAGACCTATCAGGTTGAACGCACGGCGTTCTTTCTCTGAGAATGCTGAGCCTTTATTCAATAGTGGGGTTTCCAGTAGAGCGGGCCCTGCGTAGGAGATGTAGATCGGCTTGCTTGATTTCATGAATCACTCTTATGGCTTGAGATTATAAGTGGCTCGATGGAGTGCTAAGCACCTGTTCGAGCCTAGAGGCTATATCGATATTCCGGATATTGTATTTCAGTTAGATAAAAATTTCCCGATTTACAGCGCGCTATTGCCTGAGACTGCTCAGCGCCGCTGACGGCGCAATAGTTAAGTAGAGCTTTCGGCGTTAAAAAACTGTGACGCGCTTAATCTATGCAGCCCTTTCCTAACCAAATAGTAATGTGTGAATCCGCTATTTCTGGAGTCCAATAGTTGCAGAAATTAACTGGAGGGTTGGCCCTTGGTAGAGTCCATTAGACGAGAAAGACCGAGCCGGGTCTTGGTGCTTTCATCGCTCCTATACGACCATGTCCGAAAGCATGACACCGCAGGAGAATTTTGATTTCATCAATGAATACCTCGCCGTCATGGGCCCCTGTATCAAGAACAACAACGGCTCCGTAAACCATTTTTTGGGTGACGGGCTTATGGCGCTCTTTCCTGGTAGTGCCGAGGACGCAGTGACTGCATCTGTGCAGATGTCTACGGCACTGTCGCGAGTTTGGTGCCGCGGCAGACCTTTTCAGACGCGTTCTAAATGCGAACGCGAAAGACGGTGCGGCAGAAATCTATCTGAAACACTGTGTGAGCAATCTAAAGACGGAGCCGGCTGACGACTGGAATGGCGCTATGGTGCTGGCGGAGAAGTAGATGACGTCGAATTTAATTTCAGGGTTTCAGTTTGAATGGGCAGATACAAATTTTGTCTAGAATCCCAAGCCGATAAGCAGGTACATCCCGACGCTTATCAGCCCTATGATGGCCGCGTAGGGCAGCTGGGTCTTTACATGATCGATATGATCTGACGCGGCGCCTGTCGATGCCAGAATTGAAGTGTCTGATAGGGGCGAGCAGTGATCGCCAAATACGCCGCCACCGGCTACCGCTGCGAGAGTGGCGTAGACGATTGTGCTAAGTTCGTCGCCGGAGAAACTAAATGAAAGTGGTACTGCAATGGGTATCATGATGGCGTAGGTGCCCCAGCTAGTGCCGGTCGAGAAGGCGACGAAGCCGGTAATGAGAAATGCCAGCATAGGTAACAGGCTTGGCGTTAACCAGGACTCGGTTGCGGAAACGATGTAGTCGGCAGTATTCAGTGCGGCTGACAGGTCATTCAGCGCGTAGGCGAAGGCGAGGATGACTACGGCGGGCATGATGCCCTTGATGCCTGCCATGGCAGTGGTGGTGATCTCAGAAAGTGGTACTCCCTGTATGCGCATAACGATGCCTGCCATGAATGCGGCCAACATGAATGCTTCCATCGGTTTGGCGCTGGCGGTAATGATGACGGAGCCGATCGCGAATACGATCACCAGCATCACTGGGAATATGAAATTCCAAAGAAGGCTTGTTTTGATTCCGGGAAAAGGCTCTATGCCAGTGAGTTCATCACCCATGAGAGGCTGGGCACCATCGCGCACCAGTTTGCCTTCTTCCATCGCGCGTTTCTCGGCGACGCGCATTGGACCGAAGTCCGGGATGATATTGCTTGCGATCAGGCCAACCATGACAACGGCCAGAATCGGATAGATGTTGAAGGGTATGGAAATGATAAAGACGCGCATCGCATCGCCGGGGTCCTCGATCGGGCCCATTCCGATGATTAGACCAGCCACCAGAACGGCCCAGCCGGTAATAGGTACCAATATGCTCACGGGGGCCGATGTGGAGTCGCAGATATAGGCAAGTTTTTCTCGCGATATCTTGAACCGATCCGAAAGCGCTCGCATCGTGGAGCCAACGAACAGCGGGCTAAAATAGTCGCTGAAATAGACGAACATTCCCATGAACCAGGCGATCAACTGCACACGCTTGCGCGTCATGCGCCGTCGCTCGATAAACTGAGAGAAATTTAGGATAGCTCCGGTACGCTGGAAAAAGGCGATAAGAATGCCGATGAAGAACTCCAGCAATAAGATCCAGGAGAAATCCTCGTTGCCTAAGGCGCCAACCAGCAGCTCTGGAAATCCCATCAGCCCCTGTCCTGCGACCAAGACTCCGGCCAGGCAGGCGACGGCGAGGGAGAAGACAGTATTGCGAGTGATAAAGGCTAGTAGGATGGCGACAGTTGCTGGAACCAGAGAAAGAGGACCTATATAGTCAGTGGGTTCCACGCGTCGATCCTTATTATTATTTTTGAAATACGCTCAAGTTAGCCCAACCAATGTGTACTATTAGGACCCATGATGCAACTGCCGTCAAAGCTCGTGTCGGCCACTATGGCTTTCAATCGCCGCGCTGACACTGAAACCAATACGGCGAAAAGGTTCTGGAGGCATCCAGCTCGCCTGTCCAAATAAATTAAGGACATCTGGCACCTCGAGCCCATGGGCTTTGTCCGCGAGCAGCTTTCCGAGTAGCGTGCCCTTCACAGTTCCTCCGCCATTGCAGCCCGCGGAGACGTATAGGTTCGGCTTTTGCTCACCCCACACTAATCCGCCGTTGTAGGTGAAGCCAACGGCACCGCCCCAGCTATGTTCAAAGTCGAACTTGGGCAACTGTGGGAAACGTTTCTCAAGCCGAAGTTTGAGTCCGCCCTCGATTTCTGCCTTTAGCGATTCTCTCTCGTAACCATACATTGAGCGAATCATTAGTCGACCGTCTTCGGTTCTGCGCAGGGTGCTGCCAAGGCGGTGCGTGGGCAGCAGACCCCAGTTCGATTCGCTTCCAAGGTCGGCGAGCACAGACGCATCTAAAACAGGGGTTAGTGCCGCATAGGTGTACATTGCTACCAGACGAGAACGCGCAACCCCCAGTTCCTTGCTGAAGGCATTGTTCGCCAACACCAACTTCCGCGCTAGTACCGTTGCATTGGGTGTCTGAATTTTCCAGTGAGAGCGCTGCCGTCTAATCGAAAGCGCAGCTGTGTTCTCATACAGTTGCACCGAGTCCGGTAACCCTGAGGCTAAGGCGCGGATTGCGGCTGCAGGTTGGGCCAGGTAGCAGTCTGGTGAATACAATCCCTCCTGATAGAAGCTCGAGCCGATTCTCGATTTCAGTGCGGATCTGTCCAGGTTTTCGAACTCGAGCCCAGCGGCTTGCAGGAAGGCGCGATAGTTTGTCAGCGAGCGCAGGCCCGCTTCGCTTGCGGCCGCGCGATAGGTTCCGGCCTTCTGAATATCCACTGGCTGGCCCGAGGCTTCGATCTCAGCCAGAAGCTCCGTCATGGATTTTGCTGTGAGCGAGTTACAGAGTTTCATTCTCTCCAGTTGATTTGGATTGGCATCCTCTGCAAGAGCAATCTGTAACAGGAATCCGGAATTTCTGCCGGGATTGCCTTCGCCAATCTCACTGGAGTCGATTAGTGCGATGCCGGCCTCGGGTGACAGGCTCTGCCAGCGTTTGGCGGCGGCGATGCCGGTCCATCCGGCACCGATGATTAGCACATCGACGGTAATATCGCCGCTCAGTGCAGGATTAGGTTCACGTGCGGGCAGTAGCGCATTCCAGCCGCTCTTCAATTGGTAGTCTGGAAATGTCTTTCGGGTCGACATGAGTTACTTCCGCAGAGTGAATCTTTAGTCTCTAATATAGTGAGTTTATAGCTCAATCACCAAAGCTTTCGCTGGAAGAAGCTTGCCCGCGCAGACATCTCCATAAACGTCAGCAAGTTCCTGCACACCAGCCAGGCGTTCTATGTTCATCCAGCTCGCGCTCTTTTTCGAGGAATCATAGATAAATTGTGATGATTTTTCTTCGAATTTCTGAGGGCCCCATTCTTTCATGCGCATCTGAATATGGCTCGGAGCAAAGAAGAATTCTCTCTTCTCCTTGGGGATACCGCTATCTTTACCGCCTTCGTTCCAATGAGTTAATCCCACGTTTAGGCAATGTACGAGACTCTCACCGAGGTGCTGGTATAGGTCCGCGAGCAGCTTCGAATTGCCGGACATATCAACAATTACCGTAGGAATCGAGGAGTCTATGTCGTCGAGGGAATCATAGTTGGCAACAGCATCATAGAGTCCAAGGCCTTCGACCCATGATTGATTTTTCTGCGAGGTTAGTCCGATCGATCTGGGTGCACTGTCGTCTGCGGTGAGTGCATAGGCAAGCCCGATGCTAGTCTTGCTGGAGGCGCTTACCACCAGTACCTGACCAGCGCCATGCCAGTCTGTGTTCTGCAGGCTGTCCCATAGGCAAAATGAAGTGATATAGAGAGGCCACAGTAGCATACGCAGATCATCCATTTTGCCGTCATAGTCTGGCTCGCTGTTGACCCTCCGATAAGTATTGTAACCAGCGGGCAGGCTGGACCTGTGCTCGGCTCCGTCGACCAGGCGATTTTCGAATACCCTGACGTTCTGCATCTTTAGATAGCCGCTTGTGGGAAAGTAACCAAACACCCTCTCACCGGCGGCCACACCCGCTGTGTTGCTGGATATAACGTCTGCGAATCCCCATACGGGGATGATTCCCCAAGTTCCTGTTTCGCTGTTTGAGGCGGGAAAGAATTGCCAATAGCTCAGCTGGTCACCAGCCGCTGCATAGGTGACGTTATTCGCGCTAAAGCCAAACTTATCTACTTTAAAAAGAATATCGCCAGCGGCTAGCTCTGTGTCGAGCTCGAAACTCGAATCGATGACACGTGTCTGAGTAATATCTTGCTTCGATGTCTGGAATTCCTTCATGACGAGTCCTTGGTTTTCTATCAAAGTAGAGAGTTATCTTTGCGTTGTAGAGGCGTTAGTCCATTAGAGCACGCGGTTGGCGTTTGTGTACCTCGTACTCAGCATAACTTTTTTATGAGTCTCGGAGTAATATTGGGGTCGGGACTAAGAGCTAAGAGCTAAGAGCTAAGAGCTAAAAGCTAAAAGCTAAAAGAGTATAGCCCTGCAAAGCCTCGTTTAAGTATAAAGCAATCGTGCTAGCTGCTGCTCAAGCTGTCCATACTTATGTAGCATATTGGAGGTATGCCCCAATCGGGCGAATGACCAGAGGTAGTGGCATAGGTTTTTTATAATGTTTAATTTCCTGTTAGCATGCGCCAACGAATTAGGCTTGAAGCTACTAAAGAGCCGGAGATTAGTCCTAACTTGCTTTCGAATGAGTGGGGCTTATGGGGCGATTCAGAGACTGCCAGTTTCGGAACTGGACAATGCTGCCCTTCGGAGATACCTTTTGTTATTCTGATGAGCGGCTTATGATAAACAGAGTCAATGTATTCCTTTTAACAACGAGATTCGGCCCTCACTCCGCAACGGTCTGCGGTTTTTCAATTTGTTACGAACGGTACGAGAATGCTTAATAGGTACATAATAGTAGACGATTTTTATAATGAGCCAGAAGAATTGGTTCGAGTTGCCACAAATTCACTAAGAGAAGAAGATTCACCGACTGGAAACTATGCGGGTTTGATGACCACAGAATCTTTTTTCGGACCACAGCATATAGAAATATTTAAACAGCTGACAATGGAACCGTCCATAAACTCTTCGACAAACGCGAACGGACGACTACGGTTCACGAAAGCCAACGATTCGTTCAAGATGCATATTCACTATGATGTCGAAAATACAACCAAATGGGCAGGAGTTGTATACCTCTCAAAGAATCATCCAAAAACAGATGGAACATGTTTCTGGAAACATTTGAGAACTGGTTTGGAAGCGGCGCCCAATACGGTCGAGGGTTTTGCTGAACATGGGTGGAATTCGTTCAAAGATTTTCGAGCATTTCTGTCGGAAGAAGGGCTTGATGAATCATTGTGGGAAAAAACGTTTTCTGTGCCGTATAAGTACAATAGATTGGTGCTATTTAGACCTTGGCTGCTACATTCTCCGGGGCCATCTTTCGGAGATTCGCTGGAGTCATCAAGAATAGTGCAGACGCTTTTTCTCGGGCCCTGAATTGTCACCACAGGTCTAGGCTTTTGCCGCCGTAATCGCATCGCTCAGATTCTGCGCAGCCCTCTGGGATTGACGACTAATCTTGATTGGTAGATTCCCTCCTTGGCAGTCGGGCAGATCTCTAAATACGCGAAGGCTGTTTCCTTGCAATACGAGTTCTGAGCTGAACATCTTGCGTTCTATGTAGGTATGACGAATATCCTCCACGCCAATTTCAATTTCTTTTATCGATGTCTTAAACAATCCCAGAATAGCATCGGCTGTTTGATATTCAATCCTGAGAGTCTCCTCGTCGAAGGAGATTAGGCAATCAGATTCCATCAGCCCCGAATCATCCCAAACATTGAATGCGACATTTACCTGGTCGACGTACTGATCTTCAGAATAGGTTCGGGAGAGGCTGCGGCTGCGCTCGAAAGCCATCTCTACAAATTCGGGCGCGTAACGGACTCCGGCATCGTGACCCAATAGAAAAAGACCCATGCCAAGCACCACGTATGCCGATCGAGATTGTGCTTGTTGAGTGCCGGTGTCGCAACATTCGCGCCAGAGAGGCATCCAATCCATGGGAATCGCTTGAAAGCCCCAGTTTCGGACATTTCTGAGTGATGTGTCGGGAAACAGGTGCTGCCATGACGCTCTATCCAGAAGCCAATAAGTGAGAGATCCGGCTATACAGTGGGGAAAATTGCTAATTGAAGTAGAAGGGACGAAGGGATTTAGGTGAGGCGCTCTTTCCTTTTTTTGCTGAGAATTCGTCACCCAATTTGCAGAATGGCAATATCCTACAAACGGCGAATTTGAGCATGGCACAAAAAAGGGGCTCGTAAGCCCCTTTCAGTAAATCTTGCAGCGACTCGACCTAGTCGGCTGGCTCCAGACGAACGACTGAGGTTGGCTCGCCGTTGCGATCTGAAATAGCTAGATAGATATAGCCATCCAGACCCTGGCGCACGTCGCGGATTCGACCTATATCGTGAACGAGAGTTTCCTCTACTTCTACGCTGCGGTAGTCATCGGTTAGCTGCAGTCGGGCAAGCTGTTCGCCAGCCAAAGCGCCAGAGAAGATGTTGCCGTACCACATTGGGAACTTATCACCTGTGTAGACCATGAGGCCCGATGTAGCGATTGAGGGTACCCAGAAATGGGCAGGCTGTTCCATGCCTTCTTCGCTGATACCGATATGGATGGGTCGACCGAAGGCGCCATAGTTTGCGCCGCGACCTACAACCGGCCAGCCATAGTTAGTTCCGGGCACGATGCGATTGATTTCATCGCCACCTTGCGGACCATGCTCGGATTCCCAGAGGTCACCTGTCTCGGGATGAACCGCTAAACCTTGTGGGCTGCGATGGCCGTAACTCCATATCTCGGGAAGGATGTTAGCCTGTCCGACATAAGGGTTGTCGTTGGGTACCGTGCCGTCATCGTTCAGGCGAACCGTGACACCCTGGTGATTGCTTCGATCCTGTGCCGGGTGAGCGCGAAGTGCGGCTTCGTCGCCGACAGGCGGAGCCATGCGATCGCCTAGTGTGAGAAACATATAGCCATTGTTATCGAACACGATCTTGCCGCCGTAGTGTCCGAAACCAGTTGCCTGAGCCTCGAAGATTTCGACCACATTGGTCAGTCGATCGTTCTCTAGTCGACCACGGGCTATTGCCGTTGCTGAGCTATTCGCTGTTTCCTTGGAATAGGTAAGGTAGACCCAGCGGTTGTCACTAAAGTTAGGGTGAGGCAGAACATCGAACAGTCCGCCCTGGCCCTCATAGAAGACCTCTGGCACACCGGGTACCGCTTCCGGGAGAAGGCGTCCGTTGCGTACGATTCTTAAGCGACCGGGTTTCTCGGTAATTAGCATGTCGCCACCGGGCAACCATGCCATGGACCAAGGTTGAACCAGGTCGTCAGCGACAGTCACTACGCGATAGTCGTGATTGGCAGCGCGGTATACATCGGACTGTGCACTGGCGTTAGCAGCAGCGGTTACCAGTAGGGCGGTACCGGCGAGTTTTATTAAATTGCGAAACATATTTTATTCCTCTCTATTTCAATTCAATGCAGCCACGCCTCTACAAGATAGACGAGCCTGCCAAATGGTTAGTCTTTGGTTTATTTAACTATGGGAACAGCTGTGCTAACTGCGCTTTAGCGTCGGCGCTGGCGGTGTGATTAATGCTGGCGATTACGCCGGCCAGTGCCTTGCCTCGCTCCGGAATATCTGCACTCGCCTGAAGTGCAGCCATCGCGCTCTTGCCCTCGGCAGTTGCTGAATGCTGGATATTGGCCACCGCAGTCGCCATGTCGCGCACACCCTGAGCCAACCCGGTATTTCCGCTAATTGAGGCCAGCGTGACTTTGTCGGCATCCGAGGGAAAGTGATTCAGGCTCGCCACAATGTCTGCAACCTGCTTTGCGGCTACTGAATTGGCATCAGTTTGGGCTACGGCCAATTGGGAAAACAGGCTGAAAGCACCTAGCATTAATATCAGCTTTGCGATGTTATTCTTCATGATCATCTCCTGAGCGGGACAATAGCTAACTCTGATTGAAGAGTTTATATCAGTAATCTACGAATAAATAGCAGCATCGGATCTCTGGGGCTATGTTAGATGGTGCTTTTTTGACGATAGGCCGAACTGTGGCTTTGCTCGTTACAAAGAATTACAAACCCCAGTGTTCAGAGTCGGTTAAGCATCTGATATTTATCATGCTTTTCAAAGCTCGATAAAGGTGCGTACTTGCTTGTAAGACGGAGATTGCTTATCCTTCTCCTCCCGCCTCTAACAGGCAATTGATGCGCCCTATTTGATTGATATTAGCGAAGGCTGCGGCAGTCAAAAATGAACGGCTGAGCCGGTTGCCGGGTGTAGTGGAACAACAAGACTTGATATTTGGAGAGTCCAAGATGCGAACAACAAAACGACTGCTTTCTTCATTCATCCTGAGTGTCGGCGCTCTAGCCTTCGCCTCAGCAGTTTGGAGCCAGTCTGGAACTACTGTCTATGATGGAGACTGGCCGGACCATCACGGCAATAAATTTGCCCAGCGCTATTCTCCTTTGGATCAGATAAACGCCGAAAATGTCGGCGAGCTTGAGGTAGCCTGGAGCTTCAATACTGCACCGATAGGCCCCTCAGCGGAATTTAACAACCCTTCTACACCCATCGCTATAGATGGCGTTTTGTATGTCACCATGGGCAACACACGCAACGTTGGGGCTATCGATGCAGCCACCGGCCAATTGCTGTGGCTTTGGCGACCGCAGGAGGGCGAGCGATTCGATCACGCACCACGCAAAGGTGCTGGCCGTGGCTTGTCCCATTATCGCTCCGGCGGCGAGGATCGTATCCTCACCATTACTCCTGGCTTTCAGTTAGTTTCCCTCAACGCGAAGACGGGTATTCCCGATCCAAACTTTGGAGAAAACGGCCACGTTGACCTCTTCATGGGCCTGCGTAACGCCGAAGATGATAGATTTGACGACATAGACATTGGCTCCTCAATGCCTCCGTTCGTGATGAACGATGTGGTTGTGGTCGGACCTGCTCACCGTGTGGGCATGCGTCCTCGCTCCAAGTCCAACGTGAAGGGCGATGTTCGCGCTTACGATGCGCGAACGGGTGAACACCTTTGGACATTCCACACTATCCCTGAGCGTGGCGAAGTAGGCTTCGAGACTTGGCTAGATGGTGGCGTTGAATTCACAGGAAACGCCGG
>CAXBLN010000041.1:0-25129 GCA_963976555.1 uncultured Gammaproteobacteria bacterium
TTCTAGGCATATCCGGTGGTGCCGCGGTCGGCGCACTGTCCGCCATACTGTTAGGTGCCACAGGCTTCTGGCTATCAAATGCCGCCTTCGCAGGAGCCGTGTTCTCGATTTTTCTGGTGTTTGGCATCGCTAACAAATTTGGTAACTGGTCAGTTACGCGATTGTTACTTACAGGCGTTGTGATTTCTGCAGGTTGGGGGGCGGTCATCAATATTCTGCTCACCACAAGTTCCACCAACAATGTACAGAGCATGCTGTTCTGGTTAATGGGAGACCTCAGTCAAAGCCGCGTCAATTGGGCTCAGAGTCTTTTGCTCCTCGTTGGCCTGGGCGGCGGGCTAGCGGTGAGTCGCTCGCTTAATGTACTCATACGGGGCGAGCTATTAGCCGTTAGCTTGGGAGTTAGTGTGCAGCCTCTTAGACTGGCCTTGTTTTTCTCAGCATCGATTTTTACCGCTACCGCTGTAACGGTCGCCGGTTCTGTTGGATTTGTTGGCTTGATAATTCCACATATGCTTAGGTTATTGGGGGCTCGCGATCATCGAGTGCTTATTCCATCTTGCATCTTATTCGGCGGAAGTTTTCTCGTTCTGGCAGACAGTCTGGCTAGAACACTGATAGCACCACAACAACTTCCCGTCGGCGTGGTTACCGCGGTCATCGGAGTGCCTGCGTTTATCCTAATACTCAGATCCACGATTCGGAAATAGCATGGCAAACCTTCAAATACAGTCCCTCACTCTGCAGATCGCGAACAAGACACTATGCCGAGACTTGAGCGTGCAGATTCAAGAAAACGAACGCTGGGGTCTTCTCGGCAAGAATGGAGCGGGCAAAACCACCTTGCTGCACAGCCTCATAGGTCAGCGAACAGCGGACGCGGGCCGCATACTGCTAGATGGGAAGAATATCTCAGAGCTGCGACAGAAAGAACTCGCGACTAAGATCGGCATACTGTTTCAGCAAGGCATCGAGGCACTACCGGCGACAGTCTTCGAGACGGTCTTACTGGGCAGGCACCCCCATGCGCAATCATTGCTCTGGGACGATAGTAAGGATATTGAAATTGCCGCACAGTCTCTGGCCGCCTTCGATCTGGAGACATTGAAAAAACGCCCTATAGACACTCTTTCCGGGGGAGAATTGCAGCGACTGGCACTCGCACTGCTGCTCGCTCAAACACCTGAGCTATTCTTACTCGATGAACCTAGCAACCACCTGGATGTCGCCTTTCAAGTGAAACTACTTTCGGTACTGATGGATAAAGTAACCGAGAATTCTGCGAGCCTGATCATGGCGACCCATGACATCAATCTCGCATCGAGATTCTGCGAAAATATAATATTATTGCTCGAAGGGGGAGAATCGATAGTAGGGAAAAGTAGTGATGTATTGACGGAAACGAACCTGAGCGCGGCCTATGGATGCGCAATCAAGTCCATCAGAGGCGATGGCTATCAGCTATTCTATCCAGCTTGAGAAAATGGCGCCAATTACAGCGCCAGATGTCTCACATCACCGAGAAGCTTGCCTAAATACGTAGCGAACAGGCCACCATCCACTCCGTTTACCGCCTTATGATCGTAAGACAGAGTTATCGGCAAGACTTTTCTTGGAACGAATTCACCGCCGATATAGACAGGCTTAATATCAGTCTTCGCCACTCCCAAAATCGCAACCTCAGGCGCATTCACGATCGGAATAAAGCCGGTGCCACCGATCGCTCCAAGACTGGAAATCGTGAAACAGGCGCCCTGCATATCTTCAGTTTTGAGCTTTCTGTTCTTCGCCTTATCCGACAGCTCGATGACGTCTTGTGCTAACTGCCAGATCGTCTTCTTATCGACATCTCGAATTACAGGTACGACCAGCCCCGCCTCGGTCGCTACCGCCATGCCGATATGCACGTATTTCTTCTGGATAACATATTCTCCAGAGGAGTGTAACGACACATTGAATTGAGGATACTCGACGAGAGCCTTCGCACATGCCTTCAGCAAGAATGGCAGGAACGTAAGTTTAACGTCACGGCGCTCCGCCTCGCCCTTCAGCTCAGCCCTAAATTCTTCGAGATCCGTTACATCTATTTCATTAAACTGCGCAACATGGGGAACTGAGTTCCAGCTGCGTTGCATGTTAATCGCGGTGAGCTTATGCAATTTGCTGCGACTGACCTGCTCCACTTCTCCGAACTTACCGAAGTCAATATCAGGAATGGCCGACACCGCGGGGCCTTGGCTCGACGGCGCATTGATCTTGTTCTTTACGAAATCTTGCACGTCTTCCTTGATGATTCGTGATTTTGCTCCGCTGCCCTTAACCTGGGTAAGGTCCACGCCCAATTCTCTGGCTAGTTTTCTTACGGCCGGGCCTGCGTAGACTTTCTTATTCGAAGACTCACTTGACGCTGCCGGTTCCGCGGCCGCGGGTGATGCCTTCTCTTCTTGAGGCTGCGCCTTCGCTGCAGGTTCAGACTTCGCCTGTTCTGGTTCGGCCTTGTCATCGTCCTTATCGGCATCTGCTTCCGCAGTTTCCTCCTTAGCCGCTGGTGCGTCGGCTAGAATTTTAGCAATCGCAGAACCTGTTTTTACTTTATCGCCAACTGCTACTAACAATGATTCTATGACACCAGCGTGTGATGCCGGCACGTCCATAGCAGCCTTATCAGACTCGAGCGTGATCAAGACATCGTCTACTTCGACAGAGTCCTTCTCTTTAATGTGTATTTCGATGATCTCAATTTCATCGTCGGTCCCAAGATCCGGAACCTCCAGAGTCTGCGAGCTTTGCTTTGAAGTGGAGGAATCAGAATCTGTGGCCTTTGATTTTTTCGAGGCAGTATCATCTTTCTCCTCGGCAGGCTCGGAATCTTCAGCAGACTCAGATTCTTTCTCAGACTCAGAATCTTTCTGAGACTTGGACTCTTTCTCAGATTCTTTCTCAGACTCAGAATCTTTCTCAGACTCTTTCTCAGACTCTTTCTCAGGCTCGGATTCTTCTGAGCTGGAGTCCTCTGCATCATCGGAACTCTCAGATTCATCGCTTCCACCACCATCAACTTCGAGCGAGAGCATTTCGCTTCCGGTGCTTACCTGATCTCCCAGGTTTACCGAAATACTTTTCACAACCCCAGCCATCGGGGCCGGAATCTCCATGGCCGCCTTGTCACTTTCTAATACCAAAAGCGAATCGTTCTCTTCTACTGACTGACCAACCGAGACAAGCAGCTCGATTACTTCTACTTCACTGGCATCACCCAGATCTGGAACTTTTATATTCTCAATTGACACCGGCTACGGCTCCTGAAAGTTATCAATTCAATTCTGCATCTATTACTGCGCGAGAGGATTTGGCTTATCCTGATCTATACCGCTGCTCTTCATGTGTTCGGTAATCTGCTTAGCGGTAACCACACCTATTTCCTTCAGTTCCGTCAATGCAGCTAACACGACAAACTTGCAATCGACCTCGAAGAAATGACGAAGCTTCTCGCGGCTGTCGCTGCGACCGAACCCATCTGTGCCCAATACTCTAAAAGTGTCTGGAACGAATTCCCCAATCTGATCGGAGTGGGCTTTCATGTGGTCGGTAGCACAGACCACTGGACCCTTCTGCTTCGACAACACCTCCGTGACATAGGGAATCTTGGCCTTCTTGCCCGGTTTCAACATGTTCTCGCGAGTGACAGCAAGCGCCTCTTTGCGCAGCTCATTAAAGCTCGTCACACTCCACACATCTACCGATACGCCGTAGTCCGCGCGCAGCTGAGCCGCCGCCTTCCTAACTTCACGCAGGATAGTGCCACTGCCGAGTAGACGCAGGCGTTGATCCGATTTCGGCTTCGCAGTCTTGTAGGCCTTGCTCGACCCATCTTCCAGCAGATACATGCCCTGAATGATGCCTTCTTCCGCGCCCTTCGGTAATTCGGGCTGCTGGTAGTTTTCGTTCATCGTTGTGATGTAGTAGAAGACAGACTCTTTCTCCTTGTACATTCTTCTGAGTCCGTCCTGAACTATGACTGCAAGCTCATAGGCGTAGGCTGGATCGTAGGAAACACAGTTAGGAATCGTCGAAGACAAGATGTGGCTGTGGCCATCCTGATGTTGCAGGCCTTCCCCATTCAGTGTCGTGCGGCCGGCAGTAGCACCTATCAAGAATCCACGGGCCTGCGAGTCGCCGGCAGCCCAGCAGAGATCCCCTACCCTTTGGAAGCCAAACATCGAGTAGTAGATGTAGAAAGGGATAAGGGGGTAGTTGCTCACGCTGTAAGACGTCGCAGCGGCTAGCCAGGCAGAGAAAGCACCCGACTCGGTGATACCCTCTTCCAGCATCTGCCCTTCTTTGTCTTCACGATAGTACATCACCTGATTAGAATCTTCGGGATCGTACAGCTGCCCAACCGAGGAATAGATACCCATCTGGCGGAACATGCCCTCCATGCCGAAGGTACGCGCCTCATCTGGAACGATCGGCACAACACGCTTGCCGACTTCTTTGTCTCTGCATAAGGATGCTAACAGTCGGACGAACGCCATCGTGGTCGATATTTCTCTGTCACCACTGCTCTTCGTCTGATTCTCGAACGCCGACAGCTCCGGCACCTTGAGCGCTAATGTATCCACGCGTCGCTGGGGAACGGGGCCGCCTAAATCGCTGCGCATCTGGCGCATATAGGTAAGTTCGAGACTGTCCTCAGCTGGCCGGTAATAGGGAACCGATTCGAGGTCTTTATCTTTGATTGGGATACCGAATCTATTTCTAAATTTCTTCAGCCCTTCTATATCCAGCTTCTTTGCGGAATGCGTATCGTTCTGCGCCTCCGCGGTATCTCCAAAGGCATAGCCCTTTACTGTCTTGGCCAGGATGACCGTCGGCTTACCATTGCTCTGCACGGCTTGCGCATAGGCGGCATAGACCTTGTATGGATCGTGGCCACCGCGGTTCAATTCCATGATGTCATCGTCCGACAGATGCTCGACCATCTTCAGGAGCTCTGGGCTCTTACCGAAGAAGTGCTCTCGCGTGTAGGCACCACCGCGACTCACATAATTCTGATATTCACCGTCAACTACCTCGTCCATGCGTGCCTGCAGGATTCCGTCTTTGTCGGCATGAAGCAATTTATCCCAATGCCTGCCCCAGACTACTTTAATAACGTTCCAGCCGGCGCCGCGGAATACGCCCTCCAACTCCTGAATGATCTTGCCATTTCCACGCACGGGACCATCGAGTCGCTGCAGATTACAATTGACCACGAATATCAGGTTATCCAGCTTCTCGCGGCCAGCCTTACTGATTGCCCCTAAAGATTCCGGCTCATCAGTCTCGCCATCACCCAGGAATGCCCATATTTTTCGCTTGCTGTTATCTACCAGCTTACGGCTGGTGAGGTACTTCAATACATGGGCTTGATAGATGGCCGTTATCGGGCCGAGTCCCATCGATACCGTCGGAAATTGCCAATAGTCCGGCATTAGCCAGGGGTGAGGATAAGAAGAGAGACCGCCGCCGTCGACTTCCTGTCTGAATTTATCGAGCTGATCTTCATCCATGCGCCCTTCCAGATAGGAGCGTGCATAGATACCCGGGGAAGAATGACCCTGAAAATAGATGAGGTCGCCCTCGTTTTCATCGTTAGGACCGTGAAAGAAGTAATTGAACCCCACATCGTAGAGAGTAGCCGCGGAGGAAAACGTAGAGATGTGCCCGCCGATGCTCGGATCGCGCTTGTTGGCGCGCATAACCATGGCCAACGCATTCCAACGAATGATGCCTCGGATCTCTCGCTCCATGAACATATCACCGGGCATGCGATCTTCGTTCTTGGGGGATATCGTGTTGCGGTAGGGCGTATTGACCGAGCCAGAGGAAGAAACTACACCCTCGATACTCGCTTGATCCGAAAGGCGATTTAACAGGTATTGGGCTCTATCGATGCCCTCTTCGTCGACTACCGAATGGAAGGCATCTAGCCATTCCTTGGTTTCTTCCGGGTTTCCATCATTTTGCTGAGTCATGTTCTATAAATTCCAGCCATTGAGGGTTTACGGGACCCTCTAGTTTATGTAAATAAATTACAAAGCGGCTGCGATTCTAACCCAAAATGGGGCGTTTTTCTATTTGGCCTTGCATCTTCATGTAGTAATACTACACAAAGCGATTTGTTGGCACTTTTTATTCACCTGCCCACTTTTTGTTGAATAACAGCAAGTTACACAAAATCCTCAGCGTCAGGCCAGCCATCTCTACTGTATCCCATGGCGCAAACTGACGAAAAACTACAATCCCGAGGGACTTACTCAAGTAATTAATTTAGTAATTTCTCGAGAATCTCTTCGATTTTACTCCTCGTTCATAGACCGACGATAGTAATCAGAGCCAGAACGCTTAACCATATTGTCTGACTCCGCTCCAACAAACCCAAAAAGGCTTGAATCTCTGCCGACTCGTTATCCTGCGCTTCAATTTCCTCGGTATCGCCAACACGGCTACTTACTAGCAGACCGGATGTAGCACATTTAGCATAGCCGTAGAGTAATTCGGCATTGTCGTTTTCTTGACCGAACTGCCAGAAAGAATGGCGTACTCTCTCAAAGCATTGTACCCAGTTGCCGGCCAGCGAGAATGTTAGCGCAAGCAAGCGCAGAGGCATCCACTCCAACAGCTGAATCACCAGACCTACTAAATCGACCTGATTTTGAGGCTGCTGCTCCGCATGACTATCCCGCAGCTGATAGCTCACATAGGACAATAGAACACCGAGAGGCCCGGTGCACATATACCAGAAAAACATGACGAACATCCTCTCGAAACTGCGATAGGTAAGCTGTTTGCTGAAGAAACTGCCGATCAAAGCCGGTTCGTCCGTACTTGGCGGGTTCGAGCTTGCGAATTTCTGCTGTAGAAAATCGACACAGGCGCTCATATCGCCGGCATTCCACTTCACCAGAAAGTCCTTGGCCAGCTGTCCAGGTTGAGTCCGGTCTAGCGCGACAAGCAACACTAGTATATGTACCAGCATTGCGGCCAACCCGAAGACACTGTCGCCAGTGATAGTGAGAATCACGGCAAGGGAAAACAAGGGAACCACGTAGATCAGGAGCAGCGCCACCAACCACCCCATCGGAATCTTTTCTCCTAGTGTCGCTACCCAACCTTCTATTCGGCTTCGAAAGCGGAAGAACCAAGCATCGTCAAACCGATCAAAATCTTTCAGCCACAGGTAATTTACCATCAAGCAGATTAGAATCACCAAAAATTTCATTCGACTCCTTCTTTACGTCTCTCCCGATTCTTGCGAATCGGCTTCCGTGTTCAGCCTACAATAAGTTGCTTGTATCTATCCCAGTCAAAGCAGGGGCCAGGGTCGGTTTTTCTACCCGGCGCGATATCACTATGCCCTACGATCTTATCGACTGCCATTTTTCGATAGGTTTCCAGCAATAAGCGAGTCACCCTGGATAGGCTGGCGTATTGGCTATCGGTAAAGTTCTCGAAATCGGTACCTTCCATTTCGATTCCGATCGAAAAATCGTTGCACTTGTTTCTACCACAGAATAACGACTCCCCCGCATGCCATGCCCTCTTTTGAAAAGGCACGAACTGGGTAACTCGCCCCTCCCTATCGATCAACAAGTGAGCAGAAACACGCAGATCGGCAATCTCGCTGTAGAAGGAATGATCATTCGAATCGAGTTGGTTGCAGAAAAACTGCTTTATCGAAGTCGCTCCAAATTCACCCGGAGGAAGGCTGATATTGTGTATAACCAATAACTCTATATCGGTGTCATCAGGTCTCGCATCCTGATTGGGCGACTTTACATAGTCAGCGCCGTTCAAGAAGCCGTTGGCGATAGAGAATTCCATAACAGCGATCCAACTGACGAGTGATTTTCAAGAGGCTGGCGACAGCATGCTATCGCCAAGCGACAGTCGCGATGTTACCACAGAATATTAGACTGCCTGAGAAGGCGGGTTTCGAAGGAGAGAGGGCTGCTTAGGTTTTTTTCTCTAACACGGTGATATTATTGGACGACGGGCTCATGGCCTCTTCTGTTAGAACTATTTCGCCGCTATTGATAGACATAGCTAAGCCGAGTCTGGAGCGGGTTATAGCGATCTTGCGCGAAGTCGTTCCCGCGCTAGCATTTGTAATGATATATACATTATTGTGCGGACCGCTTCGGCTTACAACACAATCATGGGGCTTGCCCCCTATCAGCATTTGCACGGAGCAACATGCCTTCATGCGCTCTACCGAAGCCATACAGGCGAGCAGCTGCGTGGTCTCCTGGCTTTCGGAAATGTCGTCATTTATCGGCTCGCCACTAATTAGTTGAGCAATCTCGTTAAGATCAGATGCGTCCAGTATGTTAGCGCCTGAGGGGCTCACCGTAGCCTCCGACTCAATTGAGGACGCTGTTTCTATATTTGTCGCATTTTTCCTGTATGCAGATGCCTTGGACTCGGCCGAGAGATGATCTTTAAGCAAACCGATGAAACGCTCTTCATCTGCAACAGATAGACGCAGCAGTCGCAAACCCTGACTGAGCTTCTCGATTAAGAGCGATTTATCAAAATCTTCTATTTCCACCTGACCTGAGCTACACAGCACCAACAAATGCAATACGTGTTCCGCTTCCTGCCATTCGAGGCTTGTTACACCCTTGTTAAGCCCTATCAACAGCAGAACCATGCGCCAGTGCTCTTCTACCATCTGCAAAACGAAGCTGGGTACGTCCGGGTTTTTCTGTACGACTTGTAGAGCATCTGTGACAGATGATTCCACCGCTCTGGAATCGGGCTTGGATTGCTGAAAATCTGTGATTGATTTGTCTAGCGTGACTTTTTTGGGAGTGCAGCTGGCTGCGACCGGCATATGAAAAGATGAAGAAGAGGAATAGAGCCTCTCAACAAATTCTCGATTCTCGATGTTATTCAGAATGCTAATAATGTCGAGGAACAACTTTTCCACCTTCATTAGAAAGTGCTGCTCGAACAATTTCATGAACACTAGTCGAACCTCTAGGTTCATATTGATAAGACTCTGCGCCTCGATAAATCCAAGAATGACCGAAGACAGGAGCGTCGGGCCACTAACAAGCTGCTTGTTACTCTTGGCCTCCAAGACCGCATTTAGACTCGCTATCTGCTTTACATAGGGTAGGTAGAATTTATTCGCTTTTCGCGCCATGGTGCTTACCGCGAGCTCGAGCTCCATACTCTCGAAAATAACAGACGACTCTGAATTCTGCATAGACTGAGTTGAAAAATCTTCTGCATGAGAGCTTGGCTGTTGCAGGTTTTTACAGATCGTATCGAGAAACGACTCTTCGAACAGAACCTGTTTTGCTCGTATCTCTCGCATCGCACCGAGATAGTCGCTACCTTCGCTAAACTGCCCCAACTTACCCGCCTCGAATACGAAGTCGTCAACCTCGTCGAAAAAGCTACCGCTGAGCTGGTTCATCTGCTTTCTTAAACGCTGTCGCAACGCCCACGCAGCCTTATCAACCAATGCGCTGTCCGCCGGTTGGATTTTAGTAACTTGATGCAATATTGAGACTATGGACATGATTATTGGGCTAAGCGATTAAAGTTATTGAGTTTTCTGTTGTTTACGAATTTCTTATATCATTCAGCCACTAGCTAAAGCATGACACTGTTCACAGACCAATGAATTGGAGGCCATTTCGGCAAATTAAATGGACTTACTCCATCGAGTTTGTGCATAAAGCATGATCCAGTTCACAACTTTCTATTCCCATGCGAATAAGACATAATTCGCGAAATGGCTCCTTCCTCTCCTGAAAACAGCAACGCCCCGGGCAAACGCATCGGTCAGGGCATGCTTGTTTTTAGCTTCGTTCTCGGCCTGATCGGCCTCAGCTATTTCTTCGAGGGGCAACTTCGAAGGCAGTCAAACCCGAATCAGAACCCGCAGATGATGGAACTCGGCTCCGGACTCAGAGAGGTTGTACTCAGGCAGAATCGCCAGGGTCATTATGTGGCAAGCGGCACGATCAACGATGTACCCGTGATCTTTTTGCTCGATACAGGCGCAACGGACGTCGCTATCCCGGAATCAGTTGCTCTATCCGCAGGCTTGCAGCGTGGGAACCCAAGTCGAGCATCGACTGCCAATGGCACAGTTACGGTTTACTCGACTCGCGTCACAAAATTAGCAATCGGTAATATTGTCCTGGAAGGCGTCAACGCAAGCATTACTCCTAGCATGAACGGCAATACGATTCTGTTAGGGATGAGTGCGCTGCGCCAAATAGAATTTAGTCAACGGGGCGAAGAACTAACACTTCGACATTATCCTGACTCATGAGAAACACTATGCCCCTCCAAATACCTGCGGACATCGCTGAGCTCGTTAAATTTTGCCTGAAGGAAGATGTTGGCGCGGGAGATATCACCGCCGAGCTCGTAGCAATCGATACTCCTATGGCGGCGAAGATAGTGAGCAAGGACAGCGGAATTTTTTGCGGAAGTCCCTGGGCAACCGAAGTGCTACGACAAGTAGATGCTGGCCTGAAAATCGAGTGGGACACAGCAGAGGGGGCCGAAATCACTCCTGGGCAGAATATCGCTAGAATCAGTGGATCTGCTCGCAGCATCCTGACTGCAGAGCGGACGGCGCTGAATTTTCTGCAGACGCTTTCGGCGGTTGCTACAAGCAGCCATCACTATGCGGCGCTGGTAGAAGGTACTGGCGTGAGATTGCTAGATACCAGAAAGACCCTACCCGGTCTTCGCTCTGCACAGAAATACGCAGTTCGCATCGGGGGTTGCTCAAATCACCGCATCGGCCTCTTCGATGCGTTCCTCATCAAGGAGAATCATATCTCTGCCTGCGGTGGCATCGAGGCGGCCATCGCCAAAGCGAAGTCCCTGCATCCGAGCAAGCCCGTTGAGATCGAGGTGCAGAATCTGGATGAACTGGAACAGGCGATAGCTGGCGAAGCGGACATAGTCATGCTCGATAATTTCAAGCTCGAAGCTATACTGAAGGCGGTTAAGCTGAATGCAGGGCGAGTGAAACTGGAAGCTTCCGGCGGAATTGAAGTGGATGGACTGGTAAGTATCGCCAAATCTGGCGTAGACTACATCTCACTAGGTGCCTTAACCAAGAACTGTAAGGCTATTGATCTAACGCTACTCGTAGACTGATACGATCAACTCAAAAGCTAGTCGTTTTCTGTCTCTGCCAGAATCTTCGGAGAGAATTGATGAAATTAACAGCATTCAGCAAAACTATACTCTCGTGCAGCTTGTTACTAATACCCGCGATCGCCATCGGCCATGGCGGAAAAACTGACATCAACGGTGGACACTATTACGGTCGGTCCTACCATTGCCACCTGAGCGGATGTGAGATGCCTGATACCTTCAGTATTGGGCGCGCAAGGAGAGATACACTCTCGACCAACCGACGGGAGAGGGAGAAATTCTTCAACACAGACGATTGGAACTTCGAAGTGGACTATGACAACGACTGCCAGTCGTCACGGCAGGAACTGTTGATCCTCACGAGTCGCACCGAAGTAAGATATACGAACCCGCGTAATTGCGTCGTGCGTACTGGTGAATGGCTGGACGAATATACTGGCAAGGTTTTCAAAGTTGCGGTACAGATCGACATAGACCATGTCATTCCACTCATGTATGCCCATACTCATGGTGGAGATCGCTGGCCCCAGGCTAAAAAATTGCAGTTCGCGAATGACCCGCTTAATCTCATGCTCGTTGACAAGAACGAGATTCGCAAGAAGCGCGAAAGAGGTCCCGATCGCTATCTTCCGCGCAAGGAGTTCCAGTGTGAGTATGCAGGTATGTGGCAAGCCATCGCAGACAACTACGATCTAGACATCGAGAATAGAGACGAGAATAGAATCAGAAAAATTCTGGAAGACTGCAATGAGTAAGCGATTTGCCTGACGGCTATCGAGAGGACAAAAAAAATGCCGAACTGAGTTCGGCATTTTTATTTTCGCAGCCCGCTAGGGGCTTACAACCTTGATCTTATCCATTCCGTTGTCCGGATCCAGCTTCACGTCACCCGCTGGAAACCCATTCTCGGAGAGTATGTAGGCTATAACATTGGTGTATTCATCCACCATCAATGATCCAGGATTGTCGACTGGCATATTACCCAGAATAGATTCCCACAGCCACAGTACAGGCTGATTGTTGTAGGACTTCAGAATATCTCGATAAAAGCGCATATCGTGACAAGTCTCGCAGCTCGTCGAGTAGACGACCTGACCGGCAGCGACCTGCTCAGCGGTAAAGACGCCGTCTTTCACGGTCTTGTCTTGAGCCATACCCAGCTGACTCGCAGCAAGACTCGCCATCGCCAATATAATCTTTACAGAATTCTTCATCGCTCTATTCCTCAGCAGTATTGAAACCTAAGCTCCACTCTTGCTTAACCTTAGGGTAATTACCCTACATTATTTGCTACAGGCAATCTATCAGGCTCAATGCCAGCTTGCCAATTGCGCTAATTCGAAAACCGCGTAAACATAAACTACATCGGTCTTTTTATCAAGTAGCCGAGCCAGCTGTAAGAATTGAACGCTACCACAAACGACTTAAAAATCAGCTACTTGATCGTATGTCTACTATAGGCTCTGGTAAATGAACCGTAGCTTAACCTTGAGAATCTCCCTTCCAAGATAGTTGAAGCCCGTCGCAATATTGAGTAGCTATTTGCTGAGACAGGCTGCTGTCAGATCAAGAATGTGCTCTGTGCTCACTTTAGCCGTATGTCTAGCCTCTATCGCTGTCCTTATACATGAGCGCGGTGACTTGTTCTGAGACTAAGCCGATAAGGAACACGATGGTGGCAGTCATCAATAGGACAGCACTCATATTGGTGAAGGTGCCTTGGGTTGTATAGGTGTAGACATAGTTCAATAGCCCAGCGCCAAAAAAGCCAACAGCGACAGGCAGGAATATTTTCAGCGGCGAATAAAGCGTGCCTACTTTAAAGATAATCAAGAGAAAGCGTACTCCGTCTTTGAGCAGGCTGATATGGCTGTCACCGAGGCGCTGTTCAGTCTCAATGGTCAAGTAACCCACCGAATATCCCGCGCGGAAGAAAGCCATGGTGCAGGTAGTGGGGTAAGAGAAGCCATTGGGTAGCAGGTAGAGGAATTCCTTGAACTTCTCAGCTCTAACAGCTCTGAAGCCAGAGGTGAGGTCTTGAATCTTGTGCCCCGTAATCGCAGACGAGAGCCGGTTATAGACGCCATTGGCTATCGCCCGAAAAGAATCAGCCTGAGACTGCTTGTCCCTTGCCCCTACTACCATGTCGTAGCCGGTATCGAGCATTTCCAGAAGCTTCGGTATATCTTCAGGCTTGTGTTGTCCATCTCCATCCAGAAACACGATGGTGTCGCCGCGCGCCGCCTTCGCACCTGTCTTTATAGCCGCACCATTACCCTTGCTATAGGGATGCGTAACTACAGTTACCCCATGTTGCTCGCAAATTTTTACGGTGTCGTCGGTAGAACCATCGTTTACCACTATTATCTCCGCATCATCCATCACGGCGAGTAGTCGCGGCAGGAAGCCTATGAGGTTCTCTGCCTCGTTCTTAGCCGGTATTACTATAGACAGCGATCGCTTCTTATCTGTTTGACTCATAGATAGGTCCTGGGAACCTTTATTGCTGGATAGTTAAACGCGCTTTGATGTCCGCTTCGATTCGCGCAATCTCCGCCTCGAAAGAGGGTAACAATATCGAGCGCTCTTTGTCTGTAGCTCTGGCGCGTTCCAGAAACAGCAGCGCGTCTGCATTATTGCCCGCTGATGCACTCAGCATCGCCTGCCGAATCTGTATAGAAGGGCTGGGTGCCAGATCGAATGCCGAGCGCAGATGAATCAAAGCTGGGTCTAGTTGGCGATAGTGTACGAAAAGGTCTGAATACAAGAAATGATAGCTAGCGGCACGCTCATCAGCGAGTGGAAGCTCGCCTACTCTATCAAAAAGCGCCACCATGACCTGAAAATCAGGATAGTCACATTTATTGAGTAAAAGGTTCTCTAACAGATTCGTCAGGTGAAGCCTAACATTGTTATGAAAGAACTCCAGATCATCCATGGCAGAAATTTCTCCAAGGCTATAGGGGGCCGTCAAATTATATTCGCAGGCTCTGTTGAACATATGAAGCAGCGTCGTGATCTCGCGCGGATTGATATCATGCGCTTTGCGCAATCTCAATAGACTCTGTTCGGGGTAGCCATTCGTAGACAGCAAGTCCGCGTAAGTGATCTGCGCCCTGCTGGAATCAGGCTGAGCCTCCGCCCAGTAGGCAAACAGCAAACCGGCCTGACCCCAGAGTCTGGTATTTTGCCATGTGAGTCCCGCCAGGACTACGATTGAAATAGCAGCCAACGACATGCCAGCTCGCTTCCAGTAGGTGGCATAGGAACTCTGCGTAAGTTTATGCAGATACCATACGCAAGCGAGAATGGGCCCGATCATAGACATGTAGTTTCTATGCTCGAAGTACAATTCCAACGGTATATAGGTGGACTCCAAGAGGTGCATCACGAAGTACCAGGCGATGCCCAGAAACAACAGGGGCTGCGACCTCCTCCAGTACAGGCCGATGCCAGCCAGAAGTACAAGAAACAATAAGGACAAGATCGTGGTCAACGGTTCAATGAGTGACGCGGAGATTTGCAAGTCGTCATGAAACAGACTAACTCCAGCGCCCAGGGGCAGGAATATCTGGCTCAGATATATGACAAGAACTCGAGATTCTGTCAGTAGTCGTTCAGTGAGGCTGAAATGGCGATACTCATAGCCGGCTACAGCATCCCCGAATGTGTAAAGTAGATAGACTAGGAACAAGGCCAAGGGAATGAGGATGCCCACGCGAAACCAGAGCGAGAACTTCGAGCTTCGCGGAGCGGTTCTAAAGACACTGAGCTCGAAGGCAACGATCAGGAACAGAATAAGCGCGCCATTTTCCTTGCTGAGCACCGACAACAGAGCGAAAGGGAAAAGGCAGAGACAGAGCAGCAAGAAACCCTGTCTCGGATTGATAGAAATAAGCTGACGACCCTTTACATAACAGAGCAAGGAGGCCAGAGCGAATAGCGTCATCAGCTGCGTCATCCTCTGTATGATGTACAGCGTCGTGCTTCCGTTAAGCGGGTGCAGTAACCAGAATGCCGCGACCAAGAGTCCGAGCAGTGCGCTGCGCTGCCGTGTTGCACCAAGAACCTGAAACAATTCTGTTGCTAACCAACACAGCATCAAGCCGGTGAGCACGTGAATCAATATATTCGTGTATTTTAACGCGGCAATATTTGGCGGCCAGTCTTGAGCATCGATTAGGAAGGAGAGCATGGAAACCGGGCGACCAGTCGGCCCCGAAAAATTACCGAAAACGAATCCCTTAAACGTCGACCAGCTAGAGACCCCGCCGTCATCACCAAGTGGAACAAGGTTATTGTAGTCATCGAAGAGCAGCGGGCCCGTCACCCCTGGCCAATAGACGAAGATGACTGTGGCTAGCAGTGCCGTCAGCAGGATGCCGAATCGTAGAAGATATTCCGTGCTTAAAGGGGCACTAGCTTGAATTGCTTTATTCAGTTCGATAATCGAGACCTACTCTACGGCTGATGCAAGGCGTCGCTAGTTTAAGGGAGTGGCTGGTGCTGTAGCAATTGATTCTGAGCATCAACAGCTGAGTCTTTTCCCAGACTTAGGATGAATAACTGACACTTTTTGTCACTTTCGTCCGCTTTTGTCAGTAGGTGACAAACCCGAAGCGTAAGTATTTTATTACATCTAATTATTTTTATTATAAATATCAATGAGTTAATTTTTTTAGATTTCTGGCACGGAAAGTGTATCTCTTAGCCTACCCGTTGCTAACACTGCGGACAGGATCTTAAATTAGTTTGTTTTCCACACTGGAGATAGAAAATGAAAAAAGTACAAAATGGTTTTACACTGATCGAACTGATGATCGTTGTTGCGATTA
This sequence comes from uncultured Gammaproteobacteria bacterium, assembly GCA_963976555.1. Classification (GTDB taxonomy): domain Bacteria; phylum Pseudomonadota; class Gammaproteobacteria; order Pseudomonadales; family Pseudohongiellaceae; genus UBA9145. Next base: position 16,014 of record CAXBLN010000041.1, read on the forward strand.
TCGGTATTCTGGCTGCGGTAGCACTTCCTGCTTACCAGAATTATTCGAACCGCGCTGCTTTCTCTGAGCTGGTTCTTGCCCTAACCCCTCGCAAGACAGCTGTTGAGCTTGCAATTCAGACCCGTGGCCCGGCTAACCTGGCAGCACTTGAGCCAACTCTAGTTACCGGCGTACTGGGAATCCCAGCAGACGTAGCTGCCACTGCTTCAGCACATGGTGGTGCTGTTGATGCTGGCGTAATCACTATGACTTGGGCGGGTGATGGCACACCACTTGCGGGTGTAACTTATTCTCTGCGACCGAATGGAATCACTCCTCCGGTACAGTGGACTGAAGGCGGTACTTGTCTCGCACAGGGCTTCTGCTAGAAATCACAGTACGATCCTAGTTAACTCAAGCCTGGCTTGAGTCTGAAATAGCTGGCACCCAAGTCCCATTGTGGTGCCAGCATTTCAAAACTTTTGGAGCGCGATCCTTAACAGTCGCTTCAAAGCAAAAGAATGATAGATAGACCTCGTATTGAATCTACTGGCAGTCCCTTATAACCTATACATACTGGTGCATCCAAATTTCCCTACCCGTAAATGACGGGATGCAAAAGGTAGCTCCAATGGGCCAACAGAAGCAATCAGGCTTTACCCTCATCGAACTCATGATAGTTACCGCTATCATCGGAATCTTGGTTTCCGTGGCGCTTCCTGCCTACGACCTGTATCGAAATCGAGCTCGCTTCTCCGAAGCTATTCTCGCCATAGGCTTCCATCGCGGAGCGATACTTGTGCAGGCCCACTCCGATAGATTCTCTGCGCTGACCGATGTCGATGCTGGCAGCCTTGGCATACCGCCAACTCAGATACTGACTGCCTCCTCCCATGGAATCACCGTGGTGGATGGTGTCATCACAGTTACCTGGATGGGAGATGGCTCAGACCTGGCTGGAACTACCTACACTCTGGCAGCGCAGGGTATAGTGCCACCGATTGAATGGGTTTCCGGAGGCAGCTGCGCAGACCGCGGGTATTGTTAACCCGCCTAATCTCATCAAGGCCGCAATTCCCTCTTTTAGGTCTACATCTCTCCATTGGCTATGTTACTACTCTGCAACGACCACGGCTGGCGCGCCCACGGTCTCATAGAAGCTGCTTAAGCTGCGGTTCTGGGTATCGAAACAGACAAGGCCGCTAGCCACAGACGATACGAATTTACTCAGTACGCAGGATTCATCTAATTGATTCAATACTGTCTCTGTAGCCCCGCGCCTCGCAGATTGTTCTCCTCTAAAAACACCCCTCAATTCGTCTATATCGGCAGGCATCACTCTGTAGTTTTCAGTCTCTATATAAATCGGGTCACCGATGAACTGTGCTCGAATTGCCGCTATCTCTGCGGCAATATCAGACTCCGGCAGTTCGATGTAGATGAGCTTAGGATACGAGCCGGGGAAGTCCTCAAGCAATTGTGGGTCGCGCTCATACTGTAAAAACTCTTTAGCATCCACGCTATAGAATGTGTCATAGGCTAGCACCAGGGCCAGGGGGCGATCACTATAGACAACCCACATGCCAGCGGACATGCAGGCAGCCTGAAAGATGGCTATGCAGCTAAGGTCAAATTTTAATCCGGGCTTTCCCGACTTAAATATAATGAGAGTTAACAGCGGGCCAGCAATGAGATCGACACCGATTATTATACGCAGTCCTTCCCAGCCTCCATCTATCGTAAAGAGAATTCCGGGGTACCAGATAAATAGAATTACTGCCAGTAGACCTAGGAAAATTGCCAGGCTCATCGAAAAATGTATGGCGCTTGCCTTCCAACGACTCATGCTTTATCACCTCAAACTTCATTCTGCTTTCGATTAAGTGAATGTCTGCCACTTAAGCTACTATTTAATATTTGAACATCTCAAAGTTTAACAGAGAATTCTGTCATGACTGCCAAATTGGTCGGTATTGCACGCAGATTGCTTACAGAGAAATTAATCGAAACGACTGACATCCACCACGCTAACGCAGAAGCGGCTCGGCAGAGAATTTCTCTAATACAATATCTGCTGCGCAATGAACTGATTGACCAGCAATTAATCGCCGCAGCGATTTCAAGCGAATTCAGACTGCCATTAATCGAAATAGATTCCTTCGACCTGGCCTTCTGTCCTGACAAAATTATTAACCCCGAACTCATCCGCAAACATCGAATACTGCCGCTTTCCGTGCGCTCCAAGAGCCTTTTACTCGCCGTGTCCGATCCAAGTAATCTGAGCGCTCTGAATGAATTTGCCTTCCACAGCGGATTAAAGATAGGACTCGTCGTTGCACAATACAGTAAGCTCGATTCAGCAGTTAGCCTATATCTGCAATGGGCGGACAGGAGCTATTCCTCACAGGCTTCTCCCAGCAGTGAACTCGAGAACCAACTTGCCCTTGAGTCTGCAACGAAAGTTACTGGCGAGGAGGAACTGAACAACTTCGACGACACTCCATTGGTACGTTTTATCAATAACTTACTAACAGAGGCAGTTACATTGCAGGCATCGGACATCCACTTCGAGCCCTATGAATCAGCCTATCGCGTTAGATTTCGCATAGATGGCTTGTTGCAGGAAATGACCCGCCCGCCAATCAATCTCACCGCACGACTGGCTTCACGCATCAAGATCATGGCGCATCTGGATATCTCCGAGAAACGATCACCGCAAGATGGTCGCATTCGAATGCGATTAGCCAAGAATCAAACTATCGATTTTCGGGTAAACACCCTCCCCACGCTTTGGGGCGAGAAGATTGTGATGCGGGTTCTCGACCCTCTAAATACAAAGCTCGACATGGATACTCTAGGCATGGAGCCACAGCAGCAGAAACTTTTTCTGCAGGCACTGAGGAGACATCAGGGCTTGATTCTGGTCACTGGCCCCACTGGTAGTGGGAAGAGCCTAACCCTTTACTGTGGCCTTAATAGCCTAAACATCCCCAGCAAGAATATCGCTACCGTGGAAGATCCTGTTGAAATTACCATTGACGGTATCAACCAAATTGCAATCAACACGAGGACGGGAATGTCATTCGCTTCTGCTCTGCGCGCCACGCTCAGGCAAGACCCAGATATCATCATGCTTGGAGAGATCAGGGATCTGGAGAGCGCAGAGACCGTGCTAAGGGCTGCACAGACCGGTCATCTCGTGCTTAGCACTTTACACACACTGAGCGCAGCCGCCAGCCTCAACAGGCTCCGAGACATGGGAGTCCCACTTTACAACCTCGCGGGCACTATCAGCCTGGTCATAGCGCAGCGACTGGCAAGGAGACTCTGCGAGAGCTGTAAAGAAAGTGTCGAATTGCCCGAAAAAGTACTAATAGAACAGGGGTTTACGGACGTACTACACCCTAAGCCCCAGCTTTTTCGTGCGCGGGGTTGCCCAAAGTGCAGAGACGGATTTAGAGGCAGAGTCGGGTTTTATGAAGTAGTTCCTATTTCCGAGAGCCTTTCTCGGATTATCATAGAGGATGGTCAGCCGCAGCGATTCAGCGAGCACATGAAGAGCCAAGGAATGCCGAATCTGCGCGAGGCCGCACTTCTCAAAGTCGCACAGGGACTGACTAGTCTGGAAGAGGCTAACAGACTGACTTAAATACATAAATCTGCGTTGGCGTGGTATAGTCAGCGCCATCTAATGACTAGATAAATTGGCGGGGTGCCGTATGGCCACTGAAGCAGTACAAACCACCTACCTCTGGCAGGGTACCGATAAGAACGGTAACAAGACCAAAGGGGAGATCCAGGGCAGCAGCCAGGCGCTGGTCAAGGCACAGCTGCGCAAACAGGGAGTTGCGCCCACGAAGGTTAAACGCAAGTCAAAGGACTTGTTCGGACCCCGAAGACAGAAAATCAAGCCTGGTGACATCGCAATTTTCACACGCCAGCTCGCGACGATGATGAAATCCGGCATACCCTTGGTACAGTCCTTCGAGATTGTAGGAGAGAGCCTGGAAAACCCCTCAATGCGAGAATTGGTGGGGCAAATCCGTGATGACGTAGCTGCCGGTAATAATTTTGCCGACTGTATTCGCAAGCACCCCCGCTATTTCGATGATCTATTCTGCAACCTGGTCGATGCTGGTGAGCAGTCTGGCGCCTTGGAAACCATGCTGGATCGTCTGGCTACTTACAAAGAAAAATCCGAGGCTCTAAAGGCAAAGATCAAGAAGGCGATGAACTATCCGATTGCAGTTGTCGTCGTCGCTCTCGTAGTGACGGGCATACTTCTAATAAAAGTGGTCCCGCAGTTCGCCACGACGTTTTCTAGCTTTGGTGCCGAGTTACCAGCCTTTACACAGTTTGTATTAGGCCTCTCCGATTTAGCCATTGCCCACTGGTGGAAAGTGCTGATTGGACTCGGTATAGCAGGCTACGTCTTCAAAGAGGCGAAGCATAGGTCGAAAGCTGTTGCTAACGGAATAGACAGATTGTCTCTCAAACTGCCAATCGTCGGCCCGATATTAAATTCTTCATGTTACGCGCGCTTCACTCGAACGCTCTCGACGACCTTCTCTGCCGGCGTACCGCTGGTAGATGCACTCGAGTCGGTAGCAGGCGCCACCGGCAACATTGTGTACTCTACCGCCACAAGGAAGATTAGAGACGATGTGACCACGGGCCAGCAGTTAAATTTCGCCATCAAGAACACCACCCTATTCCCGGTCATGATCACGCAGATGGTAGGAATTGGCGAAGAATCCGGTGCACTCGATGGTATGTTAGACAAGTGCGCGGTCTACTACGAAGCCGAAGTAGACAACGCCGTCGACGGTCTAACCGCTCTAATGGAGCCGATGATTATGGCAGTCTTGGGCATCCTCGTGGGCGGCTTGATGATCGCGATGTATCTGCCAATCTTCCAACTTGGCGCGGTGATGTAACTCTTACATCTTTGCATGGAAATCATTGACCTACTCTCCGCTAGCCCGACGTTTCTACTAACAATCTGCACCATATTGGGATTGTTAGTAGGAAGCTTTCTCAACGTAGTCGTCTATCGCTTACCCATCATGCTGCAGCGCGATTGGCGCGAGCAGTGTTGTGAATATCTAGAGATCGAGAACACCACTCCCGATAGCAACGAATCTTCTGCAAAATTTAAGGTATTCAACCTGCAGAAGCCAGACTCCCACTGCCCCTTGTGCAACCACAAAATAAAGCCCTGGGAGAACGTACCGGTTCTAAGTTTTCTTTTCCTGGGCGGCAAATGTTCCAGCTGCAAAGCCAAGATATCCATCCGTTATCCCACGGTAGAATTTGTCAGCGGCTTACTTTCCGGCCTTGTCGCACTCCACTTTGGTGCCACCTGGCTGACCCTCGCGCTGTTGTTTCTTACCTGGTCACTGATCGCGCTGACTCTGATCGACTTCGACACACAACTATTACCTGACAATATTACCCTGCCATTAATCTGGTTAGGTTTACTGGTCAATACATTCGATCTGGGCTTCGGCGTTACTCTGCGGGACGCGGTAATCGGTGCAATCGCTGGATATCTCGTACTCTGGATCTTCTATTGGGCGTTCAAGCTCGCTACCGGGAAGGAAGGCATGGGCTATGGAGATTTTAAGCTGCTCTCGGCTCTGGGCGCGTGGATGGGTTGGCAGAGCTTGCTGCCAATAATCATCCTCTCCTCTCTGGTTGGCGCAGTGTTCGGTATAGGGATGATCCTGTTCCGAGGGAGAGACAAGTCTGTGCCGATGCCATTCGGCCCGTTTTTAGCCGGCGCCGGCTTCATCATGCTCATCTGGGGCCCGCAAATCAGCGCTTTCTATGTTAACAACGTCATAGGGTGAGGCTAACGAGCCTCTGTTCAACACTACGGGCCAAGCTCCGAGATTGCCACCCTACGACCCCTCAGTCACAGGATCAAAATGGACGCCGTAAATAAATATGTAGTCGGTCTCACGGGAGGCATAGGCAGTGGCAAGTCTGCGGCAGCGGACATTTTCCGTAACTTTGGCATCGATGTGGTCGATGCCGATGCGCTATCGAGGGAAGTAGTAGAGCCCGGGCAAGCCGCTCTGGATAGCATCGCGGAGCACTTTGGCAAGGCTATACTTAGTACCGATGGCTCACTAGATAGAGCGTCGCTACGCGCATTGGTATTCTCAAATCCTGCAGAGAGATCCTGGCTCGAAGCACTTCTGCACCCATTGATAGCAGACTTGATTCGACTTCGACTCGAAGCATCCGAATCTCCCTATGCGGTGCTGGAGTCGCCACTACTTTTTGAAACTGAACAATATAGACTGGTTAATAGAGTGCTCGTCATTGATACCAGCGAAGAGACTCAATTAGCGCGGGCCATGAGGAGAGACGGTAGCGACGAAGGCACAATTCGGTCTATCATCGCAGCTCAAATTCCGAGATCTGAGCGATCTGCGCAAGCGGATGATGTAGTAGGCAACGAAGGCAGCTTAGAGCAGCTCCAAAATGAAATCGGTATCCTGCACAAACAATATTTAGAAATAGCGACGACGCAATGAATTCGAACACCAAGACTGTCGACTGCCCTACCTGCAAGAAAGCCGTTGAGTGGACGGAAGCTAATAGCTTTCGTCCGTTCTGCAGCAAGCGCTGCAAACTCATCGATTTTGGTGACTGGGCTAGTGAGCGAATTAGTATAGCCGGCGATCCTGTCTACCCAATAGCCGACGATGAGTACGATCAGTAACACACGTCCCTGCAGATTCAGCCAGCTCTCGACCTATAGAGGAGTCCCTGTTATGGCCGGTATTGGCATCCAATAGAACTTGCTGCTTTCATCGTGTAATTCGTTCTCTAAAAAGATAATGAGATATTCGCCATCCCGCGAGAGACGAATCTTCTTTATAGACTCTCCCTCTAATAGGCCGAGTTCGAAATCTTCTAGAATCAGGTGTGTAACAACATCGAAGAAATAGAGCTTAACATTATCTGTCGCGATCAAAATCGTTCCGGCGTTATTAAATGTCGCGGAAACGGGCGAACTGCCCAAGTACCACTCACCATCAGAATCGAAGTAGTCGTCAGGGGCCATGTCGACGATGCTGAAATTCTGGTCACTCCGATTTCCGCCCGGACAAGAATAAGCAAGCCTTGTGCCGTCGGGTGATGTGGTGAAATCGGTACATTCGCTCCCCACAGGTATATCTGTGCCTAGCACAAATGTTAGCGAGTTCGTTCCAGGATTAAACCTGAATGTTGCAAGGTTGGAGGCTGTCGCTAAGAAAACGTGATCTAGCACATTGTCATACTCGACCCTAATCGGCTCCTCCAGTGGAATACTCTCGGTTAGAAAACCACCCGAACTCGATATCAAACCCAACCACAGACCGCTTACAGAATAGGGAATCTCACTGCCCGGGTCGATGCCTATATTGTCGTGCATGAGAGCGAATACATTGCCGTCTTCACCGAGAGCGAGGTCACGCATAGACCACCTATAGTTAAATCCACCTATATTCTGCGCGGTGGTGGTCGACGTGATCGCACCCGTATTCAGATCCAGCTTATAGAGCCTTTGAGTCTCAGGATGCACTGTCATGAAAACCGCACCATTCACATCATCTATCGTGAACTGATCGGGTATCTGACTAAAAGAATAAGTAGCGCCGGTTTCCCCTGATAATAGGTTTCTTTCCACGACTCGATTTCGGACCGAATCGCCTATAAGCACCCAGCCGTGGCAAAGCGGTACGAAATCCTGACTCGATTCTGTTATTAGCCCACCGCCCAATGCAGAGATAGCAGCTTCAGATGGCCCGGATTGAACGGCGCTGATGCTAAGTGTTTCGAATAGCCAAGGATTCGAGCCTTCTATGTACTCCAGGCGTATGGCGAGCTGTTCATTATTGAAATTAACACTGGGCAAATCCAAAATACCAGAATTAACAGAGTAACTTGAAGCACCGATAGCCACACCCGTTACAACCGGCGGTGAAAATGCGCTGCAATTCAGCAGGTCGACCCCAGAGACCGGTGGCGCAGAGACGCCGGTCCCGGTAATTGCGGCCTCGGTCAATTGGAAGGTCAAATTATTCGTGTCGACCATTTGCATCTGCAACGATAATTCGCCCACACCAGAAACTGCAACGTTCTGAACTTCCATTGTAAAACCATCGAAACGTGTCGCATCTTTAGCGACACCAGGAGCGGTGCCAGGGGTAAATGTCAGGGAGTAATTAGATCGGAACTTCACTCCTGTCCACGCGGGTAAACTATTCTCTAAAACCGCAGACGGAGGTACCGAACTCTTAACCCGAAAGGCTACATAGCGGCTGGTCTTTAAGGCGGCGTTAACCGCACCGGTTACGTCGACGTCGATATTCGTTTTGCCGATGGCGTCGACTTTTTGGATGGGCGCCGTAAATCCGACGGAATAATCCGTAAACTCGACTATTCCGTTATCCGAGTACATGAATATCTCAAGGGGTGCACTGCCATTCTGTGCGAAGACTTCCTCTATCGGCAGAGTAAGAGTCGCCTGACTTACACTCGACGTAGCATTGAAATCGAACACGCCTACCGCCGCATCGATGAAATCCAAACCCGTTACAGCCCAGCCGCCGAAACTAACATAGGAGGCATTGGTTGCTGTGCCTATAAGCGCCGTTGGCTCAGGCTCAATCGTGCCTTCACCCGTTACATCGGGATCAGCCGTGTTCGTTTCGACGACAGGGTTTTTCTCTACCAACACGCCATCGGCGACTAATATCGCCGAATCCGCAGAGGCCATATTCGCTGCCAGCAGCATTGATGCAACCAAATTAGCCAAAACAAATTTCTGCAACATAGTAATACCCGAGGTGTCTGTGGAGCCTACGCAAATTTGGCTCGTTTGTTTCGTTATTAAATTTTTCAAACTAATTCCGTATTTTCAACAAGTTACAGCAAAACTCAGTGACCTGGATCACATAAACGCCCGTAATATCTGGCGCTGCTTCTTAGCTTCCCACATTGCTGTATCTGCCTAACACAGGAATACTTTATCAAAAAAGCAGTGATTGGTCGCTAAATTCGAGCAGGTTATTTCTATTTATATCAGTAGCTTGCTGGCTGTAGTGAAGACTTTCCTTAAATAAGACCTCGACGTCAAC
>CAXBLN010000042.1:0-25094 GCA_963976555.1 uncultured Gammaproteobacteria bacterium
CCTGCCCTGGAATCTGCGCGCAGTCAGCACAGGAGCTGAGAAGTCACTCGCGCGGCTATCGGGAGGCTATATCCCACTGGCATCGGACGCGGCGACGGCCATGCAGTCTCGCGATACACGCAGCTCAATCGCGGTGCTATATAGCTCCTTCGACGAGTACCTCGCGAAATACGAGGCAGCCACCGATTCCCTAATCGGCGAGGGCTACCTCCTGCCTGGCTTTAAGCAAACCTATATGGATATAGCCCTTAGCAATAGCGCGGTATTCGAATAGTTTAGCCGCAGCAAAGCATTCGAAGGCTTGCCGAGATAGACATTGCCTTCGAACTGTTAGCTACTGCGTTCGACGAGTTCATTCTGGCGGATTGTCTTCACCACTATTTTTTGCATCCTGTGCAGTTCTTGCGCTCTCGGTACGGGCCATATGCTTGCGGATATAGCGCATCAACATGATCGCTTTTTCCTGAGAATTGATCGTCGCGGAACCCGCATCCGAGATCGGTACAGAGAACAGAAAACCGTTATCGGTTTCATAGAAGAGTGACTGATCGCGATAGAATACGAAGTGTGCGTTCTGATTTTTTACTATTTCTTTGATGTTCATACTACTTTTCTCCTTTCTAGAAACGAAAAAACCCCGGGAGCTGTTTAGCTGCCGAGGTTTTTTCAATACTGATTTAATCTATATCGTCATGAAGTCTCACGCAGCGGCAAACCCACTTGTTCCAGTGAGTCGAATAGGCCGAAGTTGTTTAGGTGAAAATTCATTGCGCGCATCGTAGCGGTTTATTGAATGATTGTCTAGTTACGTCTCAGTCATCACCAGGGATGTCAAATGAAATACTCGGGAGGCGTGGCAGGCTGCAGGAGTGTGGTGACACATCGTAGGAGACATCGTTCGGATCGAGTCCGCCCTTGAGATTCATGAAACTTGTTGCAGTGGCCTCTCCCAAGCAGATGATATTCTCAGCGCTGCCGCCTGGCTTGACCAAGCCGCCCCAGACTACGTTCGGTGAGTTTAAGCCGGTGACTGCATGCCAGGCCTTCAGCGCGGCATGACCCGGCTCCGTACCCCCGCCTTCGTAGGCGTTGTCGTGGATATAGATTTGTTCTGGATAGGGGTCGTAGTTAGGGTCTTCTATGGTGCGCCCGCCGAGAGCGAAGCTGTACACCATAATGTTTACACTCTTGTTGTCGCGAAAGCGATTCTCGAACACCTCGATGTTATCGTTGGCTAGAATGAGTAGGCCAGTGCCCGGCGGTACATTGCCGACGATATTTCCTTCGGGCGCGAAATTCTCTGTATTGTTTCCATAGATGTCATTGTTAAATACGCGAGTCGCCTGACCGCCTTGAACGGGAAGGTTAGGCAGATCGAAAACGAGAATGCCGCCGGTGTTGTTGGTCGCCACATTGTCATAGACGTCAGCGAAAGTGGAGTTCTCTATCTCGATGCCAGCAACATTGTACTCGGCACGAGAATTCCTCACTATTATCTGGCTCGATTGACCCACATAGATACCTGCATCGGATGCACCTATGGCAACGGATCCCTCGATCAATACATTCTGTGTTTGTACGGGATAGATGCCGTAGGCACCGTTCTCGGTATTTGCGCCTCGAGTCCACTCTGTGCGAACGCGGCGTATGGTGACATTTCTGCTTTCGTTGATCTTAAGGGCATCACCCACGGTGTCTTCGATCGCCAGGTCTTGAATGATGAAGTCGTCCGCGCTTACCAGCAAGCCTTCGGCGCCCTGTACCTGATTCTTGAAGGATAGGATCGATGTGTCCATTCCGGCGCCGCGGATAGTGACTCCCGGTACGGTCAGGGAAAGGCTACGGGTGAATTCATGGGTGCCGGCGGGAACCTCTACCACATCACCAGGTTGCGCCTGAATCAGCTGCATCTGAAAAGTTTCGGCGAAGCTCAACTCAGGAGCGGGCGCCTCCACGTCTGCTTCGCCACAGGCGGTGAGAGATAGCGCTAGCAGACTGAGGATTAATAGCTTCGGTGAGCACAGTGTAGTTACCATCGGTTAAACTCCGGTTATTTTTTGGTTTACTGGGAACGACGTCGGTTTTTATAATGACACGAATCGATTGTTCTCCACATCCTTTCTTACTTTGTCGTAGTCGAAAATCACACCGTTCATCGCGATGTAGACACCCGCAGGCTTGATCTGCGCTGCCGTAAGCGCCGCTCCGATATTGAACATTGCATCTGAATTCTTGAATAGGGCGGGGCTAAGCGCACCAGTCAGCACGATGGTTTTGTCGCTTACTGACTTTAACACTTCGGCAGTGGTTACCATTGTATCTGTGCCGTGGGTTATCACAATCTGATGCTCTGCCGCATCACTCACAGCCAGGCGAACCGCTTCGCGATCCGCATCGGTCATCTCAAGGCTGTCCTTCTGCATTAGGGATACGACTTCGTAGTCCAGATTCAAACTGAGACCGGAAAGGACTTCGGTAATGTTGGGAGGACCTACTTCATAGCTACTCTTTGCATCGAAATAGATCTTGTCTATGGTTCCGCCGACGGTAAAAATTCGTATTCTGCTCATCTGACTTTTTCGTTTCCTGTTTGTGGGTCTGTACGGAGTCTGTGGGGCGCGGTGTTAGCGATCTACTACTTCATACATCCATGTATAGCCGCTAGCCACCGCGTCATCGCTTGCAGCCTCACCGTCGCCATACTTTCGGCTAAACTCGTTGAGTACCGGAATGACTTCCGACCCGCTCATGATGCGCTGTAGCCTTTGTTCATAGAGCTTGCCGTCGATGCGAAGTATGACTCTGTCGTCAGCCTCCAGATAGTGGGGCCATTGCTTCCAGATTGCTCCGTAGTTCGTTGTCATATATCCACTCACGATGAAGAGGCGTCGATCGAAGGTGGCGAGCCAGACGGTGCGCGACTGTGGCGGGTCCATCGTCTGAAACTCAATGGTTGAACGGTCCGCCAGGAAGCTCCAATCGCCGGGTGCGGTCGTGGGCGTGCCGGTCTTGAATGGCCCTCCAGAGAGTATCTCCAGTGGCCCATCGTGAAAACGCATGCTGCCCAGGAGCAGGGCGGTGACCGCTACAAGTATCGCGATACCAATACCGATCCACTTCAGTGTTCTTTTCATCTATAACCTCGAGTCATTCTCGTCTCTTGCTCGCTGAGAAGTTAAGTCAAAATAATTTCAATTAACAGTAAACCAGATGGGATATGCGGCCGTAGTACTAGACAGCACCACTGCTTTATACAGCTTAACTGCTCTTGAAGCGCTAACCTTGTTGCTATCCCATGTCGATCTCTCCCGTGAAGTCGACATCCTCAGGGCTGCCGGCGATCACTTGAATCGAGGCAGCCTTTTTTTTGCATCCGAGTATGGCTCTACCGGACTCTAGCGGTAACGCAGTAGGTCCAGATACTCTCTTACTTTCTGCAGCGCCTCGATCTGACTTACGATGTCTTCCTGCGAGAACTGTTCGGCGAATTCCTGGAAGAGCGGGGCGGCAGCGGCTATCGCCTGCTGCCTGACACTCTCCCCCTGTGTGGTGATCGTCACTTTCTTCTTGCGCCCGCTGAATTCGTCGGGCTCGATTCTAATCAGACCCTTCGATTCGAGTTTCTTCAGGGTATTTGTCATGGCCCCGGCTGTTACCTGAAATGCGGTCGCCAGACGGCCGGGAGAGGCCTGGGAGTCGACGCGGCTGAACCAATTCAGCACGCCGAACTGAGAATTATTCAGCCCCTCGGGCAGGGTCCGCTCGAATAGTGCGGCGCTCAGCTGCGCGATGATGCCTATCTCATTGAAATAGACGAATAGCGGCGAGGCGGCTGGGTTATCGGGACTATACTTCGACACGTTGACTCCTTACTGGTTTCGTCGCTCAATTGTAGATCGAATTCTTTAAACATTAAACTATTTAATATTAAATAGTTTAATGTTAAAGTGTTTCGAAATCATTGTGATCGGGAGTTCCTGATTGGGAGAAATCGAATGAAGTATCTACTCTGGGCAATAGCCATACCGCTGGGGCTGGCCCTGGCCTTCCTTCTCGTGCAGACCCTCGCTTCCGAGCGTGTTGAGGTAGTGGAGCTATACACCACAGACGAGTCGGGAGAACAGCAGACGACGCGGCTGTGGGTCATGGATGATGAAGGCTACCAGTATTTGCGTGTGGGAGCCGATGGCTCAGGATGGTTTACGCGCATGCTTGAGAACGAACAGTTCTCGGTTCAGCGCAATGGCGATACCGCAATCTACACTGTCGTGCAGCGTCCCGATAAGTCGGAGAAAATCAACGCGATGATGCAGGAGAAGTACACCTGGGGAGACACCTTCTTCGCGACCGTGCTGGGTAGCCGCGACGGCTCCATACCCTTGGAGTTGCACCCCCTCGACTAGAGTCAGGTGCAGACCTGCCTCGGGATTTAGATGCCGATGCGACTGAGGCTGTTTACCAACTCGCGAACGATCTTCTCGGCGACGGGGTAGTTCGTCGCAAACTTTGCTTCAAGGGCAATCATGTCATCCATTACCGTGTTGTCAGAACTGTCGACATCAGGATTGAGTAAGGCATCGACGTCAGATTCGAGGCGCTTCGCAGACGCGAGTAGCTCTTCGTCCTGATTCTCACTCTGATTAACCTCATCCAGTAGTTCTTTAAGAAGCAGCTTTACCCTTTCTTCGTTCATGTAGAAATCCGTTTATGTATGTGTGAGCCTATTCTATCTTAAGTAGACTACCGGGCGCAGCTATCTCTATCTTGACGAAGCAGCGTGAGATCGCCGCCAACTTGAGGAACAACGACCAGGGCTGCCTGGCTGTGTAAGTCGATTCCATTAAGCGGCCCCCCTATAAGGGGACGGCTATTCCCAGTTCCAGAAACATGCCATAGGCGATCGTCTGCGAGCAAAGAAAGCAGGTAGGAGCCGCAGAGGGTTCGGGTGATTCCATCTATGCCTTCAAGATTCGGTGCGAGCTGAATGGCATCGGAGGCTAATTCCGCGGTGTGCCGATTGAATACATTCCAGGATTGTCCGCCATGTATGAGCAGGTCGCCTTCAATAGCGAGTCCGTTCGCCAGCGAGAGCAATTCCTCGTCGTGTCGCCAAACTTTTAATTGATCCTCGTCAAGGTGATAGATGCTGCTGCTTGCGCTACCAGTGACGAATACATTTCCCTCGGGTGAAATAGCTACGTCGTTGAGCGACGGATTTATGTCGGGTGCAGCGTAGCGATTTAGAATCTGTGCAGTCGCGATGTCCGCCACTACCAGGCTATCGAAGTCGGCAAAATACAAAAGGCCATCGAAAACCGCTAAACCAGTCGGGCTATCGAGGCCATCGAGCCAGTGCAATACTACGCTAGCGTCGTCAACGGAAACCCTTGAGATGAAACCGTTTCCGTCCTTTGCGTACTCGTTGACGTTTGATACGAATATGTATTGTGCATTGGTGTCGAATGTAGCGGACTCTGGCATGCTGAATACATTCTCGATTTTCCATATGAGTGTTAAATCCTGTGCGGTGGCGGCAGTGCTAGCGAACAAGATCATCTGCAATAATAGAGTGGCACTGCGCATGGTCGCGTTACAGCTCAATTCGTTCCAGGTCGAATGTTTCCGTAACAGTGCTGCCATCATCGTTGCGCATTTTTAATCTAATCTGCAGGGCATTTGGCGCAACTATTTCGTAGCTAAGCCCGCCGAACACAGCCTTGTTGGCACTGACAGAGCTTAATTCAAAAGTGACGTGATCGTTCTTCTCCTCCCAGCCACTAAAGTCTGGATTGAAGTGCTTCAGCCGCAAGACGAAGCCGGAATCGGTTTCGACAATCTCCATAAACTCAGTGAAGACTAACTCGCTCTTAACAGACTGTTTAAAGATGCCGAACATACGACCATCGACGGGTGGCATCCACGTCTCCTCGGAATGACCGCCGAAGCCAGTGCCGCTCCAGTAACCTTGTAGAAAGCCAAAGTCCTCGATTTTCACCGTGGGTACTTGCGCCATCGACACGTGACTCAGAAACATGCTGGATATTAGTATAAAGACGCGATTTACGTTTCTCATTTTCCCTGCCTCATTGAAGATCTCTCTGTCAGGCAAACAAGCCGGACACTTCTCGTATTCTGTGGCTCTCGCTATCGGTTACGTATAATAGGCGCTCATGAACAAAAACGCCGTGTGGCCGATTCAACTTACAACCCAGTGGCTCGCCATCGGGGCCGTCTCCGCGTTCGCCACTGCCCAGAACCGTATCTATAATTCCAGTGACCAGTGACATGCGTCGAATCACATGGTTTTCCGTATCTACGATATACAGGCTGTGGTCCTGGGCGGAGTAGACGATGCCTTTGGGGCCATTAAAGGTGGCGTCGATAGCCGCACCACCATCACCACTATAGCCTCGCTCACCAGTGCCGGCGATGCGGCTGAGTCGGTCGTTAGCGATATCCAACTCGAATACGGAGTTTCCCTCTCTAAGTACCAGATAAGCCTTCCCTGCTGTGTCGGTATCGATAGACCGAGGGCCCAGCAGAGGCGTGCCGCTTAGGGCGGCCGAGTCGGGTGTAGCGACTCTGTCGCCGGTGCCTGAAAGGGTGCTGATGACGCCAGTATTCATATCGACTCTGCGCAGGCGGGCGTTGCCAATGTCGCAGATTAAGAGATCGCCTCTCGCATCGAAGGCAATGCTATGGGGCTGCCTCAATTGCGCAGCCTTCGCAGCCCCGCCGTCGCCTGAGAATCCAGCCTCTCCTGTTCCCGCTACCGTGCTAACTCTGCCACTTGCGGCATCGATACGCCTCACGGTATGGGAGTCGCGGCTCACTATGAAGAGGTTGCCTGGGTCATCGAAGCGGATTTCGTGCGGCGCCCAAAAGGAAGCTTCCAGAGCAAGTCTGCCGTCGCCTGCATAGGCTTGCTCACCGTTTCCGGCGACAGTAGTCAGCAGGCGGGAATTCAAGTCGATCCGCCGCGTTCTGCCAGTGTCGACTTCGCAGAAATACAAGGCGGTATCGGGTCCCACGACGATGCCGTAGGGGTTGTTAATTCGGGTCGTCGTAGCGGGGGTGCCAGAGCTGCCTTCTGGATCGAGCCCAGCGACCCCAGTCCCTGCGACGGTGCGCACTCGCGCCTGTTGAGCCAGGCTGAATTGACTCCAGCTAAGGGCTGGCACGGCGATCAGTCCTATTCGCAGCAAATTTCTTCTGTTAAGGGTCGTTCTCATAGCGGTTACTCGGGGCTTGAGGAGAATTCTATTGAGTTTTCTGCCTGTCCCAAATACTCTCATACTAGTGAGTACAGAATAAAACAATATTGCCTCAATCTCTGAGCGCTCAAGGAGTAAGACATGTGTGATCTAGATACCCAGAAAGATGCTGAGGAGTTTCTCAATAGCAAGGGAGAGCTCAGCCGACGAAAGTTCAACAAGCTGACGGCTACGGCAGGCTTGGCCATGCTGCTGCCTCCGGTCGCGAACGCTCAGTCTGTGACCGAGTCCGACGTGAACATCACGACACCCGATGGCGTTGCCGACTGCTATTTTGTCCACCCATCCAGCGGCAGTCATGCTGCTGTCATCGTGTGGCCAGATATCCTTGGTTTAAGGCCTGCTTTCCGCATGATGGGAAAGCGCCTGGCACAATCAGGCTACACAGTGCTGGTAGTTAACCCCTTCTATCGTGATGCGGTCTCACCAGTCGTCGGCGAAGGGGCCAGTTTTGGTAACCCGGAAATCCGCGAGATCGTATTACCCATGGCGCGCAATCTGAACGCTGAAACCCACTTCACCGACGCACGCGCGATGGTGAGTTGGTTAGATCGTCAATCAGCTACCGATACCAGTCGCCGCATCGGCACGACTGGCTATTGTATGGGCGGGCCAATGGTCATGCGCACAGTCGCTGCAGTGCCCGGTCGTCTCGGGGCGGGGGGCACTTTTCACGGAGGCGGCCTTGCAACGGATGCCGACAATAGCCCGCATCTGCTAATCCCGCAGACACAATCCGCGATGCTGCATTGTGTGGCGGCGAACGATGATGAGAGTACGCCTGAGGCGAAAGTTACCCTGCGAGAATCTTATGCGGCGGCGGGTCTGTCTGCTGAGATCGAAGTCTATGAGGGCACATTGCACGGTTGGTGTCCGCCGGACTCGCAGGTCTATCACGAGGCGCAGGCCGAACGGGCGTGGAGTCGATTGTTGAATCTGTTTGAAAATAATCTGGCT
The DNA here is from genome assembly GCA_963976555.1 of uncultured Gammaproteobacteria bacterium. GTDB lineage: Bacteria > Pseudomonadota > Gammaproteobacteria > Pseudomonadales > Pseudohongiellaceae > UBA9145. Next base: position 8,232 of record CAXBLN010000042.1, read on the forward strand.
TAGAGCTGTGTCGACAGCCTAGAGTTGGAAGTTGAGGCTCTGGAGCTAGAGGCTCACCAAGTAAAAAGGCGATGCAGAAGCATCGCCTTTTTTAGTGCGCTAGCTGAAAGGTTCTAACCTGAGGACACAATCCTAAACGTCCACCAGCTCTCGGGACGTTGCGCATCTTCGGGGGGAACCGGATTGGCGGCTGCGCCACCGTGGGTTTGCAATTTCGACACGCGCGCGGCCCAGGCGCGATCCATAGCGGCTGGGTTAGTCTCACGATTGACTACCACCGGATACACTGTGCCATTCAGTCGCATCACCCCCGATTCATCTTCTCCAACTTTTGCTGCCCAGTATTTCGTCTCGCACACCGAACAGCTTAGGTACAACTCACCCTCGGGCGTTGACATGCAGTTCAGGTTTATTGAATGGGGTCGTATGCCTGCCCAGATCTGCAACTGGCAGAGCGGCACATCGTTTGCAAACGACCAGTCACTGACAGGCTCGCCGGCTTGGTCTCCGAATAGAAAACCGCCAGGGGTGCGCTCGCAGGGACATATTGAGGAGTAGATAAGGAAGCCGGCAACGATTACCACTAACAGCGTGCCGCCCGCGGCGATAAGGACATTGCGTGACTTTCTGCCTGTGTCAGGCAGGGTCTGTTCATTAGTCATGATCAGTACCTTCTTGTTATTTTTCATCGAGTATACGCCTAGAGAAGCGCCGGTTAAAAGGGGTAGCTAAGAAAATCTGACCTCGGTCACGGCCGCGTCATAGTGCCGCAGGACACTGGGTACGGGGCTTTCAATGTTATAGTGGGCTTCCCCAAATGAGTAGAAGAGAGGAAAGAAACAATGATCCATGTACGACATCTAGTGTTTCTGATGATAGTGCCCGCTGTTGTTGCGGTAGTCTGCTGGGCTATTCTCTACAGCATTTAGGTATAACCATCATGGCGGCAAACTACTCGGTAGCACCAGCCGCTACTTCGCCGTTCTCCAACTCGAATAGCCTGCGCAGGATGCCGCGCCATTCGCGGTATTGCTGCTCCATTGTCCCGGTGAGTCCGTGTACCTGAGAATTTAGCTCCAGAAAGGCCGGCGCCAGTTCATTGTTAAACCCTGCGGCCAAGTCGCTGAACTCCCTCTCGAAGATCTTGCTCCACTTAAAGCGATCGTAGCGCTGGCTGAGGGCGAGGAAACCACTAGAGCCCCCATAGTCGCTCTGGTTAGCTTCCTGACGCGAAGTTTCGACCTCGCTTATCTGATCGATGGAATAGCGTCGCCACAGCACATAGGCGGGCTGGATGTCGTCGTACAGTGTTTGGTAATACTCGTCCACCGTATCAATAAAAAGGTGATGGCGGTATTTCATGTCGGCAACACGTGCCATCATCGGGTCGTCAACCGACGGCAGATTTACTATGGTGAGCAGTCCGTCCTCATTTTCCGTCAACGCATTAGCAAAGCTGTCTGGCGAGAGGTCGCGCGCATAGAGCAGGTCTGTAACCAGGTTCAATTCGACGAGTGCCTGCAGGCCTAGCTGTGAGCGGACCGAAACGAGGTCGTTGGCTATTCGATCGTATATATCTTGAAACGGGTCGACAAAGCTAGCTGCATCGAAGGTATTGTCCAGCGTGAATCGGGTGGATTCCGGATAGCCTTCTTGATCGCTCTGGTCTGCATAAACCTGGTTCAGCCATTCTCGCCCGCTGCTATCGATCGCGCGTATCTCTAACTCTACAGTGCGGCCGTCGGACTGCATGATCTCCCCGAGTACTATTAAATCCAGAGAAGGATCGCTCTCCGGGATCACCCGTACGGCTCCCCACTGGTTGGAGGCTACGAGTGTGTTCTTTAGAAGATGAGGCAGGAACTGAGTCTCCTTCTGAATGATCTCATCGAAAACCCAGTCTCCAATCTCGTACTCTTCTGCTTCCTTGCTCTGCGTGCTGAATATTTGCACGCCGATATCTAGTAAAAATTCTTCAGCAGGTATCTGTGTCGCTTGGTTTAAAACTACGTCGCCTACGAGATTGAGTGGGCGTGGAGGTGGCTCGGGCACATTCTGTGCGCAGGCACTCAATAGCAGAAGCATCGGCAGGATGAGGTCTCGCAGGGCCGCACTGTTTCGTATAGGAAGCACTAGTTATTCAGTATGTCGGAAAGATCGGCGCCGGACTGATTGCAAACCTGGCCGCGGCTCAGTGTCTGTATGCAGTTGAATTCATCGCGAGGTGCCTGATACTTGTTGAATGCGAGTCTCAGGTTGAACGGGTCGCCGCCCTTGCTGTAGACGCTAGTGAGCAAATTCAGTACTTGCTGATTGGAACCGACCGTGAAGCGATGCATGATGATGAGGTCGTCGGGCAACATGATCTGAAAGACAAGCTGCTGCCCTTCCCATCCACAGACCTCTACGCCATGTTCGCTGGAGAACGTTCGCTGCAATTCATATTCTACTCCACAAACTAGAGCGGCCTCACCGCTACGCTCGATCCGAATCTCATCTCGAGTCTGAACGATCTCGATGGTGTTCTGCCTGCTGATGTATTCCGCAAGCCGTGCGAGATCAACCATGTTCGCTCCGCGCCCGCGACTCCTGGGCAGATTTATATTACCAACGGAGATCGGCGGCGCCGAACGGATTCGGGAGCTGCCGGGAGAAGACTGTTGCCTGGCCGCCGATTCCTGACGCACTCGCAGCGTTCGCGATAATTCGTCTTCCCAGTTATCGCTGCGCCCGAAATCTTTCTCCCAGGAGCCAGAGAAGTCCAGTCGTAGAGGTAGATCAAGATCGAGCTGCGGCAGACTATCCTGTGCCCATGCTGTCGCACTAAGAATCAAACAGACAGTTGTAACGCCAAGAGAGGCGAAGTACCTAAAGCCACAAATGGTCATTGAATTCTCATCGTTGAATGGTGTGGGTGTCCATTAACTCGGTCCTTGAATGGTGTGGGTGTCCATTAACTCGTTAACTCGGTCCTTGAATGGTGTGGGTGTCCATTAACTCGGTCCCCAGTAACTCGGCCGCTCAGAATTCTTCCCGGGGCAGACTCCTATACGCTCCAATTGTCGAAATCATTCTTTCTACGGCCAATCCAAACAAGTGGAGCCCTTTGGAAAGTACTTACTTTAAACTAGTTTGGCTCGAATCTAAATAACAGGCTGCGCACCGGTGAGCCATTGGACATTCTGCCCATAGACTCTTATTCTCCTACTTTAAGCAATTAATCGACTATCAAGACCCACTGAAACATAGCCCATCTTACTAGGAGTTTCGCCATGAGCCGTTACCGCTGCTTTCACCCCCTCTTGCTACTTTTTTCGCTTTTAGCAGTTAGCTCCTCAATCGCTCAGCAGGACTTCAGCGCTGTGGAAATAATTCCTCATCATGTTGCCGGTAGTGTCTACTATCTTGAAGGCCAGGGCGGAAATATTGGCCTGTCAGTGGGTGAAGATGGCATCGTCATGATCGACGATCAGTACGCGCCGCTCACCGACAAGATCGTAGCGGCCATTCGCAGCCTTAATCAGGGAGATATCCGCTTCCTCATTAACACTCACGTACACGGCGATCACACTGGCGGCAATGAGAACCTTGGCAATATGGGAGTGCTGATTCTCGCGCGCGACGAAGTTCACGTGCGGCTAGCCCAGCAGGCACCTGAGGCGGCTCTGCCCGTACTTACTTATAGCGAAGCAATCACCATCCGCCTGAATGGCGAGGAAGTCCACGCATTCTCTGTGCCTCCTGCTCACACGGACGGCGATACTTTTATTCACTTCAAGGATTCGGATGTAGTGCACACCGGCGATGTCTTCCGCACGACAGCCTTTCCTGTGATCGACACGAACAATGGTGGCACGCTCACCGGAACCTTGGCTGCGCTTGGCAGGTTAATTGGCGTGGCGGGCCCCAATACCAGGATTCTGCCTGGGCACGGCGTCGTATCGACTCGAGGGGATGTGATGGGCTTTCGCGACATGGTGCTAGACGTATCAGCTCAGGTGGAGAGCATGTTAGATGAAAATATGACCTATGCTCAGGTTGCGGCCGCGAATCCAACGGCTGCCTACAATGCGCAATACGGCGATCCGGATAGATTCCTGCGTGCGCTCTACACAGAACTCGGTGGAGATCTCTAGATTGAAAATACTCTCCAAGGGTTTGTTCTCGTTAATAGTCACTATCTTGCTAGGGCAGCTGCCGGTGCATGCGGCCGAGGATGTCGACGGAGTAAGGCTGGTGACTGACTTCTGGTCAGCAGCTACCGACGCCGAGCTAGCAAGCTCTAAAGAGCAATTAATCGCTGCCGCAACAAATATAGATACTCTCTATCGCTGGTTAAAGCTCGGGCCCAACTATCGACAGGACGTGGAAGTCGGGCAGCAGGAAAGCGCTCGAATAGATTTGGATGGTACCCGTTACCCATTTGTTTACTTGATACCGGAATCCTACGATGCCTCGCGCAGTTATCCTGTGGAATTCATGTTGCACGGAGGCGTGAACCGACCCCCGTGGCAACCCGGCGGCGAATGGTGGCGCCGCGGATACGATGCATTGAAGCAGGAAGATCGCATTGTAGTCGTGCCGGCGGCATGGAACGAGGCGTACTGGTGGCTCGATAACCAGGCAGAGAACCTACCCTCCATCTTAAGAGAGTTAAAACAGAGCTATAACATCGACAATAATCGCGTCACGCTGACCGGTATTTCTGACGGCGGCACTGGTGCCTATTTTTTTGCTTTCAAGCAATCGACAGAGTGGGCCGCGTTTCTGCCCTACATAGGACATCCCGGTGTGTTAAGAAATCCGCAGAGCGGGCCTGGCTACAAGCTCTACTTTGAAAATCTCATGAGTAGGCCTCTCTATATTGTGAATGGCGAGAACGATCCGCTATATCCGGTTTCCTCGATTGTTCCTTTTATAAATATTCTGCAGGAAGCGAACATAGATCATGTGTTCAGAGCTATCGAAGACGGCGGTCACAATACGAATTGGCTGCCAGATGAGCAACCCATGATCGAGCAATTCAAGTTGGACAATCCCCGCGATCCGTTTCCTACTGAGCTGCGATGGGTTGCAGACAGAAGCGATCGCTACAACCGCAATCTTTGGTTACGTATTGAAGAGTTAACGGTCGAGGGACAGCCGGGTCTCATGACAGTAAACAGAGAGGGAAACAGTTTTACCATAACGTCAGATTCGGTGGATGCCTTCACGCTCTTGCTAAATCCCGAGCAGGTAAATTTCTCAGAAGATATTCATGTGATGGTTAACGGGCGTATCATGTATGTTGGTCGAGTAGAGCAGGATATGAATACGCTATTGAACTGGGCGGTTAGAGATCGGGATAGATCGATGCTCTATACAGCGGCGCTTAGCTTGCGTATCAATCCCTAACAAGTAGAATCTGGAAGCTTCGCATCGCTTTAGTTTTTGGCGTATCAGGCCATTATAATTGCTGCCAGTTGAGACTTTAACTTCGCGTTACATGCGATGCAGATGAGAAAACAGGAGATAACATTGAGACGAAATATTCGACGCAGTATAGATATCAGTCTTACCGGCCTGGGTATCGGGATAGTATTCACGGCTGTTTTTCTCAGCTCCAGCCTCACCATCCAGATGCAACTACCCATAGCGCTAGTTGGAGTCTTGCTGATGGAGGCTGGGATATGGGGAATGTCTAGCAAAGTATTCCCAAACGAGAGACGCTACACTGGTTTAAGAGCCGAAGGCGAACACATAATAAAGCTTATTCGCCAACTGAATTCTGCCGCGATTGCACGTGATCAGGGCAGAGATGACGACGGCCTCTTTCAAGCGACATTGGATGAGATGCACGATTCCATAACGCGCATGGCTGAGCTCGCATCGCGGGAGGAAGGTTCACAACCCGAAGCGGGAGATTAAGTTCCGCGTCTTCTCGGTTTAAGTTGTTAAAATTTAACTCGCCAGGCCCAATCGAGGGTTCAAAAAGCTTGAAGCCCCTGGCAATCAGGTGCTACTTCGGCGTGATTGTTATTCTCTTTGTTAGTACACTCGATTCTATGAGTCAGAGAATTCGACTAGCAAACCTTGAAGTTGATCCCTTGTTGGCAGAGTTCGTTGCTGCTGAGCTGCTACCACAGCTAGGCATATCAGAGCTCGATTTCTGGACTGGGTTCAAAAAAGTCATCGATCAGTTTGCGCCCCGGAACACGCGCCTGTTACTTATTCGGGAGCAGATGCAAGAAAAGATCGATGAATGGCATCGTCAGAATAGTGCCAAGCCCATCGACCCTATCGCCTATAAGCAATTTCTCATCGATATTGGCTACCTCCTCGATGAGGGCAGTGACTTCTGTATCGACACAGAGAATGTAGACCCCGAGATTGCGACCATAGCTGGCCCACAGCTAGTTGTCCCAGTTAAGAATGCGCGTTTTGCGTTGAATGCAGCGAACGCGCGATGGGGCAGCCTCTTTGATGCACTCTACGGGTCGGATGTAATTGCCGAAGAAGGCGCCCCGCACACACGGGGGTACAATCCCGTCCGTGGAGAGAAAGTTGTCGCTGCTGCAAAAGATTTTTTGGATCAAGCCTGCCCACTGCTGGCTACGAGTCATGCAGCTGTTATAGCCTACCGAATCGTGAGTGGTCAGCTCCTGGTGGAGACAGAGCAGGGAGCTACGCAGCTGAAGGCCTATCTTGGCGATCCGAACGCTCCCTCCTCCCTGTTGTTCAGCAATCACGGCTTACATATTGAGGTCATTGTAGATCGGGAGTCGGACATCGGTAGCCGCGATCCCGCTGGCATTAAAGATATAGTCCTTGAGGCTGCGGTCACTACGATTCAAGACTGTGAAGACTCTGTTGCCGCCGTCGACGCCGAGGACAAGGTCGAGGTCTATAGGAATTGGTTAGGTCTCATGCGAGGAGATCTAACGGCCTCGTTCGAAAAGCAAGGATCGGAACTGACTCGATCTATGAATCCTGACCGCCAATTCAAAGATCTGAACGACGAGACGATTACTCTACCTGGCAGAAGCCTGCTGCTAGTGAGAAACGTCGGCCACTTAATGCGCAATAGCGCGATACTCGACTCCAATGGCGAGGAAGTCTATGAAGGAATATTGGACGCGGTTATCACCAGCGCTATCGGAGCTATCGATACAAGAAAGCAGGGAGCATTGCAAAACTCGCGAACGGGTAGTGTCTACATAGTTAAGCCAAAGATGCACGGCCCCGAGGAAGTAAGATTTACCTGCGAACTATTCGCGGCCGTCGAGGAGTTTCTCGGATTGCGCGCGAACACTTTAAAGGTCGGCATCATGGATGAGGAGCGCCGCACCACGGTGAATCTCAAGGAATGTATTCGCGAGGCCAAGAGTCGGGTGGCATTCATCAACACTGGATTCCTCGACCGTACTGGAGACGAGATACATACAAGCATGCTCTCTGGAGCGATGGTTCCCAAGGCCGGGATGAAGTCTACCGCCTGGATCGGCGCCTATGAAGATCGGAATGTGGACATAGGTCTGGCCTGCGGTTTGCAAGGTAGGGCTCAGATCGGCAAGGGCATGTGGGCCATGCCAGATCTGATGGCTAAGATGCTGGAGGAGAAGATCGCTCACCCGTTGTCGGGAGCGAATACTGCATGGGTGCCTTCACCCACGGCGGCGGTGTTACATGCGATGCACTATCATCTAGTGAACGTGTTCGAGCGGCAGCGAGAGATCGCGAGTCGCATTCCGGCGAAGCTTGACGATATTCTTAGCCTTCCGCTATTGGCGGATGCAAGTCAATTGGACCCGGAATCAGTGCAGTTAGAATTGGATAATAACTGTCAGAGTATACTTGGCTATGTAGTGCGCTGGGTGGATCAGGGAGTAGGCTGTTCCAAGGTGCCCGATATTCATAACATCGAATTGATGGAAGATAGAGCCACTCTACGAATTTCGAGTCAGCACATTGCCAACTGGTTGCTTCATGGGGTCTGCTCGCAGGAGCAGGTGCGGAAAACCCTGGAAAGAATGGCGATCATAGTCGATCGACAGAACTCGGAAGACCCAATCTATACCCCAATGGCTCCCGCCTTTGATAGCTCGATAGCATTTCAAGCCGCTAGCGCTCTTATCTTTGAAGGTTTGACTCAGCCCAGTGGCTACACCGAACCCTTGCTGCATGCCCGACGTCAGCAGCGCAAAGCCGAGTGTTCGTCGTAGCTCTCGAAGTCCGTATGCAGGTATTGTCGATTCTAATAAGATAGAAGAAAAAGAAGGAAGGAACTATGCAAATGCGTGACCTAAGCCCTTTGATATCCAGCCCTCTGATATCCCTGTTCCTAACAATCAGTATCGCTCAGGCCCAGCTTGAGCCAATTGATGACGAGTCTCATCCTGGGGCTGCTGTTTTCGAACAGAATTGCAGTAGTTGCCATCTTGCAGCGGACGCCGTAGGCGCAGGGCAGATCGCCCCGACACTCGAGAGCCTTAAGTTACTAAGTGCGGGTTCCCTGGAGTTCGCAATTAACGAGGGTGTGATGTATGGGCAGGCCTCGGTCCTATCGAATGAAGAGAAGGCGATAATCGTCGATTATCTGGCGGCGGAGGTCGACGATTCCTGGCTCGCAGACACTATGTGCTCGGCAGATAACAGAACGGTCGATTTAAATAAGCCTGTCCATCTCTCGAGATTTGGTGTGGATGCGAATGCCAGTCGCAACATGAGTGCTCAGCAGGCTGGGCTGCGTACCGCCGACATGGCTAATCTGGAACTGCGTTGGGCGTTGGCGTTCCCGGACGTGGGTGCGCTGCGCGCATCTCCGGTTATGGTCGGTTCGACTCTGTTCTTTTCCGCCACTGGCTCGCGCAAAGTATTCGCCCTGGATGCAGAGATTGGCTGTGCCAAGTGGGTATTCGATTCACCCACGCGACTGCGCTCCTCGTTGAGCTATGGCCCCCTCGGGGAGGGAGGGCCTAATGCGATTATTTTTGGCGATGGCGAGGGCTTCGTCTATGCACTGGACGCCCGGACCGGCGATCAGATCTGGGCTAGCGATGTCCGCAGCCACGGCCGCGGCGTGCGGCTCACCGGCGGGATGACTCTCTTCGAAGATAAAGTATTTGTGCCTATCTCCGCCTCTGGTGTGTCACAGGGTGGCACCCCTACGTTCGAATGCTGCGTCGGGCATGGCGAGGTTGTAACACTGGATGCCGCGACAGGCGAAATCGACTGGGTTTATCACACCATGCAGGAAGCAGAGTACACCGGTGAGGTGAACTCACTAGGCGTGCGTCTTCGAGGTCCTTCCGGCGCGCCGATCTGGACTACGCCAACCGTTGATGCAAAACGCAACACCGTCTATGTCACTACCGGCGAGAACACTTCCCATCCTGCGACAAACACCAGCGATGCGATCATCGCCCTGGACATAGATACGGGTGCTGAGAAGTGGGCCTTTCAGGGCATGGTGCACGATGTCTGGAATACCGCATGCGGCAGAATTCAGGGGCCCAACTGCCCTAATCAGGCGCCGAGCACTCTTGCCGACAAAGACTTCGGCGGTGCAGCAACATTAGTTGAAAGAGCCGAGGGCGATATCCTCCTGGCCGGCCAGAAAACAGGCGATCTATGGGCTCTCAATCCAGATACCGGTGCGCTACTTTGGAATCAGCGCATTGGCACAGGTACGACGCTAGGCGGAAATCATTGGGGTATTGCGACCGATGGCGAACGTGTATTTCACCCAATCAACGATCCAGGCGACGCGCGGGGCACTTTCGTGCCGCAGAGGGGCATGTACAGTTTCTTCGTCGGCACAGGAGAGCCGAGCTGGAGCTTCAAGGTAGAGGCAGATTGCGAAGACCGGTCGGAGCGTATACGCGGATGCGAGAATCGCAACGGCTTGTCTGCTACACCACTACTAATAGACGGAGCCCTGGTGAGTGCGGGCGTAGATGGCCGACTCTATATCTTCGACAAGGAAACCGGCGACATTCTGTTCGAGTATGACACGGTCCAAGACTACGACACGGTGAATGGCGTGCCCGGTTTAGGGGGCGCGATAGACAGCCACTCGATCGCCGCAGGAGGTGGAATGTTATTCATCGGTTCTGGCTATGGGCGGGTTGGTGGGACACCGGGCAACGTGCTGTTGGCGTTTGCGCCAAAGAATATAGACTAGTTATATCGTAGTTATGTTGTCAGTCCATGTGATCCCGGCGCAGTCCATACTCCACATGACATTCTAGAATTTACTTCCTGATATGCAAATTATCTTCACAAAAATTTCCGATGAGCAACATTCCTTGTCCGTTCGTCGGGCAGATGATTCTACGGATTTGGCGGTTCTGAACAGTCGCAGTTTTCTGCGTCACGATCTTGCTCATCTAGCAGTCGAAAGTGAATTGCCCCTCGCGAATGGCTACTGGGGATCGGTCGCTTCGGGGGCTGCGCTTTCTGGCAAGGGCATGAGCGGACCGGAGCTGGCTTTGGCGGAATCACTAGCCGGTCCGGTTCAGACTCTCATGCGTTTAGACTCCAATCTAGATAAATACGTCTATGTGCTCGAATACAGGAGCGTGGTCGGAAACTGCAAGGCCACTGGAAGGGCACAGCCTATGGAGGAGAAATGCATTTGCAGTGGCAGGACGGCGAGATTTCAACGCCCTAGGCGCGCTTCCACAGACGCGCTTTAGAATAGGCCTTGCACTGAGTGCCGGAACAGAATTCACTTGGAAACAGGCGCCAACAAGAGTAGTTTCTAGAAACAACCTCTCAATACAACGAATAAGAATGAGGAGGCACAATGAACAAGGTTCCATCTATTCTGGCTTTGACTGTGGCTAACTTGCTGTTAATGCCAATGCTACACGCGCAGGAGACCGAATTTCCTCGCACCGAATACGGTCACCCCGACCTGCAGGGCACTTACACCTTTCGCACACTCACTCCACTAAATCGTCCTGCCGAGCTAGCTGATAAGGCTACGCTGACACCTGAAGAGGCTGAGGAATGGGCGGCCTTCGAGAATCGCAGACAGAACCGTGACCTTATCATCGATTCGGTTGGCGGCGCCGGCTACCCGCCGGGTGTGATCTCGTATAACGAATTTTGGTATGAGCGCGGGGTCGAGACCATAGCCGATCGACGTACTTCGCTTATCTACGATCCACCCAACGGACGCTTGCCGGAAATGAACGCGACAGGCAAGGCGAGGAATGCCATGTTTGCGGAGAATCGCAGATTGAGTCTGGGGCCGGAGGCGCGAACCCTGGCCGATCGCTGCCTGATGAGCAATGGTGCAGGGCCGCCGATGGTGCCCGGTGCCTACAATAACAACATGCAGCTGGTTCAGACTAAAGATCACATTATGATCGTGAACGAGATGATTCACCGTGCCCGCATCATACGACTAGACAGCGAGCATCACACAAAGCAGATAAAGTGGGATGGAGATTCAATCGCTCAGTGGGAGGGCGACACGCTAGTCATCCATACACAGGATTTCTATTATCACCAGACAGCCAGAGGAGCTACTAAAACGATGCGCGTGACAGAGCGATTCACTCGCGTCGACGAGAATACCTTAGACTATGACTTCACGGTAGAAGATCCTCAGACTTGGGATGTATCGTGGTCGGCCAAGGTGCCAATGCGCGTTACTGACATGCCGCTGTATGAGTACGCCTGTCACGAGGGGAATCATGGACTCGCTGGTATACTCGCCGGTTGGCGTCGTTACGAGGCCATGGGCATGAATGGTGACGGAACACCGCTAGATCCAGAATCTCCCTAGGAAAAGACTCCAAAGAAAAGAAACAAAAAAAGGTCGGCTGAAAGCCGACCTTTTGGTTAACTTCTTAATAGAATTAATCCTCACGTTCCAACTCTTCCAGTTTTCGCGCACCGGCCAGAATGCCTATCATGCCGTAGTTTCCCTCGTGGCAGGCGTACTCATACAAGGGTTCCTCTATTCGCGAGAGCGGATACTCGCCACTAAACTTCGACGTAAAAATTGTTGGGTCGTCTACGGTAAATCCATAGATCAATTTATTGCCCGTTTCGCGACGAAAGGTTTCGATGATTGTCATGTTCTCAACCGGCATGCCGCGGAGAGTGTGCCAGTTGTTGAAATATTTAGTCTCCACAACAAGAGTATCGCCGTCCCAGCGGCCGATCGAATCGCCCATCCACTTGCGATGAGTCGCGCTCGCTGGATTTCTTTCGTCGGCGATCTTAATGATTCGCGTATCGTGAACCATCTCCGCCGTGATCGTCACGTAGCCGGGAGACTGGGTGAACTGGAGGTGGCTGTTGTAGATAACCGGGCTCATTACCGGGCCAGCCAGGTTTCCGAAACCAACGAGGCAGCGCTCGCCTAGGCCTCGACCTTCCGGCCCGTCACTGCTTCGACCCGGCCTGCCACTACGAAACTGTGCCATTCGTGCATCGAAGTCGGCGACACGGTCAGGCATGCGGCCGTTGGCTGGATCGATAATCGCCGAGGTTCTGAATTCGCCATCAATAGTGGGTATGAACTTGGCATCGTCGCGCCAGAATAAATCATAGTTGCCGATAGGGGGGAGCGAATCGGCAACCTCCGGCGGTGGCCGATTAGGGTCCAGAGGTTCGTTGTTCTCTTCAAACTTCTGCTGAACAGCAGACTCTAGCTCGATAGCTTCTGCCTCGGTGTATGCACGCTTCTCGCCCAATTCTACCGGACGTTCGAAGGGCATAACCGTAGCGTGTTTCCACACGCCCTGAAAGTCGGGCGCGCCCCATTCGGTCCTCGGTAGTTGATACTCCTGAGCGAAGGCACTACCACCAAGAATAATTGTTATGGCGAATAACGAAGTTTTTCTCATCATGTGCTCACACCATTTAAAACTCAGAATATTTCTTCCGAGGCATTGCCTCAACGTTATTTACTCGGCGCTTTTCCAGATAATCTCGCCAAAGAACATCTCATCCCAACTCTGCTCTCCCCAGGGAACGGCTCTGCTCGGATCGGGGTTAGCAAGGTTTTGTGTCGAGTTGTCGAAGTGTCCGATAGAAGTAATCTTTGTGCCCTTAGGCATGAATATCGGTTCCTCTAACTCGTAGGTTAGCTGCCAGGCATAGGAGTACTTGGCGATGTTGATTAATTCTTCACGTGTGCCATCGGGATAGTCAGCGAACATGCGTAAATCTTTCCCCCGAAAGTGCATATGCGGGTGATAGGAGTAGACATTGGCGTTCTCGGGCAGCACGAAGGAGTTACTCATCTCGTAATGCTTGGCATGGGGCGGAATATCTTCCCATGTATTGGCGAACACGCCGATCAGGCGGGCGGAGAGTTGTTCTTCGGGAACTACCCCCTCAGGATAGAACCAGAGGCCGAACTCACTCTCATCGACAGCCTCCTTGCCGCTGGTAGTGTAGTGGAGAGTGACATCGATTACGGCATCCTTCTTCACCAGTCCGCCGGTATTGGGAGGCTCTATCCTGGGTTCGGAACCTGGCACGTAACGGTTGAGAACCGCGACACTACTGCCGCCCTCGAGACGACCTCCCTCGAACGTGCCGGTTGCATGATGGACGACGGTGCGATCGCCCGGAATAAATTCACTGGCTCGCAGCCACCTGTCTTTGTCGAGCCCTACCACGGGTACTTTAAGTCGGATGTAGTCAACCACTCCTGTGGCGGGTACTTCCTGTGCGGGGATCTTCACGACTAAGTCGGGCTCGCTTCCTATCACCCATTTTGTGTCGGGCCAGCTGAGTTGGGCAAGCGGATCAGCGCTGCCATCGATAGGCGAGCCGCTCTCTATCCAATTAATGAGCTTGCGCGTGTCTTCGACGGCGAGGGTCCTGCCATTCTTGAACTTGTGTACGTGTGGATCCACCTGACCGGGGGGCATGCGTTTAGTCATCAACACCTCACGGATCATCGGCGACCAGCCCTGTACCATGGCGGAACTGTTCAGGGCGAAGGGCGCTATGCCGCCCTCGCGATGACAGGTGGCGCATTTCTCGGCGAGTATCGGGGCGATCTCTTCGACATAGGAGATCGAGTCAGTTCGGCTTGGAAAGCTGACATCGTTCTCCTGCATGGCGACCATGGGGGTCGTGATCTCCTCATCATTCAATACCGCCGTGAGGGCCTGCCGTAGTTCAGCGCCCACCGGACCCCTAAAGACAACGCGAAACGATTTAGGGTCGTAGAGAAGCACTTCACCGCTGCTGCGGATGCCCAGAGCCTGTGAAATAAGCTGTGAGTCGTCCATGAGTACAGGAATGTCTTGGGTGAGGGTCGATACCTCGGCATTCACCGCATCGCGATTCATCAGTCCCTGAGGATTGATCATGAAGAATTCTATACTCTCGCCATATTGCTGCTGTAGCTCGATAAATTCCGGAATCGCCCGCAGGGTGGCCTCGCTGCCATTCGCCTGGACCAAGAGTGCGATAGTGGCATGGTCGTCATACCAACTCATGGTATGGGAATTGCCGATCTGATCCAGCAATGAGAAGTCGCCTACGCGTTCAGCCCCATGGCTGGCAGCGCCGTTAATTAGCAGACTAAATGAGAGGGTCTTGAGGAGAGTGGAAGTGTTCACTGGCAATTCCTCCATGCAGAATAGCCTCCGGGGTGAGCTACTGCTGCCGTAGTTGCGATTTTGTGGCATATCGCTATTTATTTGATCTTTACACTATCATCCCAGTGCTCCAAGTCAATTCAAAGCCTACCGATGGCGAATGCATCGGCGCGGAAGAAAACCTCAGCCAAGGGCGCGAATATGCAACATTTTGTGCTTTTTCCGAAGTTTATTGAATTTCAGCGACGTTATTTGTCATGATAGGCTGGAAAACAACAATAACGGACCCTCGGGTTCGCATCAGAGAGGCTCTCGCATCATGTTTAAACTGAACCGGCTAGCTGTATTCGCGCTAGCACTAGTTATTTCTAGCTCCGCGCTTTCACAGCAGGGCAATGCCCGCGGACCCATCGGCGAAAGCCCGTATAACGTCGTATCCCTGTGGGCCGATCCCTTTGCCGAGGCCGGTTATGCCTTCGGCGGCAATTCTGGAGTCTTGGCCGAATCGGCAGATCGTATCATCATCGCTCAGCGTGGCGAAACCGTTCTTCCCTATCCATTGCCTGATGATTTTCTCGGATTTGCCGGTCATGTAGGCCTTAATGTATTAAGAGACACTACGCGCCGCACCTGGAATAACTGTCTTTTCATAGTCAATGCAGACGGCGAACCTATCGAAGTTTGGGATCATCTGGATTATCTGTGTGAAGGTTCAGCAGGTCCTGGTCCTCACAGAATTCGAATCAACCCCTACGATCCCGAGAAGCGTATCTGGTTGATCAATGAAACGTTCCATCAGATCTACGTGATCGCCAATGATGGTAGCGAAGTTCTAGCTACCTACGGCGAGAAGAACGTGTCCGGATCTGATGAAACGCATTTCGGTCGTCCGCAGGACGTCGCCTTCATGGAAGATGGTCGAATCCTAATCGCAGACGGGCTAGATAATAATCGCATCATGATCATGGACAGTGACATGAACTACCTTGGTGAGTTCGGCAGCGAGGGAGAAGGTCCGGGTCAGACCAAGACCATCCACTCGGTTGCGGTTGGGCCTGGTGGTCGTGTGTTTGTCCTCGATCGTACGGGAAACCGAGTCAATCTCTGGAGAGCGAACGACGATGCAGTAGACTTTGAATTCGTAAGATCGATTGGTCAGCTTACACTGCCACTGGATATCATCGTGAACGAAGATGATTTTTGGATTACCGATCTAGGCCCACTTCGCTTCGTGAATTTCGATTTCGAGGGCAACCTCAAATACACTTGGTTAGTACCGCTGGAATTACCTGATGGCTATATAGAAGTGCATTCTTTCAGTGTCGATCCCGACGGTAACCTATACGGAGGTGACAACCAATATGGTCGCACCCAAAAGTTCGTACCGAAACCCGGTGTGAATCCCGAGCTATTGATCAATCCTGCCTGGAGCGCTAGGTAGCCTTTAGAAGCTAGAACGAAAAAAAGCCGACCAAGAAAACTTGGTCGGCTTTTTTATTGCAGGCAATCTCTGCCAGCTTACTAGAAGAAACTCTACTAGTTGTTCTCGATCTCTAGCGGTGCATAGTAAGCGCCACCGGCGCCCTCTATTTGATCGCGTCTGGCTCGCCATTCGGGACCGGCTGAACCACCTTCCTCATATTGCAGGTCCTGCCTGAGGTAGTTCCAACTCGTAGGATCTAACTCCTGCGCCATGGTCCAGTACTGCTCGGCCTTCTCATCGTTGCCGCTAGTGAAGTAATAGCCGCCTAGACGAAAGGCAGGTTGCGCACGTTCGGCTTCCGGAGTGCGCTGGAAAATACTCTCACGCACCTTGCTCCTATCCCAGACGTATTCGCTGTCGGCGCCCTTCGCTACCCAGTCGCGAACGATGGGCACGTAGTCGTCGGTGCCGAACGCGCCATCGAAATGTGTAGTCGCATAGGTGCCTTCGTTGATGCGCGCAATCTTACCTTCCTCATCTATCCAAACACCGGATGGGACGTTAACCAGATTGTAGAGCGCGCTGATGTGATGATTCACATCGATGATTGCGGTATAGCTTACGTTGGCATCGTCAAAGATTGCCCCAGCAGCTTCTTCCCCGCCTGTGTCTTGCGCGACGGAGATAATTTCGAAATTTTCAGACTTGAGTTCTTCGTAGATGGACTGCCACACGGGCACGTCATATCTACATCCTCACCACGAGGCCCAGGTAAGCAGAAGTACCTTCTTGCCTCGGAAGTCTGAAAGTCGAACCGGCTCGCCATCGCGACCCATCAACTCGAAGTCGGGTGCTTCACCGCCGCGCAGAAAGGACTGTCGC
>CAXBLN010000043.1:0-24693 GCA_963976555.1 uncultured Gammaproteobacteria bacterium
CCATCATGGCGCGTTTCTCGGATTTGAATTCGCGCGATTCGTGGCGCCAACGCCCCGCCTCTACGCAAGATACGGGGATATCGATGCCGTTGTGCGCGGCCACCATAATTGTGAGGTTAATAATACGATTCTGTTTGGCGCCGATCAGCTCGTCTCCATCTACTAATAGCACCTGCTTGTCACTCAGGTTTTCGAAGCGCAGCGTGGGCACAGAGCCGGACTCAGACACCTCGGTTACACGCCCCTGCCCCTGCTCCAATACCTCGTCAAGTGTGAAGTAGTCCTTCTCCTGGGGCGATTCACTGAACAGGGGAAAGACTGTGAGGCCCTCGTATGACGTGGGCTCACCGAGGCGAAGACTGGCAATGGAATCCTGTATCGTAGGCATGGCATAACTCCGGTAGCAATTTTGAGAGACAAAGGATTTACAGTATGTGACATGGGTGGCTCGCAGGATGAGCCACTGATTTGAATTCTGGATTATTTCTTCGGGCGGGAAGGTTTAGTTATAGCTATCGAGCGCTGCCTTCAGGCGCTTTTTAACCCTGTTGCGCAGCGCTGTGGGGGAGACTACTTCTACGTCATGGCCGTACTTCAGTATGTCCATCACCAGCTCACTGTCGTTGTGATAGGGAACTTCCAGCACGTACAATCCAGCGTCGTCGAACCAACTCTTCTGCGATGGGTGCCAGCGCTCCCCAGCAACCCAGCGCGCTTGTGCGGCGCTGAAGCGGAGTATCGCCTTCTTGTCTGCTTTGCCAGAAAATATACCGTAACTGCTGGCCAACTCGTCGTGGAGTTTTTTTTCGGTTATCGCCTTAGCCTGTTTTTCAATAATCTCTGCATGCTCAATGCAATCGAGCGAAAAGCTCCGAAGGCCTTTACGTAAGTGACACCAGCCGTCCAGATACCAATTATCACGATAATGTACAAGGCGCTGGGGTGACACTACTCGCTCGGTTAGATCGTCAGAGGAACGGGCACGATAACTTAACAGCAACCGCCGACGCTTAATCGTGGCACTGGCAACCAACTCGAAATGTTCTGGCCGCTCGCTGCGATAGGCCATGTGTAGGATGCGAATTCGCTGATTAATTTCTTCGGCGGTGCCTGACTGGCTGCCCAACAAGCCGTTCAGGCGAGACAACAACGGTTTCACATGCGGTGTAATCAGACCGTTATCAAGATTTGAGAGCAGGCTATGCATAGTGAGCAGTGCGTAGATCTCCTGGTCGTTAAACCACAACCCAGGCAAGCCATACTTTCTAGCGCCTGGCTGCGACATGTCTAGCTTATAGCCCCGCTGAGCGGGATCCCAGACAATGGGAGCAAGCAAGCGGTCCCGCATGTAGTCAAGATCTCGCTTGACTGTGGCATGTGAAACGCCCAACTCTTCGATTAGTGATTTCATGGCTACTGCACGCCGGTCCCTCAGCAGCTGATCAATCTTGTAGAAGCGCTCGGTTCGGTCCATGCGAACTATTCTCTGTTATTTAGCTATTGGTAACTAACTGAAAAACAAGGAAATGGAAATTCTGTGAAAGGCAAAATAGCACCTAATACTTTTCAATCACAGATTCCAGAAATAGTGATTTCATCGCCAGCTATTTGAGCAGGATAGCCAAAAGCATGGCTGTTAAACCTATCAACCGGCATAGCTACCCAACCACTTCTCACTATTGCTACGCCTGCTCAGCCCGCGCTCTCGCCAACCTGGCACCAATCTCCGTCGCCATTCGGTGTGGATCAGGAATAATACCCACTCTAGGCAAATCCAATCGATCTGCATCCCAGCAGCTGGCGATGGTGATATCGGCGCTTCTTGTTTCATGAGTATGCCCAGCACAGGCTCGTTTGAGTTGCTGGAACTGCATATCGTTTAGCTCGAGTAATTTCTCGAATCGCAATCGTTCAGCATAATCAGCAGCCCGAGGCCCATGATCAGGGTCTTTATGCTCATTGCGCCGACAGGAGTCGTGGATGAAGGCAAATAGCTCAACCACCTCGCAGTCAGCCCGAGTATGCTCGGCTAACAATAGCCCATTCTGCTTCACCCTGGCCCAGTGTGATGAGCCATGGTTCCCGTGCCAGTCCAGATAGAAATCCTCGCGGAGTCTCGCTATTAATTCTTTGCTGATGGCCATATCACACCTAGTACCAGCTATTGCCATGCGTTAGTTATGCGTTACAATGTATAGCAACCAATCCAATGGAGTTAAGCTATCCATGCCGGCGAAGAAAACCACCACGCTGAACCTGCGTATTGATCCTATTCTCAAGGATGCCCTGAGAACTGCTGCTCTGATTGAGCATCGTAGCATTGCCAATATGGTAGAAGTATTGATTATTCGTCACTGTCAAACCACAGGAATATCTATTCCTGAGCAGGGAGCGCTATTTGAAGACGGGCCTGAAAATGAATGAGCGCACATTGAAGGCATTGATAGAGGCAGGCGCTGTAAAGCGTATACACATAATTGCCGACAGCTCGCGCTTCTATATCGAAGTTGAGACGCCCGCTGGCAAAGCGACGGCTTCAACCCTCAAGGGAGCCATTAAAACCTGGGCCACTCTAGACGCAGCCGCGAAGTGGGTGCGTAAACTTGGTATAGGGAAAACCACTCTGGATATTGCTCGCTGGCAGCCTGGCCAACGACAATTCTCTATTTAAATACACCAAAGCGGGAGAATTTTTGTGGACCAAAAAGAAGTCCTGATCGAATTTCTAACTAACCGGCTAATTGACTATTACCAGCGCGATAAACGCACTGGAAAGTCAGATGATTCGGAAACGAAATATATAAACGGGATCATGGCATCGATTCGCATACTGGGCTTTGCGGAAAATGACGAGCTGGAAGAGGGAATCAAGGCAGCACATCTGGATGTGTTCAAAACGAGCTATGAAGATCGGAAAATAGCGCAGGCACTTACAGACGGTGGTGAGCACTGGGAGTTTTTTGAAACTCCTGCCATTCACCGAAAGCACCAATACCAGCTAATCCCTAAGGCTAGAATTGAGTTCTTCCTGGCACCTGAACTGCCACACCTTATACCAAATATGGAGGGTACCAAATGATGAAATATGACCTTATTGGTGACATTCATGGTCACGCCGATGCCCTGACTTCCTTGCTGGAAAAATTAGACTACAGAATTCTCGATGGCTGCTATCGACACGAATCTCGGAAAGCGATATTTCTCGGTGACTTTATCGACCGAGGCCCTGATCAGCGAGGAGTTCTGCAAACTGTCATGCCTATGGTTCAGAATAAAGCGGCCTTGGCGGTTATGGGAAATCACGAATTTAATGCTCTGGCGTTCCATACCCAAGACCCAGAGAAACTAGGGACTTGGCTAAGGCCCAGAAAAGACAAAAATGTCTACCAGCATTTGGCCTTTCTTTCAGAATACCTCCGCGCCGATATGGATACCGAGCTTGAAGCCGTTTTGGAGTTCTTTTACTCATTGCCTTTATGGCTTGACCTTGATGGATTACGAGTAATCCACGCAGCATGGCACTCAAGTTCAATAGACATCGTAAAGGCAGCTCTTGGAGGTAAAAATATAATGGACAAGGCCTTTCTAGTCGCAGCATCCAAAAAGGGAACAGATGAATATGCCGCAGTAGAGATACTACTAAAGGGAGTCGAGCACACATTGCCATCTGGTCTTTCTCACCGGGACAAGGATGGTAACGAAAGAACTGAAGTACGAACCTGGTTTTTCCAAAAAGGGCTCAATAAATTGAAGGATATAATTGTTCATCCAGATCAATTCGACGACGAAATTCTGAACATACCTGTAAGTAGCGAAGTCCTGAGTGGATATGATGAATCGGAGCCTCCAGTTTTTGTTGGGCATTACTGGATGAAAAAAGATGAAGCCAAGCATCCTGCCAAGCTAAGAGAAAATGTTGCTTGCCTCGATTATTCGGTGGCCAAAGGTGGATACCTTGTTGCATATCGTTGGAGCGGCGAGCAAGAGATAGATAATAGTAATTTTGTCTACTAGATACTGGTGAGAATTGAGCGAATTAGTGGGGATGCTGGCCTTCTCTGACCGAGCTTTAGAAACTCGGTGCGGATGCAACACTGACAGTAACATCATCTGCTATGTGGTCATCCCTCCTCTACTTGAATCAATCGCTTGGCAATCTAGTTCAACTTCTACCCCGGCATTCAAATTGAAACGCGGCTACTTTATCAACCCCAGAAATCATCGTTTTGAGATCGCTCCTCTGGTAATGCCTGCACATAGATTTGGGCTAACCAATCCGCATATACATTAAGTGTGTCAATAATAACTTTGCCCGCTATTTTGTTCTGAATCCTAGGATATCTTGATAACAATATCGAAATTTCAGTTAATGCCACAATAACATATTTAGTTTTAACACCGTTTCTCAAAACATGTTGGAGCTTGTTCAAAGCTGTATTATCTTGCGATTTACTATCAAGTCGTTTAACTATGTAGCCTAACTCATGAATCGCAGGCAGTAGTTTTTCATCTACAGGTTGTACACCAAATTCCGCAAGCTGGGTAAAGCCACTCCATTCTCCGAAATTGGCAACAGCAGGTATGCCGATCAAAGTTGACTCTTGAATATTGTGCCTAACTAGGTGATCCCTCAACACATCGGCCATTGGCACAAATTCACTAGAAGTATGTATACAAAGTTTAGCTATCTTGTCCGAGAAATACTGAGTTGTATTACAAGCAATAACTATATAATTTACCTCTTGCTGAATAAAGCTAAGAACTGCTTTTTTTAACGCCTCCCAAACCTCATTATTTCTTGCTTCCAGCTCCATTGAGAGGCCCATCTCGGGAATTGATTGTACAAAAACTTTGGGATAGGAAATATCACCACGCATTCTTTCTTCGCTTACCAGTCGAGTATTAATTGTCTCATTTAGTCTATACCAAAGAGCCATTCCGCTATCTGGACCATTCCCAGTAATAATTCCAAATGAGGGCAAACTAGTAGCGACTGTATCGTCGAGCGCGATTTCTCCAATGACAACTTCTATTCCAGAATCCTGCAAACTGGAAATCAACTCGTCGGGCCGAAATTCAATTGCCCAACTTAGATCACCTGCATTTGTCATCATCGTATGAGGCGGTGTAAGCGACTTCACTACGCTGAAATCAAAAATATGACTAAATTTTTCCTGCTGGGAAAAAGGGTTTACAGTTCCATAGCGCATAGAATAACGCTGAGTGAGAATGCCCTCTTCAAGTTTCACTAAGGGATGCTGCAATCCTAGTAGTTTCTGAGCAGCTGCCAAATCAAAACTCAGATGTGCACGACAGTGCAAGAGATAGTCTTGCTGAAAAGATTCCCCATTAGAGGTGGACACACAAAGTGTTTTTAATTCATCATAAATAGGTATACCCTGAACGCCGAGCCTGTTTCTCCGCGAGGCGGCATCAAGACAACTTGTCGCAACAGAATTCTTCGAGAGCAAGTGCCAAACCTTAGAGCTACTCAAAAATTCGAGCGAACTTTTAACCCTGTCAGGGTAGTGTCCTTCTTCCACGATATTCTCCGACTACATACGAAATCATTGATCAGTATAATAAATATTGATTTCGATAGAATCCCAACTAAAACTTCCACCATTAGAACCTTCCAGCTCCAGCGATATCGATACCTGCTGTTTGATGTCAATTGCTCCAGAACTCGAAACCGCATTGAAGTAGTTTTTGTGACTTGTGAAATCCAGCGCCAAACTCTCGCCGAGAGAACTATCCTTAATT
This sequence comes from uncultured Gammaproteobacteria bacterium, assembly GCA_963976555.1. Classification (GTDB taxonomy): domain Bacteria; phylum Pseudomonadota; class Gammaproteobacteria; order Pseudomonadales; family Pseudohongiellaceae; genus UBA9145. Next base: position 5,764 of record CAXBLN010000043.1, read on the forward strand.
AACACATTCTCAGGTAAACTCCCGCGCTTGTAGCTCCCGAGATTCACTTTCATCCCGTTATGATCCAAATTGATCGCTATTTTGGCAGTATCAGCCTGTGCTCCAGGATCTAATTTCACGTTAGTGAAACGACACATGACTCTTTCGATTCGTTCAATATCAGCGACACTATTCAGTTCGGCAAGTAATTTTTTTGCAGCGCCTGAAACTTCAATTATTCCTTCCTGAGCAAGACCTGTGCTCTTCAAGCTCAGCCTCTGTTCTCCCGCAATCGATTGCTGCATCAGTGTTTTTACTTTTTCGCGATCATCGAAATTGCCCAAGAGTACCTGCAATTTTGTAAGCGCAGCTTCAGGAGTAATATCAAAACCACCTATTATGCCTATATCGAGGAGTATCTGACTGGTCTCATAAAGACCCATAACCACCTCACCTTCCGGCACAGATGTAACGTTAATGACTATCCCTCCCTTATCGATGAAATCTTTGAATAGTTTTAAAAATTTGGGATCGGTGGGAATATTTCCGGCACCATAAGATTTCAAAATTACTCCTTTTAGACTTTCATCTGAGAGTATATTTTGAAGTATGTTCGAGTGCTGAATGCCAGGAAACACTTCTACTACAATAACGTTAGGTTCAATATTCTCCAATACTGATAGTTGTGGCTGTGTAACTTTTCGAATCAACTTTTTGTCGATAGTAACAAACTCGCCCGCCTCACCTAGAAGCGGATAGTTCACAGAATAGATTCCTTGATAGCCTATGACGTCCATCTTCTTCGAGGTACAGCCTCTGGATATCCTGTTGCCAAAGGCCACGACAACCTCTGGAATCGACACTAAGCCATGAACCTCGGGATTGGCTATCTGTATTGCAGTGATTACATTCTGATGGGCATCGTTACGAGCGTTAACGATACCCGCTACTTGTGACCCGGTAAGTACCACCGGCTTTGTCAAACCTTGCAACATAAATGCAAGTGCTGAAGCGGTATAAACCATCGAATCGGTGCCATGCAACATAACAAAACCAGAATAATCATCATAATAACGCGTGATAATCTGGCAAACAGTAAGCCAATGGGCTGGCCCTACATTGCAAGAATCTAACGGTTCAATGAAGCTAATCGCATCGACTGGATATCCTAAAGTTCCCAGATTAGGTAAGGCTGCTTTGAGTTCTGACCATGGTCTTACTACTTGCGGGCTGTCAGGGTCGTTGAGGTCTTTCGGGGCGGAGCCGATTGTACCTCCGGTATATATTACAAGCACACCTTTCTGGTCCCGCATCAAGCTATACCCTCTATCAACAACGACGTCGATATAGGGAACCAAATCAGATGCGATAGGCTCTAGCAGAGCGCGACAGACTGATACGAAATCACTACGTGTTTCAAACCGCATGCTAGCCAACGACTTGAGAACTTCACGGACTTTTGATTTCGACTCTACTGATAATTGAGAGAAACCACTTTCTTTCTCCAATTCCGAAGTAAATAGAAATTTTACTGCCTCTATTCTCTCGTCTTTCTCAAGGTTGGAGATATCCACTGCTTTAATCGTCGACATAATGACGCTCGCTAAATTTAATGAATTGAATATAAATGAAGTATCTAATTTACAGGAAATTAAACTTATTTCTAGTCTTCATCAATATTTCATTATTTTACATATATTTACATAATATTACATAGAATTACAATATTTGCTCCAACTCCCCTACATCCAACTCTCCCACCCTCTGCCTTTGAAAGAGAAATTTCACATACTTCATATAAGCCTCGTGTGTCGAATATTTATTACTAGATTTTGACTCTTCCTTAACCCGCGCAATTACCCACATAAATTTGGTAAGTGCGGCCGCTGGCGTCATATTTCCTGCGTGTATCGCCCCTCTCTTTTTTGGCTCAGTTGCTGTTTGATATTGATCTGCAAATTCCGGCGCCACGGGGTATCTACCCGTAATTAGCACAGGAATTTTTCTGAGCATGCACTCATCAATCACCTGCAGAATATCTTCGTCTCCCAAGCTGGGGATGTTTCCAATGCCGAGACTTTCCATAACCAGGCCACTCACATCCACCTGCTCCAACATAGACAAGAGGGTTTGGCTTCTTAGGCCCGGATATAATGAAATTCGCAGTACATTGCGGTCGAAATTTGGATAGAAAGTAAATTTCCTATCCGGGTCATCGCGCTTGCCTTGGTTGTCAAGAAGTCGCTCCGGATCGATACTCAATTTAGGACGTTCGCCGAGATTCGCCAGAACGGGAAAGCTTGGAGAATGAAATCCATCAAAACGGAAGTCATCTTTCTTTTCAGATCGCACTGCACGATAAAGCTCATCATTGAATCCAATCATGACTTCATGTAATTGCTTTCCAAGGAATCGCACTGCTTGAACGGCACGCATCAAATTGATGGTTGCATCCCCATGTACTACAGTATATGGCGTCTGGCTACCCGTGAATATCACAGGTACCGATATTGAATCTCCTAAAGCAAACGCAACGGCACTAGCAGCGTATGCCATAGAATCTGTACCCATAATGACGATAAACCCATCGAAATTCCGATTGTCATTTTCATAAATAGCTTTCGCTACTAACTCCCAATCGTCAGGAACCACGTTCACGCCATCTTTTGGCTCAACTACATTAATTTCTTCAATTTCTGCAAACTCATGAAGCACTGTAAGATTTGAATACCAATAAACTCCCAGCTCAGGCTGAACAACGTTGCCTTCATCGTCTACATCCATTCCCATGGTACCGCCCAAATTAATTATCCCTATCCGTGGCCGCTTCTCGTTGTTGCGGTCCGACTTTGGCCGCCTAACAACTTCTACACTCGCGTCTAAGACTTTCAGTGTTGTTTCTGCCCAATTTTGATCGAATACTTTACGATACATTGGCGATCGAAATTCAAGGTCTTTCGACAAATTCTCTTTCACAAGACCGCTCTGAGTAAGGGTGAGTGCAATTTTTTTGGCATAAGGGCTATTAGCCAAATAATCAATATCCTTTACAGCTATTCCCTTCAGAAGCTGTAAATAGGCAACAAGTGCAAGTCTGGCATATTGAGGATGTAGCTGTAGCTGCTGAACTGGATAGTCGAAGTGCGCATTGGCCAATATGTCACGCGACTCTATTGCTTTCTCTACTTCAACACCTTGCCCTTCCTCAAACCCTTCCTGGATAGCCTTTAGTAATACGCAAGTCATGAGCGGTTGCCCTGCCGTAAAATCAAGGACTTGCTGAACTACAGCGTGTGGGGCCGGCACGTCAAATCCGAGCCCGCTGCTTAGTGATTCTATAGTGCGACTGCTTCCTAATCCCAAATCCCCAAGGCTTAAATGCTGAAACATAGGATATTTGGATGGATCATTTCCTTCCGATGCAATGAGTGCCTGTGGAGACTGAGTCCCTACATAAATCCAGACAATCCTAGATTTTAATGACCCAAGCGTGGCCATAGTTGCATCAAATAGGAATTGGGCGTAAGGACCTTTGTCAGCAATAGCCTCAAACTCATCAATTACCAACAAAGTTGGTTTACCAGAGTCGCAGTGCATTTCTATAGCTTCAACCAAAAATTTATTTGGGTACTTTACCTTGCCCCATTTATCCAGCTTCTCTTCCAGCCATCTTTCGATTTCAATATCTTCTAAAAAACCCGAAAGCAGCTCCCGTGCTACTATCGTCAAAAATGTAGTTACATCAACCTCCTTTTCATAGCGGAGTGGACGAAGATCTGTAACTGAAACCAACCAGCCTTTTTGTGAAAGCTGCTCGCCTATGCGACAAATTAGGCTAGATTTTCCTGTTTGACGATGGGCGATCAGAGAGTACGCATTATTACTACTACTGAAAATTAGCTTCTCGACGAATTCCGTATCTGCTTCTCTTTCTGCATAAACGTATTTATTATGGTCAGTAATCGGCCCGCCGACTTGATACTTTTTCAATTCTCTATCCATGATTACACTGCCTCGCGCCCGAATTCTAACTCCAAATAGACCTTGAACAATTCCAAGTTCAATCCTGGATTGCCATCGATAAAAATCAAGCCCATTGCTACAAGACATTCATGGAGATACGGCGCGGTCTTTGAACTTGCATTACCTTGAGCATGGCCAATAGATACTATCCCCATCAAATATGACTCGAAATTCGGACCTAGGGCCTTTTTCGTGTTTTCTTCGTATATATCTTTCAGCACTCGCAATGCGTGCAAAACAGAAGTCTTATATTGTCGGATTGCGACGGGTATGCCGGCAAGCGCAGCGGGCAGATCTTCAATATTTTCCCCGCCTAATAGGCTACGCGTCAATTGAGAAACTTCGCTTGTAGATTTTTCTGGACATTCTTTGAGCATGTGTAATAACACGTGCAACAGAAAGTAATTGCCACAACTCTGCCGCTGAACCCAGTCGGGTTCAAACGAACTCTCAGCAATCATTGCGACCTTTCCGAGCCTACGAATTTCATCTGGGTTCGCGGGTGTCGCAGTGCCCGTTCGTGATGTGGCATTCAAAAATTCAAGGGACCGAAGCGGCCCACCAATGCCAGAAGGTGTAGTAATAGGCAAGGAAAAACTAACGATCTTAACGTGTTGTCGATATTCACTTTCTAACTCCCAAAACAGAATTCCCAAAAAGTCGTAGTATTCCAGGGCATTAATTTCGTCGCCTAGAAAACTATCAATCCTATCAATTATGATTAAAATCGGTTTTTGAGGCTCTATTCGCAGACGATCACTGATGAACTGGCGGAACCCTCGTCTGAATTTTCGTCCAAGCTCAAAACCTTGGACAGATCTCAGTTCTCTGGCGAACGCGTCATTCCCGGTAATCAATTCGAAAAGGTGAGATAGCGCGAGGTTGAGTTCGTTTCTCTGTTCACGCGACCCTCTAAACCGAGGAAATACCACCGAATAGTTCAGAAATTTTGCGACCGACTCATAAAGCTCGGCTAAAGTTGTCGCACCCATTTTAGGACCCACCATATGATGAATCCATGATGAACTTTCTAGCTCTTTAGCAGTACTGGAAGGCGTCACTGCTCCAATGAATTGATTCGAATCACTGGGGATAGGCCTGCCAGGAGGAAGCCAGTTCTCGTCCTCTGAGCTTTGCAGAACTTTCAAGGTTTCTAGGTATTTTCTTGAGCGAGTTAGAGTTGAATCATCACTCTCACTCCTCGAAGACATCTCCTCGTCTAGTACATCTATCAATAATCGAAACTTTGCATCAGGAATTGCTCGCCCGCTGTTAGATCTAATTGCGTCAGAGAGGGCTGATGGTTTCAGGCCGATTCGGTTTGCCAAATCCGATTGGGTTATCCCTAGCTGCTGCAGAATCGTCTTAATCGCTTGCTTCTGATCCAGATTTAGCCTCATGAGATTCACTCCGAGTTACAGGCATCTGCAACCATTAAAATTTGAGTATGCACATATATACACACACAAAATCATTATTACGCGCCCCTGACACGCTTCTCAAGCCTGCTCATGGGCGCTCTCCGACCATACCTCGCGTAAACCAGCCGCGAAATGACAATGCAGTCCTATATGGCCCTAAATCCTTCCAGCCGTACACACTACCTTTCCCAAACCTACCAAAGCGATAGTAAACTAATTTGGGAAAAAGATGATAATAATTTACACAATTCCGTCATTTTTTTAAATTAAATTACATTTTTATATGAAGAGATGTAATTAATTGAATTAATTGAGAAAACTGTTAGACAACTTGTTTCCTTGACCATAGTATTACAGACATCCAGAACAGCTATAAAGTGGGCTAGGATAATTATGAACAAGGGACTTTCTTGCATCGCCTGCAGCTTGGCGCCACTTCCGAAAACGAATATATCGTTTTCTCTTTGTGCGTTTCATAGGAGGCTTTACGAAGTCGTCGCTGCTATTGCTTGCGCACCGCTGCCGCTTGGATCTAAGCGAGCGATGTCCACAGTTCTCTTGCAGGAAGCTTTAGCATCGAGCTCATTGCTCGTGGAAGAGATTTATCGATTAATGAAGGGTCTTTCAGCTGTCGACACAATGATGCATCGTCAGGGCAGAACCAAGTATCTTACCTTAAACTTGGAGTATTTAATTCGAAGCCAGCTACCACCATTAATTAGGAGAATTGGCCAAACTTGGAATAAATCCAAGCTGGAGAACTCTTTAGGACAGCACGCTCAATCGCGGCAGGATCGCTCCGAAATTGGCCTTGTCGTAGGCTGCCTAGCAACTATAAACGCTGAGTTGATTAGAATTGATTCCCGGAAACAGCTCATTTTGCAATTTCACGGGCGCGGAATTTAACCCATAATACAACCATATCTAAATAAATACTTATGGAAAATGCACAGCCAAAAAGGATCGCAGTTATAGGAGCTGGGGCGAAAGGAGTGGCACTTGCCACTAAGGCATGGGCATTGCGTAGGGCTGGCATGCAGTACTCTCCTGAAATTGTCATATTTGAAAAACTGCAAGTTGGCTCTCTCTGGTCTGGAGACCATGGGTACTCTGATGGCTATGAGAGGCTCTGCACACCCATTGAACGTGATTTGGGTTTTCCCTATTTTGATTCGGTAAATTCAAAAAATCCTGACTTCGATTCCCAGCCCTTCTCCAAGGAACATTCAGGCCTTGAGTCAGACGAGGAACCTTCAGCCATTGAGCTACACAATGGTGTTTCGCTTGTTATGCTTAATGAATTTTCGTTTCAGAGCTATTTGATCCAAGAATCATCGTCCCTAAAAACTAATCGACACCTAGATTTTGTTAACAAAAACCGCCGCAGCTTCACTCATCGCCAATTTCATTATTATTTGGAATGGGCGCTGAAACAGACAGAACGCGATATAGGCGAAGCCCCATCACCAGTAACAGTAAAACTTGGCGCTGAGGTCTTAGAAATCGATCATGATACGGACATCAAGAAGTGGAAAGTCACTTACCAAAGATACAAATCGAAGGGCAGCGAATCAACAAATCCAAACATTGATCCGATAACTGAAATTTTTGATGCTGTGATTATTAGTGGCGTAGGCGAAGCTAAAAAACCGAAAACTGAAACGATTGACGCTCCAGCTGTAAGTGGCGTGGGTGAAACCAAAAAACCGTCAAGTGGCTGGACTATCGCAGACGATAATCCTCGATATTTCAACGCATGCTCGTTTTGGATTGATGGCTATGCACAGATTGTGAGTTACTACAGCCATGGCAAAGGCATGCAAAAACTAAAGGACAAAAAATCCCCGGAAACATCATACTCAAGTGAAAGGGCGCCAGAAGTCATTATCCTTGGCAATGGGGGTGCCGCCTGGTCGATCGCGGCTAAGCTTGCACAACTTCTACCTAGTCTCGACATTCTCATGTTGGGGCGGAAATCTGCGCCATTAGCTCGCAATCCCAACTCCTACGTCGAAAATTATTACGGGAACAATGTAAGTTGGAGCTCCCTTTCAGTGGATAAAAAGCTCAGTTTCAATAATCTGTGGACTCAGGGTGCCGTATGGAACGCAGTTGTCTGCCAAGTAGATACCGCTGAGAATATCATTTACAGATCAGAGAATTGTTCTCGCTGTAACGCTCCATCGATAAAAGTAGACAATACGTGCGAAGTCTTCTTCGAGGATTCCCCAAATATAGAATCAGAAACGCCTCTAGAATCGGACTTCATTATCGATTCGCGAGGTTTTGAGACCACTTCTCATATCATCAAATTTTTTGATGAAAGCGAACTATCAATAGATATTAAGAGAGGCATAGAATACCTAGAAGATACTAGTAAGGAGCTATCAAAAGACCGCACCAATGCGAGAATAGCAACAGATAGCAACGGCGTTATTTTTATAGAATTGGGAAAGGATCATGAGAACGAAAATAGTGGCACAGATGACAATATCAAAACAACAATGAAACAGAGCCTGGGGATATCTAAATACATGGAGCTACGTGGTGATGAAAGCACTATTCCCGCCGGTTTGCATATACCAGAATTGTGTAACTTAGTGGGTCCCGCAGCTTCTAACTTAATGGCGCTTGGGTGGCTCGCAGACACAATTCTCACTCTATATATCGACAAATAAATTTCACATATATTTGTAATTTATTGTAAATATATGTTATTTTTTGAGTTTAAAGTAATATTTAGCAAGCGATTGTAATTTATTGAATTTGTTAGTCTTATTTTGTTTTAACGGTGTATACTTGTATATACGTTAATACATACAGAGTGAAATCATGAACCAGAACGACCAAACAGAGAGCATGTCTAGAGTTTCTATGTTTCTTCCAGATTATCTAGAAGATATTCTTACTCAAGTTTCTATTAAGGAAGGGGCGCCCAAAGCAGAAATAGTGCGACGCGCCCTCCTTTCTGAATTAGAGAAATATCTTGATGCATTAGATAAAGAGCCAAGGGACTCGATAGAAAGCGAAGAGCAGAAAGCACGCAAACTGGAAACTAAAAAAACGAAAGTTCGCCAGCTATTCAAAAAAAATAGCGATCAGTTTAAAAGACAACGATTAGGGATGTATTAATATTGCAAATCGATTGGCCCGAGGTCAGATACTTTAGACCCATAGTGTTTTGGCAGCGGTTGGGTAGCTTGGGTAGTCGATATATTTAATGTGGGGCAAGGGTCTTCATAAAGCACTTTAGCCGTTCCTTAATTGAATTTTTTGTATTGTTTCTTTGGATTACAAATCTGAACAATGGTCTTCTCTAAATGTTTAAATTTGGACTGTAAAACCCTCATTGGACGGCGGTTCAGATGTTTTTCAAGTAGGAAATCATAGTAACATCGCATGTAACACTGATAATAACTGAACCAAGTTTATTTCATATATATCAAATAGATATAACTCCAGGCCAACTCCCCCCGCCTCCACCAAGTAAAAAGCCCAGTGCGAAAGCATTGGGCTTTATGTACACGACTATCTGCAATCCTATTTCGTGGCAATGAAACTACGGGATATTTGCGCTGGCCCCATTTCCTAATTTTCGCCGATAAAAATATCCAGCGGCAACAAGGCCGTGACCCCAACGTTGGGCGCATCCACTAGCTGGCTGATACGAATATCCACCGCAACACTAGCAATAACATAGGCCTGCTGCCGGTTGTAACCATAGGTGCTGACAATATAGTCAACTATGCCTTCCACTGCATTGCGAGCGGCTAGGTTGATATCGTTTGGCAAGTTCTCCAGCCCGGCAACCACATCGGAATTTAGATAGCGCATATCCGGCGGCACGTCTCCGGCGGCTTTTACGGGAATGCCCGTTACGGCATAGAAGCGGCGAGAAGGAATGTCCAGCAACTGGGCTGAACCTTCGTAGTGAGGGCCCCTGGACAAGTCAGGGCCATCCTTTAAGACCTCAGTAGTTGCCCACACATCAGCGGACATCTCAATTGCCGTGCCGGACACTTCGCCATCCCCTTGGGCATAATGCAAATCACCGATTGCCAAACCACAGCCATCGATAAAGCAAGGCAGATAGATGGATACTCCGGCTTTGAGGTAGCGGATGTCCATGTTGCCGCCATGTTCCCGCGGCGGAATTGTACGCAGGCATTCACGGCTGGCACTGCCACCCGGCCCACACAGCGTGGCGGGGTCTGCGAAGTCTGTCGAAGGCAGTGAAACTCGCCCACCGGCATCCGCTAACTCCTGCTCCCTATCCAACATCGCCCGCAGCTGATTGGGCCCAGGCATGGTAGTGACCACACCCGGAAAGCTGCCATTGGGAATGCGAATGCCCGGCAGGTCATCGCTCTCGGCGTAGTCGCGATTCAACCGCCAGATCACTAAACTTTGACCACCGACGAGGTCGGGAATAAACCCAGAAGAACCACCGGAGGTATAGGCATAGGAACCCGGATCGATATTATTCAACGTGACCTTTAATACATCACCGGCCACCGCACCCTCGATATAGACTGGCCCAGTGATGGGGTGAACTCGGCCAAATTCATTAGTGAGAGTATCCGGCTCTGTGGTCTGAGCCGCGGCAGCACCGAGCACGTCACGGGCGTCTCTGGCCCTAAACAAAATGGTTTGCCCCGGCTTAGCTCGTGCTGCCATGGGAATATCGTGATGCAGACGATTGACACAACCCGGATCTTCGATGCAATCCACCCCTTCGCCACCCACGATGATGATGTCCTCGGCGGAGCTCAGGGCGCTGGATAACAGTGTACTGATTATGAATGCGAGCAAACTCGGCAGAGGTGATTTAGTCATCGCAAAAATCCTTTCGTTAAATAGTAAATGGGCGTTCAGTAACAAGTCAGCTATAGAAATTAGTCTGCCTCTACGGCAATGATAAAGTTCATCTCAGATAATCCCTCTCGCAATTCTTTTGCAGCTTGGTAGGCATCGGAATACCAAAAAGCTTTAAGCTCTTCCATCGATGGATAAACTTCGAGGATGACGTTTTTGTAAGGCCAATTCCCTTCCAATACGACCGGTTCTTTCGATGATGCAATCATCTGCAAACCTGCATCGCGGGCAAGCGGTCCGGCCGCTGCTGAATAGGGCCCATAATCGGACCCAAGTATGCGCTGTGAGCTCACAATCATATAAGCCGGCTTCGTGGCATTTTCCGCGGCACCTGCAAGGGTGATAGTCGTTCCAAACAGCGCACCAATACCGAAAACGGACAGAAATGTGAGTATTCTAGTCATTTGTTAATACCCCTAGAGAGTGAAAGGCAGAGATTGCATGCGAATGATTGTAACGCCTGTGTCGCCACAATCGCAGTTGTTTATTTGACACAGCATGGTGGCTCCAAATGGAATAGGTCTGTCAGGCGGACTGGTGAGAAGTTACGGTGGCTGCGAGCCGATCAGATGGCTTCGGCAAGAGGATGATTGGATCGATATATTCGACTAAATTACCAAGTTCTTAGTGCCCCCTACTCTTCCTTCGCAATGGTCGGAACAATATGCCAGCTTTCGCATCGATGCTTTCTACCAGCCAGATCAGGGCGCTGGCAGACCACGTAAGAACACTAAATCCCAATACTGCCAACCGAAATAGTCGCTAGATAGTTAAGCTGACCTATAGCAAAATTCGCTTTATACTCGGTTATAACTACTGTCTTCAGGGGTTTTTGTATGTTTCGTTCAAATTTTACTAACAATACTTCCAAGATTAACGAGCCGACATCTCCGACCCGCTCGGCCTCATGCAGGCTTGCGCTAATACTGTTTATTGGCCTGAGCGTGGCATGCACTCCTGAAGAGCAAGCCACCGATATTTCTTCGACATTTGCCACCACAATCTATGCGCCTCAGAATCGACCGGATATCAGAGGACTTCAGGGCGCTGTGTCATCGGATCATCCTCTGGCGACGCAAGCTGGTCTGCGAGTCTTACAAGAGGGCGGCAATGCAACAGACGCGATAATCGCTATGGCTGGAGTTTTAGCAGTAGTCAGGCCCCATATGAATGGTATCGGTGGTGACGCCTTCGGTATTTTTTATGACGGCGAAACAAGAGAAGTAACAGCACTTAACGCAAGTGGCAGGGCAGGAGAGCTGGCGACACCGGAATTTTTCCGGTCAGCTGAGGTAAGTCGAATCCCTGGAACTGGCGCGCTTTCGGTATCTGTTCCTGGCGCAGTCGCTGGCTGGGTGGATGCCCATGCGCGTTACGGCACAAAAGACTTTCAATCCTTGCTGGAACCTGCCATCAATTACGCAAGAGGCGGCTTCCCCGTATCGACCCGGCTGGCCATGGATTTCGAGGAACAAGGTAGCTCTCTCAACGAGGCCGGAAAAGAACTCTACCTCCCTGGCGGGGCGCCTCCAGCGGTCGGCTCACTGCTCATTAATGAAGAATTGGCAGTATCGCTGGAAACGATTGCGCGCGAAGGCAAGGCTGGCTACTACAATGGAGCTATTGGCTTACAGCTCGCCGCCTTTATTACAGAGCAAGGCGGCCACCTGCGAGCAGGTGATTTTGCTAACCACACTTCCACCTGGGTAGACCCGCTACGAGGAGACTATCTGGATTATTCTTTCCTGGTAATGCCGCCTAATACTCAGGGCGTGACACAGCTTGCGCTGATGGAAATGTCCAGGCATCACCCACTTGAATCTATGGGCCATAACAGTGCCGAGTATTTGCACACATTAATTGAGCTGAAGAAGTTAGCCTTCGTCGACCGGGACAGATGGGTTGCCGATCCAGAGCATGCCGATGTGCCTGTTTCAGAGCTACTCGATGCAGATTACTTGCGAGAGCGTTCAAGTCTGGTTAATTCGGAACAGGCAGCGGAATCGGTTGAAGCGGGATTCAATAGTTTGGATTTCTCCAACGATGACAAGGACAGAGACGATGCCGGTGATACTGTCTACCTCACTGCGGTTGACCAATGGGGAAATGCAGTAAGCTGGATTCAAAGTAACTTCGCAGGGTTCGGATCTGGTCTATTGGAAAGTCAGACTGGAATCCTGTTACACAATCGTGGCGCGTTGTTCTCACTTGCCTCCGGGCATCCCAATGAAGTGGCACCAGGAAAGCGCCCCTATCACACCCTCTCACCGCTCATGGCACTTTACCCGGATGGCAGTTTCGCATTGACCATGGGTACGCCCGGAGGTGACAGTCAAACGCAGTCGTTGTTGCAGATCACACACAATATGTTGATATTTGGTATGACACCACAGCAAGCCATAGAGGCTCCACGATTTCGATCAACACGCGGTGTTTCTGTTGCAATCGAGGATCGCATTAATCCCGAGGTGCTATCCGAACTCGAATCGCTGGGGCACGCTCTAGAAGTAATTCCGGGGTGGACCGCCACATTCGGTGGGGCACAAATGATCTTCTATAACCGGGAGACAGAAGTCCTCACTGCAGCTGCCGATCCGAGACGGGAAGCCTATTCACTGGCCTACTAGATTTAGGTGGGGACACTGAGTTCTCTGTGTCCCGTACTTCTCGTCCTCACTCACGCAGAGACTGATGGCTGTGAGATAGATAGGATATCTGCTATCTCACGCAAGCTTAGGCCCAACTCCGAAGAGCCAAAATTACACAATATGGACTTGGCCTCAGCGAGGTTTCACCTCTTGCCTTGGAAGTTAAATGCTCCAAGCCAACATCGGGTCGCGCACATGCCCACTGAGCTAGCTTGTTAGAATCCCACCCTCACTGAAACAACTTAGTCTGAAGATCAGTGCATTGCCAGATTCTTAAGCTATTAAACTATCAGTGTCCCATAAAGTTCTTTCTGCTAAAATTCGAATCAGACACAATCATGTCCTAAGAAACGCGACCAATCCCCCGGTTTCAATAGTTACTGTTGAAACGCTGCCTTCTCCCAATACTCATAAATCAGCCTATTGATCACATTTATATTAGAAGTTTGTTGCATGTGATAAATCAGTTCGCTCGGGACAATATGCAAATCGTCTTCCGAAATATCATTTCCATCGCAGAAATTCGCAAGCTGACTAAACAGCGGGACAATTAAATCCGTGAGTACTGGGGAATAATCTAAATCTGTTAGTGAAACACCACCAACTCGAATGTCTTCATCTGATAAACATGCATTGTAGACATTTACATCAGAACTCCCTAAGTGGACATTATAAACTGTTGCCAATGCAAATCTGAAATCAATTCCTAGCGGGTGATCAATTTCTAACTCCGAGGATGTATTCCCATAAATTTGACTTATAGCTGCGGACCCGAAATCTAAATCGGCTATGGCATCGTGGCTGTAGAAACCTGCGGAGCACAAGTCTTCTACAAATTGACCGCTTCCGACCGTAACAATACTGCAAAGAATATCAAGCTTTACACCTAAGTGAGGCGTGCCAACTGTGAGATAGCCCATTACATCCTCTGCAGGGTTGGATGATTGCCTCAAATAAGATCTGATTGAAAGCCCGCCCATACTGTGTCCGGCCAATACGACTTTTGAGTTCATAGAGTGAGCTTTTATTCGTGCGATAGCACTCCCTAGCATCATTCCTTGATCCTGCAAACCAACATCATCCCAACGTCCATCGCCATCAGAGAGGTCTACCGTATAAATAAGAAACCCTGTTTCTGAAAAAGAGATATCCTTGAATTCCTGCTTAATTATCACAGGCTCGTTAGTCGTAGTATCAAAGCCTATTTCAATATTCCCTGCGGGAACAAATCCAGAGTTTTCAATGAAGCTATTCCATGTTTCGGACGTTGAGCGCAAGCCGTGCACTAAAACCAATGGCGGACTGACAATGCCAGATTCATGAGCCTCACTTGAAACAACTTTACCCAGGACGAAAAGCTCACGGAGCAGTATCTCTTGCTCTTCACTAGCGTTCATTTTATCGGAACTATTTGAATAAGAAACTAAATTATTATCAATTTTTGTCACTAATAGAACTAGCTGATCTAATGCCTTTTTGTAGTTTTCTTTTGATATTTCTGAACCAATATTCTCCAACTTTTTGCTAATATATTTCCTGCTATTCGACTGAGATTTCGCGTTCTTACCTTTGAAATTGCTTAGAGGAATTGCAGCAACAGATTCTTCAATATCGAGCAGTACGGCTGTAGAAGATACATCTCCAACTGTCACCACTATATCTTTCTCAACTCTGTACCCTATCGGAGTCTCTGCTATTATTTTCAGGTAATACGCATTCCCACTTGCGCTATAAGATGGGCTCCAAGCCAATAGCCCCTCCCCAGACACAGCTGAATAGTTTATGGTCATACCGATTGGAACTGCATCACTTTCAGTCTGACCGGCTAAACTAACTTCAATCTCTGAATTAGAAGCAAACAATATCTCATAACCGATGGTGTAGATTTCTGTTAGCGCCTGCCCCTCTAATCCAGTTATCTCACTTGGACCATTAATGACAGGAAGTGGAGCCGGCTTGACTGTAACATGTACTTCAGTCGTGCTCTCTGCGTCTCCGTCGTCAGTTGCAGAGAGTGTAATGGTGTAGCTGCCTGCAGAATCTTTAGGTGGAAGAAATCGAAGTAACAATTCCGCGTTATTGTCATAAATTTCCCATTCTGCACCTATATCTGGCAAAGGAGCATCTCCAAGAACGAATACGTCAACAACTTCTCCGTCGGAGTCATCAAGAAAATACAATACGGATAGTTCTTCGCCCTCAAATACCTCAATTTCAGCCAGACCAGAAATTACTGGTGGTGAATTCGGAGGTGGAGCTCCACTGAGATAATTGTCCTCTACCTCTGCCTGTGACAATGATCCATTAAAAAGCTGTATGTCATCAATGAGGCCATTGAAGAATTCCGGGCGCGCTGGCGCCCCTGTGAACCAGCCACCCACAAAGAATCCCGATTCGGGATCGACTGCGCCAACAGAGTTTCCTGTCTCCTGCACTCCGTTAACATAAACCTTAGTAGAAGAACCATCTGAGACTACCGCATAGTGAGTCCACGAACCCTTTACCAACTCCCCTTCTGAGTAATCCAAGAACCCGGTGGCGACTTGCAAACCACCAGAGGCTGCGAAGTTTTCACGAATAAAAACTGTGCCTGGAGTCAAAACTCCATTATTGGTGGAAAGCCAGCGCCTAATGGACGGGGTAGTAGATTGATCTTGCAACCAAAACGTCCACGTAAATGTATTGTCATTTGAAGTATCGAATGAAGAATAAAGATAGTCATTTATTCCATCAAATTGGTACGCACTATTCGGATTTCCAAATCGGTCTTCTGCTAGAACCGCTCCAAATACATCAAGGTCATTTCCGTTACCACTTTGATCATTTGCGTTTCCTGAGAAAGGATAGCTCGCGACCAACTCGGTAGACTCTGAGACCACAAGAGTGAAAAAGAAAGCATCGTTCCAAACACCCGCAAAACTGCCCCAACATCCTGTCTCACCAAAAAAACAAACACCACGCTTTACCGTCGTGGGATAAATATCGTATACACCTGGAGGCAAATTCGCGTAGAAATGGTCCTGCACTTCAATACTCTCGCCGGGGGCGAGAATTTCTCCCAGAGGAAATGTAAAATCGTATCGGTTACTAAAGGGATCTGCGGTATCCATTTTGAATGCATTTAGTCTATATTGGTACTCACCGGTATTGTGTGTTCCTACACATTCTTCATCTATGTTTGAATTGCAGTATAAAGTCGAAATGGGGTCCCAATCTTGTGATCCAGTATTCTGAATAAGCAACTCAAAATCGATCCTATCCCCTTCATTTACTTCCGACGGGATTGTCCCTTGAATTTGAATACTAGATGTTTGTGCTAACGCAGAAGAATGAATAAAAAATAGAGAGGAAACTACTGTATAGAAGCTCAATTTGCTTATTATGTTTCCGGCTGTTTTTGATAGGCGCATAGAATTCTCTTCTCTAATTTTTAGTGATTTTCTATTGGAAAGAACTAAGGTCCAAATTGAATTCGAACTGGTGTCTAAATCGATTGTAGCAAATGATCTATACGATCTAATTCTAGGCTCTGAGTATAATTGTTCAAATGTATTATTCTAATCCGCTCCTCAAAATTGTACCTGAAGTAGCAAAATTGTATGCGGGAGGCGTTAGGGAAACTATCAACAAGGCTATTGCAAGATTCTTCTTCATTATCCTTCCTCGTGGGCATTCTTACTATTTTAAAGGAGGTTTTGTAGCCATATGGAGCAATATCTATGCCTGCAAAAATTATTCATACTTTTCAATCAGATAGAATTAGACAGTACAGCGAGTGTAAAATTATCTGACAAATATGGCGGGAACGTGTAAATCAGATTAACACCCTTACACGGAAAACGCAGTCAACGACTGCGATGAAGGGTTTTTCTTCAGATTCGCAGAATTTCAGAATTGCAGTCCCTCACCCTCTCCTCGCGAGTTCGGTCTGGATGATTCGTTTCGGATACGGTTCGGTGTTCGGTCAGAGAAACGGCTCACAGATCTGCCACTTACGCGGCTCGGTCCGCCACCCGACCCTAGGCAGGTTCGGAAGAGGTTCGGTTTCTGTCGACTTCGGCGGCGCGGCCAGAAAGAAATTCTTAGAATTCTTCAAGTTACAGAATCGGAAGACTCCCGGTTCCACTGACTCATAATCCGTTTCTCTCAGTCTCGAGCATTAGCTCATCCAACATTCAACTAAAATTCAATAAGTTATAGCTGTTGGAGCAACGGACTATATGCTGGGATCAGCGAAAAACAACCTCCCACTTGAACTCTCTTAGTCCGTAATTCTACTCTGCTTATCTGTCTCTAATTTCAGTAGGAGATTGAGTCCGCTTTTGGGGGAAGAGCGACCTCAGCAGAAAACCTTTAAAACGTCGCTGTCTCCTAATTTTCTTAGCTGCAAAGCGAGGAAACTAACCTTCTCCAAATCTTTAAATTTGGACGGCAAAAACTCCGTTGGACGGGGGCTCAGATGTTTTTCAAGTAGGAATTTTTAGTAGCACGTTTAGTACATTTATGAAACTTGAACCAGACTTAATCTAATTATATTAAAGTCTTACATGCTCAGACCAACCCCCCACCCCCTTGATTCAGGCCGCTTAGGCCTAGGCCATCAGAGCACGCACTCCAGCGATAGCACGGTCAATGTGCTGTTCGGTGTTATAAATAGTCGGGCAAAGGCGCAGGCCACCTGTGGCAGCGGCGGCGATGCCATGCTCGTTGTAGAGCCGGTTAGACAGGTTGCCTCCCTGTCCATCAGGAACGCGCACGATGCAGACGCCGTGGCTTAGGCTCGGGTCCATTGGAGTTAGAAGTTGGAGCCCGGCTTCGGATAGTCCGGTCTTGAGGCGCTGCGCTAATTCGCTAATGCGTGCTTGAATGCGGGCCGGGCCAATGCGGTCATGAATCTCGGCGCACAGCCCCAAACCTGCCAGCGCAGCATCATCGCGCTGGCCCAGGGATTCAAACTTTCGCGCACCCATAAGAGTAGTCTCGGCACTGTTACCCCAGCCCGGAGCCACCACGGAGGGCCAGAGTTTTTCGATGCTGGACTGATTGACATAGAGCAGCCCGACTTCCTTGGGCCCCATATACCACTTGTGAGCACTGGCGCTGTAGCTGTCTACGCCCAGTGCCCGCAGGTCTACCTGCATTGCTCCCCATGATTGGGCGCCATCGAGATGCACATGGATGCCTCTGGCGTGGGCCATTGCAGTTAACTCCGTCACGGGCAAGGCTATACCGCTGAGATTGGAGACATGGGTGATAGCCAGTACCCGGGTGCGGTCACTGAGCTTGGCAGCGAAGGCATCGATGAGCTCCTGGGCATTTTGCGGCTGGACTGGTGTGCTGACCCTGTCGATATGTAGGCCGAAGCGTGCCGCTCGCACATCCCAGGCGACATTGTTGGTGGGATGGTTCTGATCCCAAAGCAGTACTCGGTCTCCTTCCTTGAGAGGCAGTCCATTGTTAATGATATTGTTCGCTTCGGAGGTATTGCGTACCAGCGCAATCTCGTCCCCGGACACATTGAGTTGGTTGGCTACTCTGGCCCTGCTGTCTTCCAGCATGGTGCTGAATTTTGCTCGGTTGTTGAATGAGCAATCGTGATCGATGTCGGCCGTTAGTTGTGACACACGTTCTGCTACTGCCCGGAAGGAAGGGCAGAGATTAGCCGCATTCATCGGCACCGCATCTTCGTCGAATGAGAACTGAGCCCGCACCTGCTGCCAGTAATCACCATTGCCCGGCACGGACTGAGCTCGACTTGCGCTTGTCACACCGGCTAGCAGCAGAGCCGAGGAAGCCTGCAAGAATTGTCGACGGGAATGGTTGCTTGGATTATTCATATCAGGCCTCTTCGAGCAGAATTTCAAACTGTTCCAGAGTATCCAAGCTCTGGTCGAATTGCCAGCAGGGCGTGGCGGCTTTGAAAATAGGAGACACCTATAAAATAACAAAATATCGGAATCCTTGGAAAAATCGAAGGGGTCAGA
>CAXBLN010000044.1:0-24625 GCA_963976555.1 uncultured Gammaproteobacteria bacterium
TGAGGCTTGTCCTGCAGGCTGACAATGCGGGCATCCCAACCCATCTCCACCATGAGAACTACGTGATCGGCATTCTGAATAATCTGGATATGATTGTTGTAATAGCCGGTAAATAGTGGCGGGCCCGAAACGAACACCAGACAGCGCTCCGAGAGGCCTCTATCTTCCGGCCCAGTGCGACCGATGCCACCGTGGGTATAGCGCACGGGGCGCGACTCGCCAAAATCTACATCGGTTGTGATATCTCCACCTAGCTGCACATGAACGCCGTCATTCACCGGCGGGATTCTTCCGTTGGCCGGATGTATGATCAAAGAGGTTCTCTCGCTCTCCTGCATTTGAGCTCTGTCGTTCCAGTAGCTATTGTAAGCGCCTATCACGCGAGTGGTATTTGGGCCCTGACTAGTAGCGGGAGAGCTACTGCGTGTATTTGTGCTGCTAGTATCAACATCGCTTAAGAACTCCGCCTCGCCGAATCTCTCGGGGCGCTCCAGGGGTGTGTTCGAAGAAAAATTCCATACACCGCTCAGGTCGGGCTTGCCGAATTCAGTCAGAGCAGGTTGATAGTCCTGCGCGGGAATGGCTGGGCTGAACGTAACGAAGGCCAAACCGGCAAAAGCGAGAGTAGCAAAGGGGATTCGATTCATGACTGTAAAACCAAAACTGTTAATGCCGCCAAGTAATTACTTGACTTGCAACATGGTCACTAGCGCCTGAGCATGGGCAGCGGCCTCAAGACCCAGGGTAGTGAGGTAGCCCCCGTCCTCCAGGGTTATGAAGTTCTTCTCGAAAAGCCGCTTGGCCGCAGCGATGCGTTCTGGCGCGGCCTCGTGGTGAATCTTTATCCCACCCTGTGAGCTTTCCAGATTGAAAAGGTTGAGTAGCTCCAGATCTTCGAGGAATTCGCGACTTAAACTCATGGTAGCTCCCATCTGTGTTGATATTTTGGGGACAGCATAGCACGTGATTCACCGTTTTTTTCCAATACGCCTAGAAAAAAAACAAGCCCCTTGAATGTTAAAGAATACTACCATTGAGAGACGGCCCAACAAGTGGCTGCGAATAACTTTTACTCCTGCTCTAATAGTTGCTAGCTTTCACTTCCTTAACTCGAGGCAAGCAATGAGCACTCTAACCACCATTCTCCGAAATCGCCGCCGACTCCTCACTTGGCTGGGCGGGATTCTATTGAGCTACTCCTTACTGGGTTTCTTTCTGCTACCCTGGCTAGTCGAGTCGCAACTACAGAAATTGCTGGACGAACGACTCGATGTCTCGGCCGAAGTCGAGAAAATCTATTTCAACCCCTTCAGCTTCTATTTCGAGTTAGAGAACCTGCAACTCACTGATCCCACACAAGACGCACTGTTAAATCTGGGTAAGTTGCAGCTGAATTTCCAGACGAGCAGGCTCGTCCTGTTAAAATTACAGTTTGCTGAAATCCGTATCGCCGATCTCGACATCTATTACACCCGCGATAGCGTGGAGGACGACACCTTCACCCGCCTGCTCGAACGATGGTCGAGCTCAGCAGAAGCTCTGGCATCTACTCCTCCCGCTCCCGTCGAGAATGACGAGAGTAGCGACTTGATTCCTTTAGAAGTCCTAAGCCTGACGCTGACCAACATCAGAACTCATATTGTCGACTCGGTGCCGGCTACCCCGTTCGCAACCACTACTGCTCTCGCGCACGCGCAGATCGACAATTTCTCTACCCTACCCGGCGAGTCGGGCAACAATACTCTATCAATAAATCTCGAAGGGGGTGCGCGTCTGGATTGGAGCGGAGACTTCAGTGTCAACCCCCTGAATTTTCAGGGGCAGATCTCCCTGAGAAATTTTAGTCTTCTGGCGGTTTCCCGATACCTGCAAGACACGCTACCTTTTCAACTTGAGGAGGGTCACGTCAACCTTTCCCTGAGCTATGATATCGATCTATCACAAGAACAACCCAGAATCCTCGTCGACGACATCGACCTCGGGATTCATGACATCGCCGCTACGGAGCTAAATGAGACAGAACCCTTCATCTCAGCGGCAATGCTGTCTATGAACGGGGGTCGGATTTCGATACCGGAAAATCGAGCAGAGTTCTCCACTCTTGCCTTGCAAGACGTCAGCGTCAACGCAGTTCGCAACGAGGCTGGACTGATAAATTTACTGGCTATGGCCGATACGATGGCAGCTACTGCCGACGCAACTGCACAGACGGAGGAAGCCTCTGAGCAATCATCAACAAGCCCATGGTTCTTCTCCCTGGATACAATCGCAATTGAGAATAATCGTGTCAGCTTCCTCGACAATACTCTGGAGACTCCATTTCTCATTGCCACTTCGATAGACGCCAACATGACGGGTATCGACAATCTGCAAGCTAGTCAGTTTCCGATCGCAGCGCAGCTGTCCCTGGACTCGGGTGGCGAGATCGAACTTAGGGGTGGCCTGCAGGCTCTGCCTGATCTCGAATTAGCAAGCACACTGAGCCTAAGCGATATTTCGATTGCCGTCGCCCAGCCTTATGTGAGCGAATTTGCCTTTCTGGAGCTAGAGTCCGGCAGCTTAAATCTCGACGCGAATATTGCCGTGAATCCGGCAGAGCCATTTTCTTTCACAGGCGGAATTTCACTTAATAACCTGGAAATATCGGATCAGCAGCTGAACGAAACACTGTTCTCGATTACGGCTCTGGGAATCGATGCGGTGAGTCTGTCTCTTGCCGAGAATAACATCGATGTATCGGAGGTCTCACTGCAAGAATTCTTCGCAAGCGTCCTGATACATGAGGATGGCACTAGCAATATCAGTCGCAGCATAAAACCGAGTGCGGAGTTGTCGACAGCGGAAACAGTGACGACTGAAGAAGCAGAGAATAGCGAAGCACTCGTAATCACTGTCGGCCGAGTTAGCCTGCTCGATGCCAGTGCTAATTTTACCGACCGCAATCTCCCACTACCTTTCAACGCAAATATTCAAAACTTACAAGGCACCGTGCAGGGGTTTGCTAACATTTCCAATCAGGTCACGGACATCAATCTGGAAGGTCAAGTAGATGAGTTTGGACTCGTGCAGATCATAAGCAGCTTGAACCCTTTTGATTTTGCCGCCGAAAGCCAGATTGATGCGAATTTTAGCAATATCGATATGCCGTCTATGACACCCTACGTCATCAAGTTCGCCGGCAGAGAGATCGCCGAGGGCAAAGTAGATGTCGATCTTTCCTATAGCCTGCTGGAAGGAGAATTAGACGCGAACAATCAAGTTGTCTTGAGCGCTCTGCAACTGGGACAACGAGTCGATCAGCCTGATGCCATGGATCTGCCATTAGACTTGGCCATCGCTCTGCTCAAAGATGGCAACGGAGTGATCGACCTCGAAGTGCCAATCACGGGGAACGTGAACGATCCGGAATTCAATTTTGGGCCGGCGATTCGGAGAGCCATCACAAATATACTTGGCAATCTGGTAGCCGCACCCTTCCGGCTACTAGCAAATCTCGTTGGTGGCGGCGATGAAGGCAGTCTAGAGCAGATTAGATTCTTGCCAGGGCGCGCAGATATCGCCGCGCCGGAACAGGAAGTTTTACTGCAGCTGAGCGAAGCGCTAAAGCAGCGACCACAACTATTATTGGAAGTGCCAGCGATCAGCGCAGAGGCAGACAAGCTCGCTCTGCAAACGATGGCCGTAGATGCAAATATCGAATCGGCTCTGGAGGCCCAGGCAGAGAGCACAGACTCCCTGACTGTTCGGCGGATGGCTGCCGTGGAGTTATTGTATGCAGAGGCCGCCTTGCCGGTGATGGTCGAAGAGATTCGCGTGCTACATACAACTATTCCCGAAGTTGCAGCCGAAGACAGCAGCGCGGATGTTCAACAGACGCCGCCGGGGCAGCTGGATACTCTCGCCTATATCGCGGATCTGCGTGATAGATTAATCGCAGCGAAAGCTGTGGGCGCGGCGGAGCTTAACTCGCTGGGCTCCACGCGTCGCGATGCCGTTACAGAATTTCTGACAACGCGCGGCGGCATCACTGCCGATCGACTACTAGAACTCGAGCCACAAAGTAGCGAACAGGATGAAGACGGCTGGCTGATCCTGCACTTTGGTCTAACGGCGCAGTAGAAATACAGAATACCGCTATAACTCAATGAAAACTTCAGTACCTTCTTCGATCAAATCCGAAGGATATAGGATCACCGTATCGCCCTCTTGCAGACCGGCAAGAACTTGCGCGTATTCGCGATTACGATTGGCAATTTCCACGGGACGTAACACAACCTTCTGAGCCTGGACGATAAATACATTCCAATCACCGCCTCGCTGGAACAGCGAACTCGCAGGCACCGTCAATACACTGTCAAACTCGAGAATAATGATAGCGACTTCGACGCGATACTCCGCCGCCAGGTTGGGAGGCGAATTCTGTAGATCGATGATGACATTCACTCGCTGCTCTTCCACTCCTAGCGCCGAAAATTTTGTGAAGGCCACAGGCTCTATATACCGAACTGTGCCATCTATCGTGTAGTCTCCACCCCAACCTGAAATGCGCACAGAGTCGCCGCTATCAACCTTCACTGCATCCTGAGTCAACAGGTCCACGATGACCTCCATGCGGTCCTGATTACTGATTTCGAACAAGGGAGTTCCCGCCTGAACGACGCGTTCACTCTCTTCGAGAACTTGCAGAATTGTGCCATTGGTTGGAGCCAGAACCTGTTCCAGTCCTACATCTAAAGAATCTGTAC
Organism: uncultured Gammaproteobacteria bacterium; assembly: GCA_963976555.1. Classification (GTDB taxonomy): domain Bacteria; phylum Pseudomonadota; class Gammaproteobacteria; order Pseudomonadales; family Pseudohongiellaceae; genus UBA9145. The sequence goes on from CAXBLN010000044.1 coordinate 4,746, forward strand.
CGACACTGCTACCTAATAGCTGCGACTTGACGCTTTCGATATTCGCTCGCGCAGCGACGACCGCCGCCTCAACACTTTCCATCCTAGCCTCGGCAGCAATCAGCGCTTGGCGAAAACTATCCACTTCTTCCATGCTGATCAAATTGTTCTTGATCAACTCCTCCCGCCGTTCCAGTTCTCGCAGAGTTCTGGCACGCACGCCTTGTACCTCTGCTAATGCCGCCTGCTCTGCGCGCAATCTGGCATCGGCCGCAGCGAGGTTAGCCCTCGCAATTGCAATTGTACGATTGTCCTGTGGCGCAAGCGCCAATTGCGTGATGACTTGGCCCTGCTGAACTCTATCGCCCGCTTCCAATTGTGTACGCAGAAGACGACCGGTAATCGGTGCGGCAACTACATAGGGGTCGCGTGCTCTGGTACGGCCCTGGTCGGCAACTGTAACCATGAAGGGGCGTTGTGAAATGCTCGCCACTTCCACCTGCAAAGGCGTCGGTTGCAGCAGCAATACCAGCACTATCAGAAAGCCGATTGCCGCTGCCACGCCTGTCCATTTACCCTTAGTACTCATCTGTTCTTTACTCCCGGGTTTTTAACACGTCTACAATCTGGATTCTGTCGAGTCGCTTCTTCACGATCAAACCACTGACGAAGGCTGAAAGTAAGATAACGGCTGCCGAAATCATGTAGGTGCGCTGCTCCACTACAAACGGTATACGGTACAAATCTGTTTCGAGTGTGATTGCCACGGCGTAGGAAAGCCAATAACCAATCAGCCAACCCAGAGGTATTGCCATTATCGTAATCAGTGCCTGCTCACCGAGTAGCAGCGTTGCTACTTCCCGTCGATGAAAGCCCATTACGCGCAGACTTGCCAATTCCCGACCGCGCTCCGACAGCGATATGCGCGCACCGTTGTAAATTACACCAACGGCAATGATGCCGGCGAAACCCAGCAGGAACAGGACAGCGATTAATATACTCTCCGACATGAGTTCCTCGAATTCAGCGAGCGTCAATGCAGGCGAAGCCACGCCTGCAATCAACGGGGCCTCCTTAAGTTCCCGCGACAGCGCATTCAACTTGTCATTATCCACCAGTAGATAGGCTCCCGAGACAGCATTGGCCTCACGGGTCAGATAGCCTAATGCCTCTTTGCTCATGTAGGCGGACACGCCAAGAAAGTCCTCCACTACACCGCTTACTGCCACCTGAGCGGCGCGGCGATTGCCTTCCAGCATTTCTACACGAACCTTGTCCCCAGCCGTGACGCGCAGACGCCGCGCCAGTAAGTCACTGAGAACTACCCCTTCAGTTGGCACCGGCAAAATCTTGCCATCGGCGTTAACGATTCGGCGCAACCGACTCTGGGGTTCCATGCCCTGTATGCCTACTTCTTCTTCACGGTGCCCAAAGCGAAACCGCGCAGCGCTGATACGGAAGGTTTCTACATGAGAGACACCCGTAAGCTTTTCGAGATCATAGCGCACCGAGTTGTCCACGATCTCATCGAACGTTACCGTCAGATCTTCGCGCTGAATCGATTGAAACTGCAGTTCCATCAAATAGTTGATGCCATCGAACATGAACATGCCGATAGTCAGGATAGCTATAGACATAGCAACACCCCATGATGACAATAATGCTTGCAGGGGTTTCCGCTCGAAATTACGAATGATCATTCGCGCACTCGAGGGTAGCGATCGACTCAATCCGAGCTGTTCGATAAATCCTGGCTTGAATCTAGCCGGGGCTTCCGGGCGCATCGCCTCGGCAGGTGGTAGGTCGATCGCTTTCTTGGCGGCAAGCAACGCTCCGCTCACTGCTCCGATGATACAGGCCACCGCAGCCAACAAAAGTAGTCGAGGTGACAGCTGATAGTGCAGATCGGGAAAGTCGAAATACTGACCGTACAATTCTATATAGAGGCCACCGAGATAGATGCCACCCACAGCACCGATAACTGTACCCACCAGCACGGAGAGCACGGCGAACAACAGAAAATGGCCTCCTACCTCAAGATCGGTATAGCCGAAGGCCTTAAGCACCGCGATCTCGCCACGCTGGGTGGAAATTAATCGGCCCAACACGATATGCAGCAGGAACACAGCCACCAACAGGAAAATCGCCGGAATTACCGAGCCCATGATTCGATTCTGATCCAGTTCACCCTGCATAATCATATGGGAGGGCTGATCCTCGCGAGCGTAGGCCCCGAGGCCTCCATAGGGTGCCAGCAATTCATCCATATTCTCAATGACAGCTAGCTCGTTTGCCTCCGGGCTCAGTGAAACAAAGATTTCATTAAAGGCACCTTCCATGTCAAATACTGGACCGAGCACTTCTCTGCCCATCCAAAAAATGCCGAAACGTTCATCTTCCGGATATAGCGCACCGGGCGGTACGACATAACTCTGCTCCGGCGCGATGGCGATACCGACTATGTTCAGATCGCGCGCGCGACCGTTAAGAACCGCTCTGATCGAATCACCGAGTTGTAGATTCCGTGCGAGCGCAAAATTTTCAGAGATGATTACTTCATCGTGCCCGCCTGGTGCAATATAGCGACCGCGCTTTATGACGATATCGTTAAGCAGCGGCCGGCCCATCTCCGGCAGCGAAATAAATCGTCCCCGGGCCGGGATGCCTGCTTCGTCGAGATCCAGCCTGGCTGCAAACGTTACCCGCGTATCTACGATATTGACACCGGGGATGGCCTCGATCTCGGCTGTGAGTGACTGCGGTGCACGCACCAAAAAAGACCAAACACTGGCGAAGCGCATGTCCCGATAATAGTCTGCTTGCGCGACAACGAGCGTGTCATAGCTGCCGCGCATCACGATCACCGACATAACACCGGTAGACACCACCAAAGCAATAGAGAGTATCTGCCCTCGTAACTGCCAGGCCTCACGCCAGAATTTTTTAGAAAGTGCGGACACAGATATCACCACTTTATGTCATTGACGTTGGCACGAGCCTTATTGCGCGTTTGCTCAACGATCTGTCCACTACTCATGCGTATAATTGTGTCACCGAGATTTCCTATTGCTGCATTGTGAGTAATGATTGCTGTTGTGGTTTCCGTTTTCTGATTCACCTCATCCAATACCGATAATACGAGCCGCCCGGTCTCCACATCGAGCGCACCGGTGGGCTCATCGCATAGTAAGATCTTGGGCCGTTTTGCGATTGCTCTGGCGATTGCCACACGTTGCTGTTCGCCACCAGATAATTCCGCGGGAAAGTGATTCATACGATCTTTCAAGCCAACCAATTCCAGAGCCTCATCGGTAGACATAGGGTCGGAAGCGATATCGGTAACGAGTGCCACATTCTCTCTGGCGGTGAGACTGGAGATGAGGTTGTAAAATTGAAATACGAAACCCAGATTTTCGCGCCGATAGTTGGTCAATTGGCGATCATTGAATTCGCTGAGGTTCTTACCTTCATAAAATACGCTACCGCTGCTGGCTGTATCCAGCCCACCAATGATATTCAATAACGTCGATTTTCCACTACCAGACGCGCCAAGCAGGACAGCCATCTCTCCCGCATGTAAATCAAGATCAACATCTCGAAGCGCATGTACCTGAATATCCGCTTTGCCATAAACCTTGCACAATTTACGCGTGCTCAATATGACTCTGGCGACATTCTCCGAGGAATCAGCCTGTTCTGCTACTACTGTGCTGCTCATCAAGTTTCCTTAGAGTAAAAACAGATCGCGACATTCAGAGCAAAGATTCAAAAATATCGTCTTGCCTCCCCTCAAAAACTACAGCATTTCCCATTCCACACCTTGATATCTCTCAACGAAGACTCGAACAGAGGTTTTCTTATCCATAGCGGTGCCAGACACCGTATTTGGCCGGCCAGACCAGCTAGAGTCAGGGTGAAATCCTTACCGGATTTTGATCTAGGTCAAACTTTCGAGGGTGGAATCCGCTTACATTTCTAACTTGAAACTTGCCATGGAGCATAGGGTTACTTAATACAAATTTATTCTGGAGACCTGTCATGAGATCGTTTTGTCAGAAGGCTACCGTAAAAATATTTCTAGTCTTTCTCATCCTATTTAGCCTTCACGCCGAGGCACAAAACCCAAATAGACGTCTCGCGCTTATCAATCCTGATGGGCTGGCAATAATTCCAGTTATGGAAGGTTGGTTCGATAATGCAGACGGCACGACGTCGATATCCTTCGGCTATATCAACCGCAATGCGAAACCGGTGGAGATACCGCTAGGCATGAACAACAATGTCTCGCCCGCGCAATTCGATGGTATGCAGCCAACCCATTTCGCTCCGGGCAGACACACCGGAGTCTTTACTGTGACGCTGCCCGCAGACATGCGCAATGTCGATGCCTGGTGGAGTATTAGGACCGATGACCACGAAGCGAACAAAGTCCCTGGTCGCGTCGGCGCCGCCGCCTATGAGTTAGACTTCATTCTTCCGCGCCCCCAGGGCACTCTGCAACCCTTGGCCTCCTTTGATAATTCGATGGAGAAATCCGCCGGTCTGTTTGCACTGATGGAGGACTATGCCGGTCAGGCAAAGGTGGGCGAGCCGGTCACGCTCACGGTCAACGTGGAGGACCCTTCAGATCGAGACCCTACCGATCCGCGCTTTGTTGAAGCATTGCCACTTGGCGTTCACTGGTTTAAGCACCAGGGTCCAGGCAAAGTAGAGTTTACTCGGCACGAGTCCACGCCAATGATCGAGGCTAGCGATGAAGATCCGCGATTTCGAAGATTTCGCGGTGGAATAGATCCAGATGATCAATCTGCAGTAGAGGTCGCTGGCGGGCGAGGCACTGCGAAAGTCATCGCCACCTTCTCGGAACCGGGTGAATATATTCTGCGTACGAAGATAGAAAATTTTAGAGCACCGGACAGCTCGAACGGAGATCAGTGTTGTTGGACCAATATATTTCAGCGTATTCAGGTGGGAAACTAACTAGAACCTTTGTTAGCTGGAATATTCAGCTATAGCGAGTCCCTGACGCTGAATCGGGGACAAGAATTTCAGTCCACGTACCCCGAAACCCACAGCCAACGGACTTGTGTCTCTGGCCTGGACCAGCTCACGATTTTATCCAAGCACAAACCAGATTGAACAAGCAGTTCGGCTGCCTGTTCCTCGCTGTAGCCTATTGCCCATTCGGTATTTTCCGTTCCTGTATTTAGGTCTTCATTAATATTAGACAGGAGATTAAAGACGACTTTACCGTTTGCCTTAAGCACGTTCTTTATACTGCTGAGAATATCAACTGTGAACTCGCGCGGGATGTGCTGAAAGACGGTAAAAATGTAGGCGACGTCTATGCTGGAAATCTCGATTCCAACAGGTATTGAATTGGAATCGTTTGTGTAGAATGTAACGTTCTCGAAGTCTTGGCAATTCTGCTTCGCAATCGTTATAACGTTCTCGGAGATATCAGTGCCAATAACCTGATTATACTGCTGCGCCATCCATCTCACCGACCTACCGAAACCACATCCTACGTCCAGGGCTATGCCGGTTGCGGGGAGATCGAACATCTTATACAGCCAAACCGACTCCGTTCGCTTAACACTTCTTTCCAGCGAATCAGAATAGGGAACGGGCATTGTTATCTCGGGTTTCGTGAAATCTAGTTCCAGCATGAGTCTATCTAGCTCAAGCTCGTCAGGAGAGGGGGCATCACCGAAGTGATCGGAATAATGTGGATGCTTGGAGAAATAGCCCTCCTCCTGCATGTCCTCCCACATACTCTTAAATTCGCTTTTCTTCATAACTACTCAGCATATGTTATTGCAATAATTCATGATAGACGGAGTTAGAAATTTAATACAGCGTCGCCAGTTACGAAGACAACACTAAAAATTTCCAGACTGGCCAAAAACTGTCGATCCAAAGCCATCTATGTATTGAGCACTCGGAACGTCATATAGGCCAGATAGGCTATAACAAACAAGATACCGACCTGGCGATTCATGAGAGCCTTGCCGAAGATGAAAATCGGTATGAGAAAAACGGCGAAGGTGAGGGAGACTAAAATATCCAGCACGCCACCATCTGGGACTATTAGAGGATTCACCATCGCGCTGATCGGCAATACGAATAGCCCATTGAAAATATTCGAACCGATGACGTTACCAACGCAGAGATCTGCCTCGCCCTTCATCGCAGCAAAAATCGAGGTAATCAATTCTGGCAGGCTCGTGCCTATTGCCAACACCAGCATGCCGACTATTACGGGCGGGATACCTGCCGTTTCGGCCAGCTCTGTTCCTTGGATGATCGTGATCTGTCCGCCGATAGCCAAGCCGACAACACCACCAATCACAAGGATCCAGTTTGTCCTGTTCTCGGCATGAGAAACGATATCGAGCTCGCCGATCGTTGTTAACAACGGATCATGATCCTGACGAATGAAATCCCACACGGTCAGATAGATGAAGATGCCGAACAGCAAGAGCATGATTAGACCATCGGATCGGTCGATAACTGAGCGCTCGCCGCGCAGGAGTGGGTCTAACATCATGATGAGGAGGACGGTGGTGCCCAGCAGGAACAAAGGTAGCTCCCTGCGAATTATTTTCCCCTGCAGCGTCATGGGAGTGATGATCGCCGCAGAGCCTAGAACCAGGCCGATGTTTGCCAGGTTGGAGCCGGAGATGTTACCGAAGGCAAGCTCTGTCTGTCCCTCCAGCGCGCCAAGCACGTTAACCACCAGTTCAGGCGCGCTCGTACCAAAGGCAACGACCGTCAGACCGACGACCAAAGGTGGCACACCGTAACCCTCAGCCAGACCTGATGCACCACGCACCATGGCGGCACCGCCACCGAGAAGCAACATGAGTCCGAAAATAAGTAATAAGAGCGTTATTCTAGCGTCCCCCAAGAACCAGTAACCGTGCTTAGGGAAGCATAGCAAAGTAATGGCTATAATGGGGCTGACTAATACAGCTAATTGTAGGCTCCACTTCACGACAACGAGCTCTCGCCCATTGGCGTAGCTGAATTCTTGGAGTAGGTTACACTCAGGCTTGATGAAAAATAGTTGCAAGCAGATGAGCCCGGGTTTATCCCCAGGCAGAGCTTTAAATCGAGTCCCGTCTAGAGTATCGAGAAAAATGACATGATTAAACTTAAAGATTCCTCCCTCTTTAGAACAGAGAACTTCGTAAATGGCAACTGGGTAAGCGGCTCAGCTGGTCACATCGAGGTATTTAATCCGGCGAACGGCGATATGGTCGCCCGAACCGTAGACGCCAATGCTGACGATGCACGAGTGGCGGTGGAAGCTGCCGCAACCGCCTTCAAGAGCTGGAGCAAGATAACCGCCAAAGAACGCGCTACTTACCTACGCAGATGGTATGAGTTGATATTAGAGAATGCCGATGACCTCGGCGCGCTGATGACGGCGGAGCAAGGCAAGCCCCTTACAGAGGCCATGGGGGAAGTAAAATACGGCGCCGGTTTTATCGAATTCTATGCCGAGGAATGTAAGCGCGTCATGGGAGATATTATTCCCACGGTAGCGAACGATCGCCGGCTCCATATCTACAAACAGCCCGTGGGCGTCGTCGCTTGCATCACACCGTGGAACTTTCCCAATGCTATGATTACTCGCAAAGCCGCTCCCGCTATGGCGGCCGGCTGCACCGTAGTGATTAAACCCGACGCCGGTACACCGCTCTCAGCGCTGGCGCTTTGTGAGCTTGCGCAGCGAGCCGGTATTCCTAAAGGGGTACTGAACGTGATAGTCGGTAGTGACTCGCAGGCGATAGGCGAAGTTCTCACTCAGCATAAGAAGATCGCAAAGTTTACCTTTACCGGATCCACCGCGGTCGGAAAGATTCTGATGGCGCAGTGCGCCTCTACAGTGAAGAAAATCTCGCTCGAACTGGGAGGCAACGCGCCTTTTATCGTCTTCGATGATGCAGATATTGATGAGGCGGTAAGCCACTGCGTCGCGACGAAATTTCGTAACTGCGGTCAGACCTGTGTCTGCACTAATCGCATCTTCGTACACGAAAGCGTCGCGGCAGCGTTTACAGAAAAATTACAGCGAAAAATAACCGCATTGAAAGTCGCCGATGGTTTCGAGGAAGGAGCCGAGATTGGCCCAATGATCAATAAGCAGGCACTCGAGAAGATGGATGCTTTATTGGCAGATGCACTGGAGAAAGGCGCGAAGTTGTTACAGGGTGGCGGCCGTCATGAACTGGGAGAGAATTTCTACCAGCCTACACTGCTAACGAATATAGATATTTCAATGCGTCTCGCGAATGAAGAAATTTTTGGCCCAATCGCTGCTGTGCAGACCTTTACCAGCGAGCAAGAAGTCATACAGAAGGCAAACGCAACAGATTATGGGCTTGCAGCCTATTTCTTCACTCGCGACGTGGGCAGAGTCATACGCGTCTCCGAAGACCTCGAGTACGGCATCGTCTGTTCAAACTCAGGTGTATTCTCAACTGAAGTAGCGCCGTTTGGAGGCTGGAAACAATCAGGGATAGGATCAGAAGGTGGAAAGGAAGGCATCGCCGACTTCTATGAAACAAAATTTCATTCTCTAGGCGGCGTCTAGGGATCAATACTTAGCAAGGTAATATTCAATGAGCCTAGCTTAACAGGATCGGAGCCTGGCTCGAGTGTAGCGTCGATATCGTAGTTGAACCCGCCGACTAACAGATTCGACAGACTAAGGACGCCCGCATCAGTGAATCTAGCCTCTGCCGCTGGAGTAATGGAGCTGTCGAGAGTCTTATAGGACAGTAATTCGAATCTTACCTCGCCAAAGAACGTGATCTGAAATTCCGCGCTGATAAGACTGCCATCGTCTAGCCGGATGTAGGGGACAGAGAGTCTGTTGCCAGTGACACTCGCCTGCTGATTCAGACCCGCCTGACTCTGCGGCCCAAAAGTAAGCGGCAGGTTCTGCACTTCGCTGCATACTGTGCTGCCCGCGTTAGCATCCACGAAGGTCTGAAACACAGGTATGCACACCAGCGATTCCAGCTGAGGAGAGCCATTCACTGTAACGATTTCATGGTAGTAAGCGGCGGTGTTGAGCAATGGTGGAGTCGCATCAATCTGAATTCGATAATCAAAAGACAAGGTCTGACCCGGCGCAATGCTATCGATACTGCAACTTAAAGTGCCAGTTTTTTGTATCGCATCGCCTACTGCAACCGCCGAATTCGCCAGCTTGCTGCCGAGGATAGTGCAGAGGCTGGATGAGGTCTCGTAGTTTTGTTCCTCTTCTACGATCGAGCCCGCACTTACATGGGCAAGTTGCAGATCGATATCGCTCAGTGTAACTGGCGAAGTATTCGTTACGCTAACATCGAACTCTGTAAACTCACCCTGGATCGCACTGGTCTCGACAGAGGTCTGCACAATCTCAAGGTCATAAATGCCACCGAGCAGCGTGACCTTGTCTTCGATTGCGTTTGGTTCCCCATGGAATATTGTCGGTGTCAGGGCACTCACCAGATGACGAGTCTTATTCAACGAGTAGACCGCATCGGCCCCATTGGCGATATCGTTTCTATCAATGCCACAGGCGATGCCCAAACACAGACTTTCTGGGTTAGAGAATCTGTTCACCAGGCTTGCGGACCCAAATGTGGAGGCACCTATTGCCGCGCCTAACGTGTAAAATTCATTGGTGATTCCATATGCCGATGAATAGGCGAACGTCCCGCCATCGGGACTTCTCTGTCTTTCCTGAGCAATGCCCATATTGCTGGCAAACACAGGTGCCAGGTTAAAGCTGAAGAGGCAGTCTGGTCCTACGTTTATGGCCGATAATAACTTTCCCTGCTGGTATGGCGCCTGAAAATCGCCCTGCCTGCCGACGCCATTCAGCGTTGTCCAGCCACATTCTGTTGCCAGGTTTGTGTCTACGGCATGCAGCATGACCACGATGTCGCCGCCCGATGTGGTGACCAAACTGCTCAGCTCATCGAAAGCAGGATCAGCTTTTGCTACCAGCGCATCGAAGGTAGTCAGGATCGCGGTGTCGTTTGCCGTATAGGGAATTTCTTCGAGCCCAACGTTCTTAAACTTGATGGCAACATCGTTTTCACGAAAAACCTGATTCGCGATACTGATAATTTGATCGACCCTAACTGATAGCTTTGGCCCGAGATACATTGATGCCGCCGGCGTATATACAAAGAGCACATCCACTACTGCCTCGCGCGCGAGCAGCTCATCGACCGGGGTCGACGCAGGCAAGTTTATAATCTCTTCATCGAGGTCCGGCACACCGTTCTGATTGATATCGAGGCCGATGTTACGTACCAGATGGACGAAGAGATTCGAACCTCTAATTCTTCTGTCTCCATCTGCGAGAGTAGCCTCGACAGCATCGGGCTCTAATACAGTCGCAGCGCTTGACTCGATCGATACCGTAAAACCTTCACCGACGCCGAGAGAGTTTGGACCATCGACATAGAAGTCAATAATCTTACTTCGATTCGACTTCAATTCATCGATCGTGCAGGTCAACAGCACGAACGATTCTTCGCTGACATTGCACTCGCTATCGACGTTGCCCACGGTAGCACCGGCACTTAATGCCACGGTGAATACCAGATCTTCAATGGCAGAAGTGCCGGGGTTAGTAACGGTAACTACGAAAGGAAGAATCGATTCGCCGATAGTCGGATAGACGCCATTTTGATACACGAAGTTGCGTTCGGCGCTCAGGTCAATTGTTGCATCCTGCGCATTCGCCAGTACGGTTGAGAAAATTAGACAGGTAGCGGCGAAGATGCAGAGAAAGAAATTTTTCTGCCTAATCTTCGGCTGTTGCGATACCGACTGCTTAGTGGTGTTCATCGAATTGCTTGCGCCAGGATTAGAGAATATAAAAGTCATTCCTTCACAGAGTATAGCGGGACGCCGGCCTAAATCCTTAGTGAATTATGACAATGCCCAGGCGATGAGCTGAGGGTTTAATCCCGATAGTTTATCCGCAGGCCATTGAAAAAATTCCTAAGAATCTGATCTTTGCATTCACGATAGTGCTTGTGATCCGAACGTCGAAAGAATGCGCTAAGCTCGTGCTTGCTTACTATCTGATCTGCAGACTCCAATATCTGCAATATTTCATCTGCCTTTAGGTTTAGCGCGATCTTCAACTTCATGAATACCATATTGTTGTTGAGCCGCGTCTCGGCCGGAGGCGGCCCTCCCTCTTTCTCGCCTCGCAGTGCGATGATCAATCCGTTCAGGAACGAGGCAAAAGTTGGATCGTCGCATTCTTCGAAGTCTGGATTATCATCTTGTTTTAGCCAGGCAGATACCTGGCTGCGATCGACCTTGAGATTAGTGAGGCCGAAAATCGCAATCATCCTGCTATCATCGAAGTCCAGTATGTAGCGTATGCGCCTTAGACAATCATTGTTTGTCATACCTGTTTAACTCTTTATTCCGATGGCTTTTCTGCCGGCCTTCTTCGAGACCCGCTTCTTGCGCCAGTCTATTTTCGCCTTGGGTTTTGCCTTTAGTATTGCTTTGGCTGCTCTCTCTTCTTCGGACAGAACCTTTACAGGCTCCAATTCCGAGTCACAGTGCATACGATAAAGTTTATCGTCGAATCGAATGGTATCGCCTGACACGATTTTCTTTCGCTTTTGGGTTTCGACAACTTCGTTAACTAACACTTGCCCACCGGCGATCGCCGCCTTCGCCTCTCCACCGCTGCCGACCAAGCCTTCGAACTTCAGTATCTTGTACAAATCGATAGGATGTCTTTGCAGCTCTACCACTTGCGCCTCATCGATTCCGAATTGTGTTGAATCTTTTTTCGAATCTGTCATAAATTTCTCTATCTTGTATTTTCCTGCAAGGTTTCTAACTTTAACTCACACTCTCCGAGTTCACTGGCGACGTATACTGAGTCGCCCGAAAGCGTTATCGAAAAATCCATGCCACGATCGCTGATCGCCGCCAGAGCTTGCACCTGTTCCCACTCGAATCGATAGATGTCGACTGTCAATTGCGAGAGTTGATCTCTATTTTGCTGCCACCAAGTCGGTGCCTTGTTATTGAAGCAATAGACTCGCATCTGATCAGCAACGCGACTCGACTTCTTTACTCTGTCCGCTGCCGGCTCTCCTACGTCGATCCACAGCTCCAAATTGCCATCCAGGGAATGTGCCCAGAGGTCTGGCTCCTCGGTGTCGCTAAGGCCTTTACAGAAAAGCAGTTGCTCTCGCGTGTTGAGGCAGAATGCGAGCACCCTAACCATCATCCTCTCCATCGTCTCCGATGGATGGCGCGCGATCGTTAGATTGAGCGAATCGTATATGTCTCGATTCAGGTCGCTTAACGAGATTTTCAGTTTATAGATTGTAGGCTTAATTGCCACGTCGGAGCCCAGATACGGTTTTAGGAGTTGCTGCGCGGCGCACACTATAGCATCTATGGAGGCCTGCCGCCGCTGGGGCGGCGCAGCCATTCACCGAATGACGGGAATGTGTAAGAATGCAGCACGAATCAATATTTCAGGAAGCGACTATGAATTATTCTGGGCACTCTTTCCCCAAAGTTACGTCTCAGGCAATGCGTTGCCTCGCGATATCCAGCCTATTCTCGATTTCGATAAATAGCAGCGCACAGCAGGCACTCTTTGGATTTACTCCCGAAAGCAGTGCGGCACAGCGACAGATTGAATCTGCATTTGACACCCATATCGACAGAACGGAAATGGATCGATGGCTGAGGGATTTCTCGTCTGAGGCACATCATGTCGGATCGCCCAAGAGCAAAGCGAATGCCGAGGCCATTGCTGCCTTTCTAAGCTCCTGGAATTATGATGTAGAGATTGCAGAGTACGAGGTACTGTTTCCTGAGCCACTCACCCGTGAACTGGAAATGGTCGCCCCGCATCGCTTCACCGCTTCCCTGACCGAGGATCCCGTAGAAGGAGATGCAAGCAGTGCCAACACGAACAACCTGCTCCCTCCCTACAACGCCTTCTCGACAGGTGGAGAAGTCGAAGCGGAACTTGTGTTCGTCAACTACGGGACACCGGCTGACTACGAAATGCTGGAGCGCTACGGCGTTAGCGTAGCCGGGAAAATCGCCATCTCCAAATACGGCGGATCCTGGCGTGGTATCAAGCCTAAACTCGCCGGCGAGATGGGTGCTGTAGGCACTCTTATCTATTCTGACCCGGCCGATGACGGCTACGGACGGGGCGATGTCTACCCCGAGGGACCCTACAAGAATGATAGCGGTGTGCAGCGCGGCTCGGTCATGGATATGCCAACCTATCCAGGAGATGTACTAACGCCAGGTGTTGCTGCGACCGGTGACGTGACTCGCCTGAGCCGTGAGGACGCGCCTACAATTACCGAGATTCCCGTTCTGCCTATATCCTATCGCGATGCGCTGCCGCTGCTCGAGGCGATGGGCGGTGCCGTTGTACCCGAAGAGTGGCGCGGTGGCCTGCCGATTACTTACCATCTGGGACCTGGCCCCGCTCGCGTTAGGCTTAAGCTGGAGTTCGATTGGAAGATGGTGACGGCCTATAATGTCATCGCTCGCATGGAGGGCGCAGAAACCCCCGACCAATGGGTAATTCGTGGCAATCATCACGATGGCTGGAACCACGGTGCGGCTGATCCTCTATCGGGCATAGTCTCTATGCTGGCGGAAGCCAAGGCGGTGAGTCGACTTGCGGCAGCGGGCTATCCCCCAGCACGCACGATCATCTACGCCGCCTGGGATGCGGAAGAACCCGGCCTGATCGGCTCCACCGAGTGGGCCGAACACCATGCCAGCGAATTGCAGGAACACGCCGTGGCCTACCTCAATACCGATGGCAATGGGCGTGGTTTCGTGAACGTCGGTGGCAGTCACGTTCTCGAGAAATTTTTCAACGAGGTAATGAGAGACGTGACGGATCCGCAGACCGGCGTCTCAGTCGCGGAGCGACGTCGTGCGAACCTCAGAATCAACAGCGGTTCCGAGACGATTCGCAGTGAGGCGGTCAGCCGCAGCGACCTGCGTATCAGCCCGCTCGGTTCCGGTTCCGACTACACTCCGTTTCTTCAACACCTCGGAATCGCATCGGCCAATATGGGCTTCGGCGGCCACTCCGGTGGCGGCAGCTATCACACCCTGTACGATACCTACGAACACTATACCAAGTGGATCGACCCTGGCCTGGTCTATGGTGAGACCCTCGCACAATTTGCCGGCCGCGCAACCCTGAGACTGGCAAATGCGCCTCGATTACCTTTCGATTTTCAGGGCTTCGCCGACAATGTCGCCGGCTACATCGATGAGATCGAAACCCTGGCCAAGAATATGCGTGAGCAGACTGCAACGGATAATAAAGACATTCGCGAAGGGGTCTACGACATAGTCCTGGACCCGACTAAATCTTTCGGACCTCCATTACCGAAACCCCCAGTGCCGTATTTCAACTTCGCACCGCTGCAAAACGCTCTGACAAAACTGGAAGATTCAGCGGCTGCCTATCAGATTCTAGCCATGAGCGGCGCGCCCGCTAGCGAGCAGAACAACTACCAGCTGTATACGAGTGAGCGCGAGCTTATCCGCGAGGAAGGTTTAAGTGGTCGCCCCTGGTACAAGCATCACATCTACGCGCCGGGTTTCTATACTGGCTACGGTGTGAAGACAATTCCCGGTGTCCGCGAAGCGATAGAACAGCGGCAGTATGACCTGGTTGCCCCGCAGATCGAGATAGCGGCCGAAGTTCTAACTAATCTGGCACTGAGGCTAGATGAGTTAACGGGCCGATAACTCGCTGATTGCCATGTGTAAAATGTTAGGAATAAAACCAGATCGTGAGTAAACCCTTCCTGATACTCCAACTCCGACCAGAAGATGCCACGGCGGAGAATGAGTTTGCCGCGATCAAGCGCTACGGCGGTCTGGAAGAATATGAAGTGCAGCGAATACGCGCCGAGCAATCGGGGTTGAAAGATATCGATCTCGATAAATATGCTGCCATCATCGTCGGTGGTAGCCCGTTCGATATCAGTGCGCCTCCAGAAAAGAAATCAGCCACGCAGTTGCAGATCGAATCGGGCTTCATGAACTTATTCGATGAAGTGATCGCGAGAGACTTTCCCTTCCTGGGCTGCTGCTCCGGAAATGGCCTGCTGGGTAGCTATCTGGGCGCCTCGATCTCCACTAAATATGCCGAGCCTGTTGGCGGCGCCACTATTCAGCTGACCCAAGCGGGAATGCAGGATCGACTGCTTGAGAACTCTCCCGCTTCGTTCAGGGTATTGCTAGGGCACAAGGAAGCCTGCGATAGCACTCCCCCGGGTGCCGTATTACTTGCGGGCAATAGCTCCTGCCCGGTACAGATGTTTAGAGTTAAGAAAAACATCTATGCAACGCAGTTTCACCCCGAAGCGGACGCCGAGGGCTTCGCTGTGCGCATCAATATTTACAAGGACTTCGGCTATTTTCCCGCCGAATCCGCAGAATTATTGATAGCGGCTGTTGAAAACGAGGAGACTGGCGAGGCACAATTAATACTGAAACGATTTGTAGATACCTATAGAACCTGAATAGGAGCAGTTGCATATGATCTATGAAGTACAGGGCGATATTCTCATGAGTCGAGCCGAAGTCATCGCTCAGGGCGTTTCCGTTAACGACCCGATGAGCAGCGGCCTTTCCAGAAAACTGCAAGAAAAATTCCCAAGTATGCGAGCCAGATTCATTGAGTGGTGCGAGGAATCGAAAGCGGAACCCGGAGATGTCTGGCTCTGGAAAGGCACTGGCAAGACTAAGATCTTGAATCTAGTCGTAGGCGAGGCACCCGACCCAGCCCTGGGGCGCCCCAGCCGTCCGGACAAGATTGCCGTAAACAGAACGTTCCGGGCATTGAATAAGCTGGTAGTAGATGAAAGGCTGAGTTCCATAGCCATGCCGATGATCGGCAGCGGGCCTGGCGGCATCGACTGGCTAGAGGTTCGCGGGATGATGCATAGCCAATTGAGTGAGCTACTGATACCCGTGTTTGTCTATGTGACAGAACTCGAAGGCATGCTGGCATCCGAGCCTGGCATGTAGGTGCTTAAGCCTATTCCTGAGCGTCTACGCTTGCCCGTGCTGACACCAGGGCATGCCAGCGCCATAGACTTTCCAGTGATGCATCGGGCTTCAACCCCACTAAAGAAGTGGCGAAGTCCACCGCCGTCAGCAAGGTGATGTCTACGATGGTGAATCTTTCCCCTGCAATATAAGGTGCTTCCCCAAGCTCCCTGTCGAGCCGCTGATAGTAGGCGCTCACATTCCTGTCACTGGCCTCCTTGGCGGCAGGGATCTGCTCGAAGATGCCCATCGCACCTACGATTGGGCCATTCACCCAGGACACACCGATCTGCGACCAGAGCTCGGTTTCGATATGACGATTTCTCATCTCGATATGTCCCAGCTCAAAGGCATTGCTTCCCATCAGGTTGGGCTCGGGATGGATGGCTTCGATATAACGGCATATGGCTACCGACTCCGCAAGGCAACGGCCGTCCTCCAATTCCAAAACGGGAATCTTGCCGCTGGGGTTCTTCTTCAGAAATTCGGGCGTCTTGTGTTCGCCTTTCGCCATGTCGCAATTCACCAGCTCTACCTCGACACCCTTCTCGGCAAGGAAAATTTTTACCCGTCTTGGGTTAGGCGCGCGGCCGTAATCATAGAGTTTCATCATCCTGTTGGCTCCCAATAGCTTGCTAGTGAATAGATTGGCTTGAGTAGTGAGCTTTCCGTGTCCTGAAGTCTTAGTCCCGTGCTTCCTGAAGCCCACCGAATGCGGAAAAAAATGCCTTGAAGAAGCCCGAGAGCTCTAGAGTCATCACGGCAAATTCCTGATCAAATTTCTGTGCGGCACTCTCTATCTCTTCGTTAGCCTCTTCCTGCTTCATGCCGACAAATTTGAGACGCTTTACACTCATGTCGTCACTCAGTGTGCAGCTAAGCAGGCTGTTCCAGGTAACACCAAGATTCTTCACCTGCTTACCCGCTTCCAAATGACCCTGAATCTCTTCGGAAATAAGATCCTGTCCCTTACAGCGAACGATATTGCTGCCATCGGTAGGGTTATACAGTTCACAGTCCTCATCAATGAGGAAGTTGTCGCTGGCCTTTTGTTCTTTCAACCATCGCGTCATCACGTCGCTGGGTGCCCGATTAGCGTCGGGTATAGAGACTTTCAGGCTGCCGAGACTCTCCCGCAACAAATTAAGCAGGGCCTCAGCCTTGGGTGCGCTGGCTGAATTCACTACGATCAGCTTGTCTTTAGCTGATATATAGGCGTAAGTCTGTTGATTGCGCGTAAAGGCTCTGGGTAAGAGTGAGACGAATACATCGTCCTTGATCTGACGCTTCTCTTTTCTATAGATCTTGCGTCCCTGACGCTCTTCGAGCTCGGCAACCTTCTCGTCGGTCGCCTCGTTGACAACCGAAGTAGGCAGAATACGTTCCTGCTTCTGCGCACAGAGCATAATATAGTCACCCTGCACATGGGTCAGCATTTCCCCTTCCTTTCCGAGGGGGCTAACCCAACCGTATCTCGACTTGTCGTGACTACTACAGGGATGAAATATCTGTTCGGCCAGTTTTTGTTCTAATTCTTCTGGGGAGGCATCGATAGCCGCATTGAGGCAATACAGTCGTGCGTTTTTAAACCACATAAATTTTTCCAACGAATACAACGAGAATAGCGCGGCAGATTATGCGCGATACAGAGCCAGTATTCCAGTGCTTGCGGGCACCGGATTTCCTTGAGAGTTCAGCTGCCGGATCGGATATTTACAAGACCTTTGAATGATAAACCTAAGCTCCGGGGTCTTTCCCTTCAAGTAATTAATTTAGACTAGATTTGCACACAATGCTGATTATCATAAGGAATTAGTAAATGAGACTCTCAAGCCTAAATATAGGGCAAAGAATTCATAAACTCTTCACCGCATTTCTATTCCTCGCCGCTAGCAGTCATGCGATGGCAGTGGACGAGATCAACACGACGTTCTTCGGTAACCTGGCAATAGAGGGCTTTGATGCCGTCGCCTATTTCACAGAACAGCGCGCGGTAGAAGGCAGCAAGGAATTCGAGATGAGCTGGATGGGAGCGAACTGGCGTTTTTCAAGCGCAGCCAACCTCGGCGCATTCAGAGACAATCCTGAACGGTATGCGCCTCAGTATGGTGGCTACTGTGCATGGGCGGTTTCGCAGAACGACACGGCAGGTATCGACCCCACCCAATTCACTGTCTACAATGGGAAGCTCTATCTAAACTATAACAAGAAGATCGGCACTCGATGGCAGGCCGACAAGGACGGCTTCATCATCGATGCTGATCGATACTGGCCGCAACTGCTCTCAGACTAGATCAGATTTCGAGGATTCACATGAATAAGCTGGAAATGAATAAGATCATCCACTGGGTGCTATCCCTCTATATTGCCTTCGTGTTTCTACAATCGCTGTTCTTCAAGTTCACCGGGTCGGAAGAGACTGTAATCATCTTCAACACCATCGCTTCATGGATGGCCGTTATCGGCTTGCCCCAGTGGTTCGCGGTCGGCTTCCGCGACTACGGCGGAACTGCCACGGGCATTGCTGAACTGATAGCCAGCATTCTGGTACTTGTGCCCGCGACTCGAGTATGGGGTGCATTAGCAGGCCTGATGATAATGTCCGGGGCAATCTTCTTTCATCTATTTACACCTCTGGGCGTCATTCGCGTCGTCGATGCGGCCGGCAATACCGATGGCGGCCTGTTGTTCTTCATGGCCTGCGGCGTTTGGCTTAGCAGCGCGGCACTAATATTTATGGGTAGGAGGAAGATTTTGCGCGCATTAGGCCATTAGGCGAAATTCGATTGCTGTGCGGGGAAACATAATGTCTGACACTGTTTCCACACCGCCGCCGCCAGTTGCTCATCCTTCGCCGCTTCCACCAGCGGCATTATTTCCATCTCATTAAAATAGACGCCGTTATACTTTGCCACATCGGGATCTGTTGCTAGCCATACAGGAGCCAAGGCTCCTTGTTCCGGTGTTCTCCAAAATCTCTTTATCTGCACGAGAAGCCAGCCGAGTGGCCCATTAGATTCACCGAGATTCGACCTGATTACGCCGGGATGTACCATATTAATGGTGACCCCAGAGCCTTCGATTTGGCGCGCCTGTTCTTTCAAAGTAAGGACATTGCACATCTTGGAATTAGCGTAGGCGGCGATGCGGCCAAAGTCTCCCCCCACAGGAGTCTTATCCAGGTCCACTACTCCCTTTACATAGAGTCCAGAATTAACGGTGACTATGCGCGCGGGTGCGGCTGCCCTGAGATTCGGCATGAGAATCTGATTGAGCATGAAGGGCGCCAGATGATTCGTCATGAATGACTGTTCCAGCCCATCTTCATTCAATTCACACTGGGTCATCCAGACGCCTGCATTGTTGATTAGTGCGTCGATCTTGGGATACGCACGGCTAAGTTGCCCGGCAAGACTTCGAGTGGATTCGATGCTACCTAGGTCACCGATTACCAGATCGATGCTTGAATCGGCAACCAGAGTCTTGATAGATTCTTGAGCTTCTATCCCCTTGCGTTCATTCCTACTAACAAGCACTACATGGGCTTTGAGTATAGCTAGGGCCTTGCATATCTCGAAGCCAATACCTGAATTGGCTCCCGTCACGATACAGACTTTGTCGCGCATATATGAATCTCCCAGGTCCGGATAGGATCTCAGTTTTTACACAGGTTCTAATCTCGCCTATAGTAAGCAAATCTAATCCTGAAGAGTCTATAGCTCATGACCGATACCAGCAACATAAGCGCCGCTGCGCCAATTGAACGCAAAGAACTAACCCTGAGAGTAGTG
>CAXBLN010000045.1:0-24583 GCA_963976555.1 uncultured Gammaproteobacteria bacterium
GAGTCTGCGACCAGATGGAAAGTTGATTGCACCATTATCATGATGTAGCTAATCCTGTTTTAGTGTCTCAATTACCTGCGGTGAATTCCGATTCTACTATAAGGGATGAATGCTTAAAATCAGCTGAATCGATCGGCTCAGGTTGTTGATTGAATTAGATGGTGGCGCAAGCCCCGTTTATCAAGTGCGCAGCCCATAATGAACTCTCGCAGGCAGCTGTGCGGCTGTCAAGAATCTGCTCTGACAAAGACTCACTTTTGGCTATCCTGCCAGTCGCTGTATTCCAGCCAATATTAAGCTAACTTACTGATACTATGATGGTTTATTGAGCTTGCTGTCGATGCTCCAGCCACCTGCACCGAGACCAGCTGCGACTAGCAGCCCAGCCATTATACCCATGTTCTTAACGAAGTTTTGTGTCTCCGAGGGGGTATTCCAGAAGTCATGCATCACGATGCTAATGACCAGAGTGAGCCCCGCCAGCACGAAGGCGACCGGTTTGACCTGATATCCCACGATCATAGCGATGCCACCGAACAGCTGAATGATGATGGTCAGGATAAGGAAGAAGGAAACGAACACCATGCCGTGCTCGGCCATAGAGTTGGCAGTACCTTCCATATTGGTAATCTTCAGGATGGCACCGGGAAGCAGGAAGTACAGTCCCAATATGACGCGGCCGCTGGTGGAGCAGAGGAGTTCGAAGTTTCTAAGCATGATTAATCCTAGTATGTCTTTTTAATTAGTCTTCCCACCAGGGGTAGAAAGGAGGCATGTCACTAGATGCTTTATCTGTGAATTCAGGCTTTCTCTTTTCTAAAAAGGCCTTAACCCCTTCTTTCCCGCTTCCCTGACTGGCGTAGAAGATTGCCAGAGAATCTACTTGATGTGCAGCCAATGGATGGTCTTGAGCCGCGTTACGATACATCATCTGACGAGTCAGCGCGATAGACACGGGGCTGTGCTGTGCTATTCGGTGCGCTAGCTCATAGGCTTTGTCCAGGAGTGAGTCTTCGCTCTCTATGGAGTTGGCAAAGCCCCGCGACTTCAGTTCTTCAGCCGCTATGAGGTCGCCGCTATAGACCCATTCCAATGCCGTGCCCATATTGACGATTCTCGGAAGAAACCAGGTAGAACAGGCTTCCGGCGTGATGCCGATCTTGTTAAATACGAAGCCAACACGTGCCTTCTCTGCGACCAGCCTGATATCCATAGCGCAGGTCATGGTTGCGCCGATCCCTACCGCGACTCCATTGATGGCTGCGATCAGGGGCTTCTTGCAGTCATACATCGCTAGAGTCAGCTGTCCGCCGGTATCGCGCACGCCGGCAATGATAGCGGGATCGTTCAGCCTGGTTTGCATGTCATTAAGGCTTGGCTGCAGGCTTTCGTCCAGCCCAAACACGTTTCCCTCGCTGTCGAGATCCATCCCGGCACAGAATGCCTTGCCTGCACCGGTAACGACAATTGCCCTTACTTCATCGTCTTCGCTGGCGCGATTTACGGCGTCTATTAGCTCCTCAGCCATCTCTACGGTAAACGCGTTCATGCGTTCGGCTCGGTTTAGCGTGATAGTTAGAATTTGGTTTTCGATCTGATAGAGAATAGCGTTATAGGCCATGATTCGCTTCCGGAAGGTGTGGGTATCGGAGGGTTTGTTGGCCTATGATACATCGTACTCGTCGCTTACACCGAGTTCCCTCTTTCCTGCTGCTTGTTGTATAGCTCTACCTCTCCCTCCTGTAACATCTGCGGCAGATGTAGATCTTCCTCACGATTAGTCACAGCGACGATCAGGAAATCTGCTTTGAGGGGTGTGCCTCGATAGACATATTCTTCGCCGATTATGGCATCCTCGATCTTCTTGATAACAACCTTCGCGCCCGCTTCATCCACGCCTGGCAATAGCAGCCTGAATTGCTTATAGCTTGTGCGTGCGAGGACATCCTCGTTGCGTCGTCGATCGTTCGCCATCAACGCGAAATGCCTAAGCAGTGCATTACCGACCTGGGCACCGTGCATTTTTACGATAGCATCAAAATTGGTGAGTTCTAGCGTAAGCATCGAAACCGGTTTGCTGTAGCGCAGGGCGACGCCCAAGACGCGATTGCTGACCTCGATGAACGTACGTTGGTTCAATATCGTAGTAATAGGATCGAAGATGGCATTCTCTTGATGCTCAACTTTGAGTTCTTCCATGGTCATTATGATAATTGAAATAGTGAAGACGACCAGATTGACGATAGCACCCAGTAAGAAAACACTGGTCGCCGTTTCTGGTGAAGTGATTGGCTGCCCGTCTCGAAACACCAGAAGTACGGCCTCGGCAGTTGCGTCGAACAGCGACAGAGTAAGGAGTAGGTAGGCACCGAAGCTGTAGCTTATCGCCATCACCGGACGCAGTTTTCTCTCGATCTTCAATCCTCTTACTAACAGATACGCTACGCCAAGTGCGAAGAGGATATTCATGACAGTGACGATACGCACTCGCCATGTCAGCGCATCGTCGACAAACGTGAAATAGTAAAAACCGACTGCAGAGGCTAGAAACCAGACTAAGGCTACGAGCGGGATCTTCGAATTCTCTTGATTCCAGAACTGCGCGATCCCCGAAAGCACGGGTACGCGGCCTCCCATGATTAAGATATTAGCCAGGAAGACGCTGAGAACTGGCGGCAGGGTGCCCTGCTGCGAAATGAGCAAAATGCCGACGCAGGTGATCATGAAGCCGAGGGCGATTCTCAGCAAACCCGGTATCTGCTTGTTGCCGCCCCAATTCACCAGCAGGGCAATGCCCGCTACTGTTGATACCAGAGCGAGGGCGATTGGTAGGTTTTGATCTTCCATGTTCGCTATCTTTCTATATGACTTTAGCCGCGCGTAACTTCTCTATTTCACTTTCTTCGAAACCCCAATCGGTCAGTATTTCTTCGCTGTGCTCGCCAACAATGGCAGCACTAGACTGAATCTGCGACTGTGTCCGGCTGAATCTGGGCGCCGGTGCAGGCTGCGTTACGCCATCGAATTCGACGTAGGTCTCCCTGGCAGCATTGTGTGGGTGACTTGGCGCTTCACTGAGGTCCATAACGGGGGCGAAGCAGACGTCCGTACCCTCCATGATTGCGCACCATTCGTCTCGCGACTTCATAAGGAAAATACTAGCCAGTCTTTCTCTTAATTGCGGCCAGGCATCCTGATCTTGCTGTGCTAGAAATCCCTCGTCTTCTATCTCACATTTTTCTAACAGCAGCGCGTAGAACTGAGGCTCTATAGAGCCTATGGAAATGAATTTCCCATCGCTACAGGCATAACTTCCGTAGTAATGTGCACCTCCATCCAACTTGTTTGCCTGTCTGTCTGTGGTCCACATATCCATCGCCATCAATCCGAAGAAGGGGCTGAGTAAGCTGGCGGTACCATCGGTCATGGCTGCATCGATAACCTGGCCGCGACCCGAATTTGCCCGTTCAAGGAGGGCGGCCAGAATACCGGTAAGCAAGTACATTGCTCCGCCACCAAAGTCGCCTACAAGGTTCAGAGGTGGAGTAGGAGGCCGGTCGGAATAGCCCATGGCGCCTAGCGCTCCTGCGACTGATATATAGTTTATATCGTGCCCCGCCGCCTGAGCTAAAGGCCCGGTTTGGCCCCAGCCGGTCATCCGGCCGAATATGAGTTTTGGATTGCGCGCGAGGCAGTCATCGGGCCCGAGTCCGAGTCGCTCCATAACCCCCGGCCTGAACCCTTCGATGAGCGCGTCAGCCTGTTCTATCAGCTTAAGTACCGCTTCTACCGAGGCTGGATTCTTTAAGTCGAGTGCAAGCGAGCGGCGACCGCGATTGAGTACATTGGCTCTATGGCCGCTGCCCTTGTGATTGAGCCGATCGATGCGAATGACTTCCGCACCCATATCGGCGAGCATCATCGCGCAGAAGGGCGCTGGGCCTATGCCAGCCATTTCTACTATTTTCAATCCTTTAAGCGGTCCCATCTCTTTGTCCTGTGGCGATATCGAATGCTATGGATCATAGGGGATTGCCCGAGAAAAAGAAAACCGGCGCCGACAACCCCCGGTCACTTCAACTTGTGAGCACAAAAGCATTAGCGGTTTCACTTTTGCAGTGGATACATTATCCTTTCGCGTCCCTTCCCAATGATTTTCGGTGTGTAAGGAATATGGAATTACAGAATAAAACGGCGTTCATCACTGGCGGCGCGTCGGGTCTCGGCCTCGCAACCGCACGAAACTTTGTCGCAGCAGGTGCGAATGTGATGTTGTTTGATCTAAACGAGGAAATGCTGAAGAAAGCCGCCGCTGAGTTTGGGCAGAAAGCAATCTTTCACGCCGGAGATGTGGCGGACGAGGCGGCTGTTGCGGCGGCCCTGGAAGAGACTAAAAAAATATTTGGAACGGTTCATATCAATGTTAACTCGGCAGGCATTGGTGGTGCCGCGCGCACCGTCGGTAAGAACGGGCCTATGCCTCTTGCGAAGTTCGAACACATCGTGAGGGTCAATCTGATCGGAACATTCAATGTGCTGCGACTCTGTGCAGAGGTCATGCAATTGAATGAGCCCGTTACCCAGGACGACGAGCGTGGAGTCATCATTAACGTCGCATCCATTGCTGCCTTCGATGGCCAGACCGGGCAGGCAGGATACGCTGCATCTAAAGGCGGCATCGTAGCGATGACCCTGCCTATTGCCAGAGACTTGGCGAAAAGAGGAATCCGCGTAATGACGGTTGCCCCGGGAGTGTTTGAGACTCCATTACTGGCATCGGCTCCGGATGAGGTGCGTGATCCACTCATCGCCATCACGCAGTTTCCCAAGCGGTTGGGAAACCCTGATGAGTTTGCGAACCAGGTAGCGCATATCGTTAGCTGTTCCTATTTAAACGGCGAAACGATTAGGCTGGATGCGGGTATTCGCATGCCAGCGCTTTGAGAGAAGCGCACTAACACTTAGTATTTTGGTTTGAATTAACTTACAACAAATGCCGGGGGGCATAGAAATGGCAGATGCATATATAGTTGGAGCGGTGCGTACCGCGACAGGAAAGAAGAAGGGCAGACTGAGTAATCTTCACCCCGTTGATATGGGTGCCATCGTGGTGGATGAACTGCTAGATCGCACGGGAATTCCCAACGACGCTGTCGATGATGTGATTTTCGGAGTAGTGATGCAGATCGGCTCGCAGGCGAGCAACCTTGGGCGCAATGTGTCCATGTCGTCGAAGCTGGATCTCGCGGTTCCGGGAACTACGGTCGATCGTCAATGCGGTTCATCCTTGCAGGCCATCCAGTTTGGCGCCCAGGCGGTGATGTCGGGCACGCAGGACGTAATTATTTCTGGCGGTGTGGAAGCGATGAGCACGGTAGAAATAGGATCAAACATCCGCGACGGACTGGCGAATGGCCGTGGCGTTCCGAAGGGAGAGCGCCTGGAACTGCAATACCCCGGCATACAATTTAGCCAATTCGACGGCGCGGAGTTGCTAGCTGAAAAATACGAAATTTCCCGCGCCGAACTCGACGCCTTCGGCCTGCTGAGCCATCAGCGCGCTGCGGCTGCCACTGAGAAGGGTTATTTCAAGAAGGAGATCGTTCCGCTAAACATAAAGCTCGAGGATGGCTCTGCAGACGTACACTCCGTCGACGAAGGTATTCGTGCGGGTGCGACACTCGAAGGCATGCAGTCGCTCAATACTTTGAGAGAAGGCGGAGTGATAACTGCCGGAACCGCAAGTCAGATCAGCGATGGCGCAGCCGCTGTGATGATTGCCAACGAGAAGGCTGTAGCGAAATACGATCTGCCCGTGCGGGCAAAGATTCATTCCCTCGCCGTCGTCGGTTCGGACCCGGTTATCATGCTAGAGGGGCCGATTCCAGCAACCAGGAAAGTTTTGGAGAAGGCGGGTCTGAGCATCGACGATATCGATCTGTATGAGGTCAATGAGGCCTTCGGTTCTGTTCCGCTAGCCTGGGCGAAGGCGCTGGGGGCAGATATGGAGAAGCTGAACGTCAATGGCGGCGCGCAGGCTTTGGGGCACCCCTTAGGTGGCACTGGTGCGAAGCTTATGACTACATTGGTACATGAGTTGGAGCGGCGCGAGAAGCGCTTTGGTTTGATCGCGATATGTGAAGGTGGTGGTACAGCCAACGCTATGATCATCGAACGCATGAGCGCCGTTGAGGCTTAAGAGAAATTACTATGATGGATTCCTACGTGTCCCCCTGGATGGATGAAGAGTTGCACATCATGCGCGACTCCGTGGCTAAGTTCTTGGAAAAAGAGTTCGTGCCAAAGATGGACAAATGGGAGAAGCAAGGCTTCGTCGATAGAGACGCGTGGCGAGTTGCAGGTAAAGCTGGCTTGCTCTGCGCCTCTATACCCGAGGAGTACGGTGGTGGTGGTGGCAGCTTCAAACATGAAATGGTGCTTGTCGAAGAATTGAGCTACGCCAACATCACAGGTTTCGGTAACGGCGTGCATTCCGGGATCGTAGCGCACTATATTAATGCCTACGGTAGCGAGGAGCAGAAGAAAAAATGGCTGCCGCTGATGGCCAGTGGCGAGATTGTTTCCGCGATCGCCATGAGCGAGCCGGGCACTGGCTCCGACCTGCAGTCGGTTGCCACGACGGCACTGTCTGATGGGGACGAATACGTTCTCAATGGCCAGAAAACCTTTCTAACCAATGGCATGACAGCGAACCTGATCTGCGTCGTTGCGAAGACCGATCCTAAAGAAGGAGGAAAAGGTATTTCTCTAATCATGGTCGAGACTGAATCCGTAGAGGGAGAGGGGGGCTTTAGTCGAGGTAGAAATTTAGAGAAACTCGGGATGAAAGCTCAGGACACGGCAGAGATTTTCTTCGACGATGTCAGAATTCCCAAAGGAAATTTGTTAGGTCCAAGTGAAGGCAAGGGCTTTATTCAATTGATGCAGCAGTTGCCACAGGAGAGACTAATAATCGCCGCTGGCGCCTGCGCGACGATAGAGAAGGCGCTGAAGATAACCAGCGAATACGTAAAGGAACGCAAGGCCTTCGGTAAGCGTATTATCGATTTCCAGAATACTCAATTTAAGTTAGCCGAGCGATATACCGAGGCGCGTCTCGCCAGGGTTTTTATTGACGACTGTGCGATGAAACTCGCCGAAGGCAAGCTGGATGATGCGACGGCCGCCATGGCGAAATGGTGGACGACTCAGAAGCAGTGCGAAATAGTTGACGAGTGTCTGCAGTTTTTCGGTGGTTATGGCTTTATGATGGAGTACCCGATTGCCAAGATGTATGCCGATAGTCGCATACAGAAAATCTACGGTGGTAGTAACGAGATTATGAAGCTGTTAATTGCCAGGGAAATCTAGCGATAGATATACCAGGAGGCATATCGTCTTGGGGTATGCTGCTAATCTGTAGTTCTTTCGACGTTCTTCACACACAGAAAACCCCGTAGGTTGCCGTCGTTGTCGCTGCGTGAGTGCTCTTTCCCGTAGGTGTAGGTGCTGGCATCGATGATTAAACCTCGTTCTTGTTCAATGCCAATCCAGGTTTTTAACGGCGGTTGGCCGTGATGCAGAGATTGAAGCTCAATATCAGGATCAACGCTACCATGGCTATTAATCGACACGGCCTGAACCTGTGTGTCGCTCGGTAGATTCTTTCCCAGCCAGTTGCAGTAGGCCAGCGCGTCTTCATGATTTACCAATGCAGGACTATCGCGCTCGGGAATGGCTTTAGACTGTTGCTGTGTGGAAACGATGTCTTCATTCAGGCTGTGACCGAGTTTTGCAGCAGATCCCATCGACGACCAATCATACTCTCCTGCCAAGGGCTGGGGTTGGTAGCCGGTCGATTCTACAAACCCTGTAAAGTCGGCGTGGCTCACTTCATGCTTGTCTATCCAGAAGCCACTTACGCCAGGCTCGTCGATGCCGGGTTCGCTAGCGGGTGCAGCGCCACTATCGATGAACGCCATTTGTTCGAAGCCAAGTTCTACTTCGATGAAGATGAAATTATCGAGGGCTGCGATGAGAACCAGGAAGCCAAGTGCTCCTGTCAGGTTTTTGCTGTTCGGCATTGCGACTGCGGTAATCCTTGAATTCTGCTCTTTTTGCACCAAAACTGGGCAAAAATTTAGTTTTTGATACGAATATTCCCTTTTATAACAGATTTGTACGGGGGATACACCGAATTGAGTTCACTATTTGGAAATTTTCCATCGCTACGGCGAATCGAACTTCGATATGCAGCGGACACTCATTTACGGGACAGATGGGGAGTTATAAAACCGCGACAGATTGATCACATAAACGTGCTGAGAGCCTGAGCAGTGTGCGATCATAGCTGCATAGCTAACATTTGAGCAGGAGCCCTACAGTGATAGTCCAGAAGCATACCCGAATCCAACTTAGGCTATTTTTTTGCTGCAGCGCCGCGTTTGTTTCATTCAATAGTGGTGTTTTCGCCGCCGAGTCGGGCTATATCACGCCTCGCACAGAATTCGGAGCGCCAGATCTTTCCGGTACCTGGTCTATCGCTACCCAGACCAACCTGGAGCGAGCGGCGAGGTTTGAAGGAAATCTGGTGATCTCGGAAGAGGAAGCAATTCTGATCGAGGCGCGCGTTCAGGCACGCAATGAGGCGAGCAATCAACCTAGCGATCCCAATCGTGAAGCGCCTACTCCTGGTCAGAATGTGGGTGGCTATAATACTTTCTGGATGGATCCGGGAGAGCGTCTCGCTGTCGTTATTGGTGAGATTCGCCGTAGCGATGGAAAATTTCCAAATAGTGAACTCAATTATTGGTGAGATTCGAACGTCCGTCATCGTCGATCCGGAAGACGGGCAACTTCCTTACAGCGCACAAGGTCAGGCTAATTTTGCGGCGGCAATGCAGCAGAGACAATCCTACGATGGTCCGGAAGTGCGGCCATTGGGCGAGCGTTGCATGGTGGGGTTCGGCTCTTCCGGCGGGCCACCCAAACTACCGGTGCTCTACAACAATCTGACGCAGATAGTGCAGACAGAGTCGCACGTTGTGTTGTTAGCTGAGATGAATCACGACGCGCGTATAGTGCGCCTGAATTCCGAGCACCAGGACCCGCCATTGTATCCCTGGCTGGGAGATTCTATTGGTTACTATGAGGGAGATTCACTTGTAGTAGAAACCACGAACTTCCATCCTCAGCAGGGTATGCGCTCTTCATTGGAACATCGCTTCTATGGTTCACAGCAGATGAAGGTGACAGAGCGCTTCAGCCGCACCGCCGATGACACGATCCTCTATCAATTTACCGTAGAGGATCCCGCAAACTACAGCCAGCCCTGGAGTGGGGAGCTACCGATGAACGCCAATGGCGAGCGCGTATTCGAGTACGCCTGCCATGAGGGAAACTACGCCCTGCCCGGAATTTTGGCAGGAGCGAGAAGATCCGACGCGGAAGGGATAGACTACGCACCTACCGACCCGGGCCAATAAGCGTTCCTTTAGCGCAGATCGGGTAGCTGGTAGCCGTCGGCATCCAGCTTTGCTCGGATAGTCTTCTTGTCTATCTTGCCTGTCGAGGTGAGCGGTATGGCATCGGTTTCGATGATATCGTCTGGTAGCTGCCACTTGGCGAAAATCTTGCCGCAGTGTGCAATGACGGCATCCTTATCGAGAGACTTTCCTTCCGCCATTATCACCAGTGCTACGGGCCGCTCATCCCACTTGGGATGGGGCTGTGCCACGACCGCAGCTTGTGCCACGTCCGCCATGCCGACGATGTGATTCTCCAGATCTACAGAGGAGATCCATTCGCCACCAGACTTAATTAAATCCTTGGAGCGATCCGCGATCAGGATGTATTGTTCCGGATCGATCTTCGCGACATCCCCTGTTACCAGCCAGCCATCGTGAAACTTGTCCGGCTGCGGATCATTGTAGTACTCAGACGCGATCCACGGTCCTCGTATGCACAGTTCACCAACAGCCTCTCCGTCGTGTGGGAGGCGATTCCATTCTTCGTCGAAGATTTCTATTTCCAGCCCAGGCATGGCGAGTCCGGCCTTCGCGATGTTCTCAAATTGCTGGTCTTCGGAAATGTTGATGTGGGAACGCTTCGCTACTTTCCTCGACAGTGTTCCCAGTGGGTTCGTCTCGGTCATTCCCCAGCCCTGAATCATTTCGATTTTGTGGCTGTCCCAATACCAGCGCATCATGGAAACCGGTGGTGCAGACCCGCCGCAGGTAAGGCGGCTCAACTTGCTCAGATCGAACTTCTCAGGTTCGGCCTCGAGCGCTGCCTTCACGCCCTGCCAAATTGTGGGTACGCCGGCAGAGATTGTTACCTCTTCCTCGTGCATTAGTTTGAGGAAGGCATCCGGCACCATAAACCGATGCGGCATGACCTGCTTGCAGCCAAGCATGGATGCACAGAAGGGGAGGCCCCAGCCCATGGCGTGGAACATCGGTACGATACCGAGTAGTGAGTCTAGCGATGACAACCCTATAGAATCTGTTAGGCATTCAGTGAGCGTGTGTAGATAGGTGGAGCGGTTCGTGTACATGACACCCTTGGGCTTGCCGGTGGTTCCTGAGGTATAACACAGCCCCATGGGCGAATTTTCATCGATGTCAGGCCAATCGTAGCTATCATCCATATCCGCGATGAAGTCTTCATAGTCAATCTGGTTCTTGAATGAACTCTCGCCGCCCTCTCCGTGTCGGCAGATGACGAGTAGCTCGACGCAGGGAATCTTGTCCCAAAGAGGCTCCAATAGGGGTAGCAGGTCTTCGTCTGCGAAGATCACCCTGTCATTGGCGTGATTGATAATATATTCGAGGTCAGTAGGGGATAGTCTGATGTTCAGCGTGTGAAGCACGGCGCCCATGGATGGAACTGCCTGATACAGTTCCAGATGGCGGTAGTTATTCCACATGAAACTACCTACCCTGTCGCCGACCTCAATGCCATGCTTCTTTAATGCATGTGCGACCTGATTCGCTCGGTCCCAGGTTTGTTTCAGCGTCTGCCGATGGGAGCCCTCGGCCTGCATAGTGACCACTTCAATATCAGGATCTAGGATTGCACCCCTGCCTAGTATTCTGGACATCAATAATGGTGTTTTCTGCATCGTCATCTTAGCGCTCTCCTGTAACTACTGCGGTGTTATTCTTGTCAAGGAATTGGAGCATAGCCGATATACAGGGGCTTGTTCAAATGTATAGCAAAGCTCAACTCAGCCCCATAGGTGGGGCAGCAATTGTATTGCCGCTCTCGGGGGTTTATTCTCTGGATCAATCGCTGCGCGCACCTGAAAGCTCTTGAGTAGAATTCATCGGATATTGAGGAAGGCAATGATAAGCACCACAGAACACCCGAAACAGAAAATCACGGTCAATGGCAAAAGCATAGCCTATGTAGAGATGGGCGCGGGCGACCCCATTGTCTTTCAGCACGGAAATCCAACCTCGTCTTATCTGTGGCGCAACATAATGCCTCATCTTCAGGATCAGGGGCGCTGTATCGCCATCGATCTCATAGGGATGGGCGACTCCGATAAACTCGATAACCCCGACGCTAGCAGCTATTCCTTCGTTCAGCATAGGGAGTATCTCGACGGCGCCTTGCAGGCGCTGGGCATTGAGCGTGATGTGACTTGGGTCATTCACGACTGGGGGTCTGCACTGGGCTTCGATTGGGCAAACAGGCATCGAGACGCGGTCAAAGGCATAGCCTATATGGAGGGCATAGTGCAGCCGCTATCCTGGTCTGATTGGCCCGAGGCCGCTCGCGGTGTTTTTCAGGGCTTGCGCTCCGAGGCAGGCGAAGAAATGGTTTTGGAAAAGAACACTTTTGTCGAGAGAGTGCTACCTGGGTCGATTCTTCGCGAGCTGAGCGAGGAAGAGATGGCAGTATACAGACGCCCCTTTCAGAACAAGGGCGAAGACCGACGACCCACGCTAAGCTGGCCAAGACAGATTCCGATCGATGGAGAGCCGGCCAATGTTGTTGAGATCGTGCAGGCCTATGCCCACTGGCTTGAAAAATCCGAATTGCCGAAACTTTTTATCAATGCCGAGCCCGGTGCGATATTGATCGGCCCACAGCGGGAGTTTTGTCGCACCTGGCCGAATCAGGTCGAAGTGACTGTTTCCGGCAATCATTTCTTGCAGGAAGACTCTCCTCACGAGATCGGGCGTGCGATCGCCGAATGGTTGAGGTCGATCTGATGACCCGAGTCTGCCGAATTTTCTTCAAGGGGATATACAAAGTGAATACATTAGCCCGGAACCTGAATTGTATGGCAAAGAGTCTGGCTGTGCTCACGGCAGCCCTAAGTTTCGCTCTGGTCAGCGCCCAGCAGTCGAGTAATGCGACAGCTGACACCGGGGCTCGTCAGTTATTCTCCGGCAGCTGGGTCATCAATGAAGAACTTAGCGATAACAGCGACGACCGGGTAGAGGAGGCGATTAAAAAAGACGGTGGCAAAGTCCCCCGTCGTTGGTTCAGTAAACGGGAGGAAGACTTCTATAGAGGCGGGCCGGTGGAGCAGGAGTTATACGATCGTATTTCCTATGACGATGTGCTGAGCATAAACTATGCTGAACCCGAGTTTACGTTTACCTATGCAGATGAGTACAAGCGGGTGTTTCATACTGACGGCCGTCGGCGCACTACCACGGCCAATAGTTTCTACGCGGGCGGTGCCGCGGATTTTTCGTTTGGGAACTGGGATGGCGCGGCGTTAAGGGTTGAGGCTCGGCCCAGAGACGGTGGTTTCACACTCGAAACATACACGCTCGAGGATGATGGCAATCGGCTCAGAGTCGAAATGGTTATCGAGCCGAGTTCATTTCGATCGGCGATAAACATAATCCGAGTTTACGATCGAGCCAGCTGAGCTTTGATCTCTTCTTCAACTTCGTGCAGTTTATCTTTGCCGAAATATATTTCTTCTCCGACGTAAAACGTGGGTGCGCCAAACGTGCCTCTGTCTACCGATGCCTGAGTGTTGGCAATTAGTTTCTGTTTGACCTCTGCCAGCGCACTGCCGGCGATAATTTCATCCGCTGGAAGATTGGCAGCTTCGAGTGCGGCTCGAATCACGTCTGGGTCGGCCATGTTCAGCTCCTTCTCCCACATGCATTGATACACAGCTTCGATGTATGCGTCTCCTATGCCTCGATCTATGGCGAAGATGGCACCGCGCATAATGTGCAGAGTATTCACAGGAAAGGCGGGGTTGAACCTGTATTTCAAGAGCTGGTGTTTTTCGATAAAGCGCTTGGTTTCCAGTGCGTTGTATTCTGACTTGTTCTTAATTCCCGCAAAGGCTTCCATCGGCGATTTGTTATTCGTGGTCTTAAAGACACCGCCTAGCAGTATCGGAACATAGTTGAAGGTGACGCCGGTACGCTGCTCTATAGCCGGGATGACGCGATGGCAGTAGTAGGTGTTGGGGCTACCGAAATCGAAATGAAATTCTGCGTTAATACTCATGATTTTTCGCTCTTGATGAAATTATTGCGGAATTAAAACTTTTCCCGAAAGGGTCTGATGTCCATCTCGTGGGTCCAGGCATCGCGACTCTGATGGTGCAACATCCAGTAGCTTTGGGCCACTGACCCCGGGTCCATGAGTGTGTCCTCAGGCAGTGCGTCCGGGTCTTCGCCGCGCTGAATTATCCGGTCGCGTACGAAGGCGGTGTCAACGCCTGCATCGATGACCAGATGTGCGACGTGAATGTTCTCGGGCCCCAGTTCCCGCGCCATGCTCTGGGCGAGTGCGCGTAGGCCAAACTTCGCACTTGAGAAAGCGGCGAATCCACTGCCACCACGCAGGCTGGCGGTGGCGCCTGTGAAGAAGATCGATCCTCGCCCACGTGGCAGCATATATTTTGCCGCCTCGCGCCCACTTAGGAAGCCGCTCAGACAGGCCATCTTCCAAACCTTGTAGAAGACTCGCTCCGTGGTTTCCAGAATCGGAAACTTCACATTGCCGCCGGTATTGGAGATCACGATCTCGATAGGGCCTATGTCTTTCTCGATGGCGGCGAAACGTTCGACGACCTGCGATTCCTCGCGTGCGTCCATAGAGTAGCTGTGAGCTTGCCCACCCGCGGCCCTGATCTCTTCGACCAGTGGGTCATTCTTCTCGCCGTTTCGTCTGGCCAGGCAGACGATGAACCCTCCGCTTGCAAACTGGCGGGCGATGGCGGCGCCGATGTAATCACCGGCGCCGACGATGACGCATACCTGTACTGAATCTTTCAAGGACTGAGAGCTGTCAATCGATTCGACTGACGGCACCTGAGCTCTACAGGGGCTTGACGAATTTCAGAGTCATGCGATCGCTCTCGCCGATACTCATGTACTTGGCTCTGTCAACATCGCCCAATCTATAATTCGGTGGCAGAGTCCATACACCCTCGGGATGAACAGTAGGGTCTTTCGGGTTAGCGTTGATTTCGCTGCTAGCTACAAATTCGAAGCCGGCGGCAGCGGCAATCTCTTTCACATAGGCCTCGGTCACATAGCCTGAGGTGCGCATGACATCCATGCCGGCATCGGGCTTGGCTCGATGTTCGACAACTCCCAGCACTCCGCCAGGCTTTAGAGCCGTATAGAATGAGGCGAAGAATTCGTGTTCCTGCCCTGCCATGATCCAGTTGTGTACGTTGCGAAAGGTAAGCGCCATATCTGCCGATGCAGCCGGTGCGATGGCAACTTCATGGGGAGGGTTTAAGTGGCGAACTGTAATCTTGCCGTAGAGATCCGGGTCTGCAGTGATCTTCTCTTCGAAGCTTTGTAAAATCGACGGCATATAGGACGCGGTCGCATTGGGCGAGAAGTGTGCCGCATAGTACTTACCATGATCGCGAAGATAAGGAGCCAGGATCTCCGTATACCATCCTCCGGAAGGCAGAATCTCTATCACAGTCATGTCGGGCTGGACGTCGAAAAATTCCAGAGTCGCCACAGGGTTTCTGAATTCGTTTCTAGCTCTGTAGGCGTCGCTGCGATGCTCGCCCTGAGCCCATTCAGCAAGACTTTTAGCGACAGCTCCGCCATGGTGATCGGCCAATGATAGCTGCGCGAAGCACAGGGCTATGGCTGATACTGCTGCCGTGAAGAAAAATTTTGAAAATTGCATATTAAGCTCCATCGTAAATTTGATTCTAGTTACCGAGACCCTGAAATTAAGCGTGAATCTCGATTAGTGGTTTGGATTCTGGCATGAAAAATACCGGCAGGCCAACGATATCGGCATCCCTGGATGCTAGACTACACAAAGAATCAGAGGCACAAAGCTATTGGGCAGGGTTCAGCCCCGGAGGAAATGAAGATGACGGCTATGCCCTTTACGGCAGAAATGCGAGTGCGAGATTATGAGTGCGATCTGCAGGGAATCGTGAACAATGCGGTGTATCAGAACTATCTCGAGCATGCCCGGCATGAATTTCTCAATAGCCGAGGCCTGGACTTTGCCGAGCTAACTGCGCTGGGCGTCATTATCGTCGTCATCCGAGCCGAGCTAGACTATAAGCAGCCTCTCAAACCTGGCGATCACTTCGCCGTGAGCGTCGTCGCGAAGCAGTCGGGTCGACTGAAGCTTGTGTTCGAACAGCAGATTAGAAGGGTAGAAGATAACGAGCTCATGCTCGATGCCAAGATCGTAGCGGTTTCGCTGCGAGGGGGGAAGCGACCCTATTTCCCCGCCCAGTTGAACAAACTGTTCTAGTGGAGTGTTCCGCGTAGGTAAAAAAAATGCCCCCGTTGGGATGGGGGCATAAACTAACGTTGAATTGCATGAGCAGAAACATAGCAATTCAATAGAGAGGAACCGCGCTTGGGCAGATTTATTTCATGTTGGCGAAAATATTCTGCAAGAAGTGATAGTGTAATTCTAATGCTCGCTCGAGCAGGGCTTCTGTCATTTTTATCTCAAACTAAGAGCAATGAATCAACATTGGGCTAGAAAGCACACTTATGACCGATCTCGAGACTGAATTACGCGCATTGGAACAGAGTAAACAGGGTAACTACGACAAACGTACCGAGCATATCGATGCACAGGGTCGGGCGCTTTTCATCAATCGCCTCCTGCGTGAAGACTCTCCGTACCTGTTACAACACGCCCACAACCCAGTTAACTGGTACCCCTGGGGCGAAGAGGCCTTCGCACATGCGCGCCAGCAGAACAAACCTGTATTCCTATCCATAGGCTACTCCACCTGTCACTGGTGCCACGTAATGGAGGTCGAGAGCTTCGACAATGTCGAGGTGGCGCAGGTATTGAATGAGGGGTTTATCTGCATAAAGATGGATCGAGAACAGTATCCCGATATCGATGAAATTTACATGACGGGTGTGCAGTTGATCTCGGGTCAGGGAGGCTGGCCGATGTCCAGCTTTTTGCTGGCCGACGGGAAGCCCTTTTTTGGCGCGACCTACTTTCCAGCGGCATCCTTTATAGCGCTGCTGAATCAAATTTCCGAGGCGTGGAAGGATAAGTATTCCGAGCTGGAGTCGAGTGGCGCACAGATAGCACAGGCGATCGATAGAATTCTCAGCGATCGAAAAGGGGCGGTATCGCTGGAGACCGACATCGTAGAAAGTACCGTCGAGGCGCTATCCCAGCGCGAGGATCGAAGCTTCGGCGGCCTCTCCGGCGAGCCCAAGTTTCCACAGGAACCGCTGCTGCTTCTGCTGCTGGATCATGTTCGAAGAGAACGCGATGAATCGGCGATGGGGTTCGTCGACAGGGCGCTCGAAGGCATGGGCCGTGGTGGCATCTATGATCAGATCGCCGGTGGCTTTCATCGCTATAGCGTCGATGCGCAGTGGCTGGTGCCGCATTTTGAGAAGATGCTCTACAACCAGTCGCAACTCGCGCTGGTGTATCTGCAGGCCTATGAGCTGAGCGGAAAGCCCTTCTTTAGGCGTATCTGCGAACAGACGCTGAACTATGTCGCTCGCGACATGCAGTTGCTGGAAGGTGGCTTCTATTCGGCTACCGATGCCGATAGCGAAGGCAGTGAGGGTACTTTCTTCACCTGGACTATTGCTGAACTAAAGGCCGTACTGACTGCGCCGGAAATGGAAATGCTCAGTCGCTTGTATGGGCCCAGCGAAGCAGGCAATTTCGAGGGATCCAATATCCTCAATCTGTCCAAGTCGCTGGAGGAATTCGCCCATGAGTCAGCGAGTGAAAGTTTCTACGCAGACCTCGACAGCGCGCTTGAGAAACTCTACCGCGCGCGGGAAGAGCGGATTCATCCGCTGCGCGATGATAAGCTCATCACGGCCTGGGCGGCGGCGATGATGACGACCTTCACAAAGGCGGCAGTGACTCTAGGTAACGCTGACTATTTAACGATCGCGCGCAGAGCTGCCGACTTTGTGTGGGAGACTAACGTTAATGACTCGGGAAGCCTGCAACGCATCTATCTCGATGGAACCGTCTCGATCACCGGTCAGTTGGAGGACTATGCGAATTTCGCGGAGGCCTTAATAGCTCTGTTCGACGCCACGGATGAGAAGGTTTTCCTACAGCGTGCGGGTAAATTAATGACGGTGGCTCTTGCCGAATTTTGGGACGAAGAGCACGCAGGTTTCTTTCTAAGTCCAGCGCAGCAGACTGGGCCGCAACTCACTCGTTCGCGCAACGCCAGCGATGGCGCTATTCTTTCGCCCACAGCGACAGCATTCCACTGTCTGCTACAGTTAGAGAGAAGAAGCGCGCGATTAGAATCTGGCTCAACAGTCGACGAACAGGCTTTGGAAGAAAGAATCGCGGCGGGCATCGCCACTCTCGTCGCCCACATTAACGACAACCCCTTGAGTCACCCTAGCATGTTGCGAGTATTAGCCGACCGAGAGTCGGGTTCCCCAGAACGTATACAATGGATTGCAGGTGGTAAGGCAAAAATTTCCTGCCGCAGAATCACCTCTCGCTCGGCCGATAACACCCACGTAGAGATCGAAATACGATTATTCGACGGCTGGCATATCACTGCGTCAGGTGAGAATGAGGGAGCGTTCTTTCCGATTCAGGTCTCACTGGATCAGGGTGAGTCTCACTGGTTGCTGGAATCATGTGAAATGCCGGAGGCAAGTCGTGAACTGACAATTGCCGGATCGGAGAATGTGGCCATTTATGAGAATAGATTAATTATCACGGCGGCGATTCGCCGCAGTTCGATGCCGGAAGATCTGCTGTCGGCCTCGGTTCAGCTGCAGCTGCGTCTGCAGCTTTGCAGCGAGACGAACTGCCTGCTACCGCAGACAGTGAATTTTAGAATCTAGTTACAACTCTTGCAGGATTAATCGATTGGTATTTGCCGAAGCTGAGAAACTAGCCTCTGGAAGATCAGTGGCTAGTGAGTTGCTTAGCTGACTGAGTGCCGCTTCCCGACGGGCAGGATTCTCGTCGAATACAGACTCGAAAAAGGACAGGATGGCGATGCGAGTTATCATCTGCTGCCTGCCCGGATGCAACGCCTTCACGTCAGGCATGGTCTCACAGACTGCAGGTATATTGTCATCGGGCACAATGCCGTCTGCTTCGTCACCCAGCGCACGTATGAAACTGTCCGTTTCGGCATCGGCGTTGGCCAGCACGGCGGCACAACCAAGCCCGTCTGGGTGATGCATCAATCGCAGCCAGGGTTCGGCGATCGAACCGAAGCCCAGATGCGTTCCTCTATCGATACCAACGAGTACGCTGTTACGGACCCGCGCCGGTATAATTGCGGCGTTAAACTCGAAATCGATCAATGCATCGGCAGTGCCGGCTATCATCATGAAGGGCACATCGCTGGTCTCGTAGAATTTTCTGACCAGACCTGCGGTGGGTCCAGCGACGGAAACCGCCGCCGCCACTCTCTTGTCGCGAAGCCTCGGATGATAGGTAGCAAGAGTGGTTGTAATGCCGCCGAGAGAATAGCCCATCAAACCAATGCGAGAAGTATCGACTTCGCCATCGAAGGGTTTGTCGCCGCCGCTGAGTCCCAATACGGAGTCGATCAGGAAGCTGACGTCGGCAGGTTGATTCACCAGGTCATTGGCATTCGGCCCGCCTGCTGTACTACCGGACGTGAGTGGATAGTTTGCCGCGGCGACCACGTAGCCATGGCTGGCGAGCAATTCGGCAACGTATGCCATATCGCCGCGCTCGGATACGAAGCCGTGGCTATGAACGATCAGCGGGTGGCTCCCCATGCTGTCCACTGGATACCAAATGCTGGTGGGAAAGGTCCTGTTCGGTAGACTCGGCGCGTCGCCGTTGGCTGCAGTCTCTCGAGCCTCGTCCACGAAGACCCTGTCGGTCATTGCGACAGAGAAGGGGCCGGGGCTAAGCCATGCCTCGCTGGGCGCTCCATCTGCCAATGGCTCAGGCATCGTTAGTGCGTAAGTCAGTAAACTCACAAGTAACAACAAGCCGAGTAGGCCGCCTAATCCAATCATTATCTTACGAATCATTTTTCTCTCTTGTGGCGATACTGGCAAATCGCTCTCAATTGTTGTACTGGTTGGTGTCCAATAATTCTGCAAAGTATTGTGGCACGATATCGGAAGCATTCCCGTATTTGTGTTCATCGAAACTGGATCCGGTTCTTTCAAGGTTTAGCTCAACCGTATGTGCGCGTCGCGTCTTCGCGATCTGATAAAAGCCAGAAGCAGGGTAGACATTTCCGGAAGTGCCTATTGCCACGAATAGGTCACAATTCTCCAGCGCCATATTTATCTTGTTCATATGGAAGGGCATCTCGCCAAACCAGACGATGTGGGGTCGCAGATTTCCCGGAGAGAGACAGCAGCGACAAGGGGTGTCGAAATTGATGTCTTCTTCAATCGCAAACACCATTTCTGAATTAACACAGCGCATCTTCAACAATTCGCCGTGCATGTGCAGTAAATTCTCGGACCCCGCGCGCTCGTGCAGGTTATCGATATTCTGCGTCACTAACAGAAACTCTCCGGGGAAATCGTGCTCGAACTTCGCTAAATAGCTGTGCGCCGCATTGGGTCTTATTTCATCGTAGACCAGCTGACGCCTTCTCTGGTTGTAGAATTCGTACACCAACTGCGGATTCGTCTCGAAGCCCTGCGGTGTCGCAACCTCCTCTATGGCGTGATTTTCCCAGAGCCCATCGGAGGCGCGAAATGTCTTTATGCCTGATTCTGCAGAGACCCCTGCTCCGGTGAGTACGACGATAGATTCTGGTCTTGATTTCATGGG
This sequence comes from uncultured Gammaproteobacteria bacterium, assembly GCA_963976555.1. Lineage (GTDB taxonomy): Bacteria > Pseudomonadota > Gammaproteobacteria > Pseudomonadales > Pseudohongiellaceae > UBA9145. The sequence goes on from CAXBLN010000045.1 coordinate 20,236, forward strand.
CGCAGTCTAACATGGAGAAATCAGGCTCTGGAACGAGTAGTAACGACGCAGGAGGCTGAGGTAAGGCTAGTTTGAATGTTAGTCAGGCTAGTGTATGGCAAGTGAGCAGGTATAATGGACGTCGTTTGTCTCAGCAAGAAAGCAGTTTCAACCAAACCTAAGAGAGGATGCAATGACCGTTCTGAAATTGGGCAATATGGCGCCAACTTTTACCCTGTTAAATCAAGCCGGAGAGAAAGTAAACCTGAAGGATTTTCGCGGCAAGGCTCATGTTGTTCTTTATTTCTATCCTAAAGCGATGACCCCCGGATGCACCGTACAGGCCTGTGGGCTTCGCGATTCCAAAAAAGAATTAACCAAACTGGGAGCGGTGGCGCTTGGCCTGAGCCCAGACTCCGTAAAGCGATTGATGAAGTTTGAAGAGAAGGAGAGCCTGAATTTTGACCTCCTAAGCGATGAGGATCACGCTGTCGCAGACAAATACGGCGTATGGGCCCTGAAGAAGTTCATGGGCCGCGAGTACATGGGTATAGTGCGCACGACTTTTATCGTGGACAACGCAGGTCGTCTGGTTCACATTATGGACAAGGTAAAGACGAAGACTCATCACGATGACGTCTTAGAACTACTCAGGGAACTGCCCAAGGCAGATTGAAAATGAAATTAAACTACCGCAGGTATTCGGATAGCGGTAAGCCGCTATTGGTACTGCATGGCCTGTTCGGTAGCCTCGGCAACTGGGGCTGGCATAGCAAGCAGTTAGCCCAGCATTTTGCAGTAGTCGGTGTCGACTTGCGCAATCATGGTGACTCGCCGCACTCCGACAAGCTCGATTATGAGTCGATGGCAGGGGATGTGCGCCAGCTAATAATGGAGCTTGGCCTGGAGTCTTGCAGCATCGTCGGACACTCCATGGGCGGCAAGGTTGCCATGCAGCTTGCCCTTAGCTATCCCGATCTGGTGGAGCGGCTGGTTGTGGTCGACATCGCTCCGGTCGCCTATGCTGAAGATGCGGACGGACACATGAATGTTCTCGCAGCGATGGATGCAGTTAAGTTGGATGAGGTCAAGAGTAGGACTGAGGCCGAAGAGACTCTCAAGCAATATATCAACGAGGATGCTATCCGCAAGTTCGTCTTGACCAACCTGGTGCGCAACGACGAGGGGACATTCGAATGGCGGATAAACAAGAACTCGATAAGGGAAAACTATCCGTCCCTGCGGGCAGAGCTCACCATGGAGAAGAGTTTTAACAAACCGGTTCTGTTCGTGAAAGGCAGTTTATCGAATTACATTCTGCCTCAGCACGAGACGTCGATTAAAGAGATGTTTCCGGCGGCATCAGTAAAGGTCATCATGGAGGCAGGGCATTGGCTGCATGCGGAGCAGCCCCAGGCGCTGCAAAAACTATTGATGAAATTTTTAACCGACTGATAGACGCCAGTCATAGATTCTAATCAGGGGTAAGCTTGTGACATTACTAAGCGTTAACGTAAATAAGATCGCGCTGCTGCGAAACTCACGCGGTCGGGACTTCCCCAGTGTGTTGGGTTTCAGTGAACAACTGATTCAATTGGGCGTCAGGGGGATCACTGTTCACCCGCGCCCGGATGAGCGTCACGTTACGCGGCGCGATGTCCATGATCTAAGCGCCATGCTAAAGGGCATGCCCCAGGTCGAATTCAATATAGAAGGCTATCCGTCGGAAGAATTCATCAAGATGGTGTGCGAGGTAAGTCCAGATCAATGCACTCTGGTGCCTGATTCCCCGGAACAGCTAACCTCAGATCACGGTTGGAATATTCCCGAGAATCACACGGGTTTGCTAAAGGTTCTCAGTGAACTGCGGGAACATGGGATACGCAGCAGCCTGTTTCTCGATCCGGATCCGGGCATGGTCGATCAGCTACCAAGCGTTGGGGCAGATCGCATCGAACTCTACACCGAGGAGTATGCGAGCCAATTCGGCGGACCGCAGCAGGAAGACGTGTTTGCAAGATACCTGGCGGCGGCCCGCAGGGCTACTGAGCTGGGTATTGGCATCAATGCGGGTCACGATCTGGATTTACAGAATTTGGCTAAATTCCTGGAAATCCCGAATATCCTCGAGGTTTCCATCGGTCATGCACTGGTGGTAGAGTCCCTACAGATGGGAGTTGCCGACGTCATAGCTCGTTATCTGGCGATCACTGACTCCAGATAAGGTTACGCTGGCGAGGCCTATTAAGTTAGGGTTCAGCCCCTGGGCCTATACTGCAAGTTCAAGATTGAATTCCTTTATACAGGAGTAGCTATCATGACAAGCAGACCAATAAGTCCGGCGCGACTTCTCCGCTGGATCGGTATCGCTACTATGCTAGCGGCGCTGATGCCCAGTACTGTCTTCGCGACACACTTCGAGCTGTCTCGTCTTGCCAGCCAGATTGAACTGGTGAGTGGCCAGCTAGCCCATGACCTTCGATATACGCGCCACTACGGACCCGTACGACAGCGCGCGGTCACTCTTAGTCGGGAAGCCTCGCAACTGGTCGATACGCTGCGGCGAAACAGGAGCAATTCTCGCGTCCGCTCGAAATTTAAAGATGTACGACGTGGCTATGAGCGTCTCGAGAAAGCGTTCTTTAGCGCCGATAGACGCGCGCATGATCCAGACCTGTATCGCGAGATAAATCAACTGAGCAATATGTTCACGAACCTCAGTGATGAGTTCTACTATGCGGGCTTAGGCGCGCAGGACTATGGCTCGTCTTATATCGGCGGCAGGAGTGGCGCGGTAATCGTTAGTACGCGCAACTACGGTGGCAGCAATTACTCCCGTGGCGGAAACTACTATCGGGGTAACCGAAATCCTCGCCAAAGCGGGCGCATTGTGCCCCATAGGGAGCGCGAAATCCCACCGGTTTTCCGCGGCAACAACGGTCGTGTCAGTCCTGCTCGCGAGAACGACAGGCGTGAGAACAGTCGCGGTCAAGCCGGTAGAGGTCGAATCGAGAGTGGCTCGCGTAGTATCCAAAGCGCGCCGAACTACGACCATCGCAGTCCTGTGCTGGACAGGCAGGCTCGACAAGAAACCCAGCGCCGTGAACTGGAGAGTCAGGCGCGCCCTAACAGGTCAGCCCCTGCAGGCCGGCAGCCTGCACAAGGTAACCGTGGGCAGCGAAGTCGTGGTCGCGGAGTTGTCTCCGAGACCGATAGCAGGAATCATTACGAATAACGAATAGTGTCAGCTGCTGAGCTCGGCTCTGTTTTGTTTTCCTGTGCATGACAGTAAACTGGCGGTTCATGTATAAGACCTGCCCAAAGTGTAGCTACGCGCGAAAAGAACACGACGACCAGCCGGGGATAAGCTGCCCAGCTTGTGGTCTGGTCTATAGTAAGTATCTAAAAAGTCTCGCCGCTGAACAGCAGTGGGTGGGCGAAGCATCGCATACGAGCGTGCGCCGGTCTCTCGGTGACAGGCTGAATCAATTCATATTTCCTGCGCGCCCAGAAATGCCGAGAGGTGAGATTATCGCCTACGGCATCATCTACGTTGTGTTCGTGCTGTGGGGTCTGGATTTCATCGCTATGGATTTCCAAAGCAATGAGATAGGCCGCTCCTGGTTTCATAATGTCGATTTGGTCTTTCATGAGGCAGGTCATGTTTTGTTCATACCCTTCGGGCGCTATGGCTCCATACTGGGTGGCAGTCTATTTCAGATACTCGTGCCTCTTTTCCTCATGGTTGCCTTTCTCGTTAAAAACAAAGATGGTTTTGCGGCATCGTTATGCCTCTGGTGGGCTGGGCAGAGCACTATGGACCTCGCCCCTTACATAGCGGATGCACGAGCACTGCGTCTTCCTCTCTTGGGTGGTGGCACCGGCGCCGATTCCCCTGGCTCTCATGATTGGCAAAATTTGCTAAGCCCTCTAGGCTGGCTTCAGTACGACACGCGCATTGCCGGCATCTTTGATGCTATAGGGTCAGGTATAATTCTTATGGCTCTCGTCTGGGGTGCGCGCATGTTGTATATATACTATAAGCGCGCCATCGACTAAACTGCGCGCAACTCAGGATACCCCCATCATTTGGCTTATTCGCAGCTGGGTATCACGAATTCAGGAACTAACTTGAGCGATACCCGTCATCATAACAGTCTCTACTATGGCTACTGGATCGTCCTAGCCGGATTTGTCACCCAATTCGTCGCTGTTGGCATGTCTAACTATGTTGTGGGCTCCTTCCTCATACCCATGACCGAAGAGTTCGGATGGACTCGAGCAGAATTTAGCCTTTCGCGATCGATCGGACAGCTGGTACTCGCCGCTACAGGCTTTGTGATCGGCTCCTATATTGATCGCTATGGAG
>CAXBLN010000046.1:0-24523 GCA_963976555.1 uncultured Gammaproteobacteria bacterium
GACGAGGAACGGCTAACGGCTACGATTTCCCGCGCTACGAATGATTTGCGCGGCATTGTTCTGATTCCGGAAATCGGTCACTGGGTGCAGCAGGAGGCACCACAAGAAACTAATGCCGCCATGATGCAATTTCTTAAGGGCCTGTAAGATACGAATCAGGACTGCAATCTAGTCGGCTCTGATAGGCAGCAGCAGGTCGCTCTGTGGCGGCCGCTGTACATCGAACGCCTTGAGCGTGATCGCGACAAAGCTGTAGTAGCCAATCAGCCCAGTCAGATCTGTCACGCCTTCCGCGCCGAACACGTCTATCGCTCGAGCGAAGGTCTCCGAGCTTACTCTTTCTTCGCTTATGACCTCCCGTGCGAACTGAATGATGACTCGCTCGGTTTCGCCTAGCCCCTCTATGTTTTCGCTGGTATCGATTGGACGCCTAAAGCGCACGATATCGATTATGTCCTGCTCCAGACCTGCGGCCACGGCGAGTGGTTCGTGGGCTGTGTATTCGTATTGGTTGTTTATCTCCCGCGCCGTGGAGATGATTGCCAGCTCGGTAAGGCGCTGATCGCGGTCAGATTCATAGCGCACGCGCTGGCGCACATCGAACATCGCCTGAGCTAGTTCCGGGCTGTTCATCCATACGCCTATGGGCCCCCGCAGGCCGGTTTCGTATCCAGTGCCGGGGCTAACATAGGTGTCGAAGGCGGCTCTGCCGGCGGCATTCAGGTTTTCCCTGTGAACCTGTGGCAACCGCGCGAGGGAATCCATAAAAATGTCGTCAGGGAAATCGGTAGCGCTCAGTGGAGCTGGCAGTGTGAAGCCGGCTTCGGCGGCGTGAGCCGTGATGGGAAGTGAGATGATTATTAATAGCAGAACAGATAAAGACTTTTTATTCATCGGGATTGCCTTGCTTGAACGTATGGCTGGGAAAGTGATACAAGGAGAATATCCTATTAACGTGACTGTTCGCGACAGTATCAGGCCTCAATTGCTCTAAACGCTGAACCCGAGATTTTCCAATTATGACTTTAAAGACGTTCGCTGTGCCTCTAGTGCTTCCAATCTTTGTCATCGTATTAAGTATAGGTGCGACTCATGCTAGCGAAGAAATGTACTTTCCGGGCACTGATGCAGGCTGGGAAACCGTAAGCCCCGAAAGCGTGGGCTGGGACGGGGCTAAACTGAACGCAGCGCTCGAACTTGCAGGGCAGCGCAAATCCAGCGGCGTGGTCATTCTCCATGGTGGGAAAATCATGGCGGAACGCTACTGGGATTCGCCCGATGCCTCCACTCGCTATCGCAATATGGTAACGGGAAGAGACTCCCAGGGCCGATCAATTGAGGATGTAGCGTCTGCGCAGAAGAGTGTCGTTGCCGTTCTGATCGGCATGGCGCAGGAGCGTGGGTATCTAGAGATCGATGACCCGGTCTCCCAATATGTAGGAAGCGCTTGGTCGAAGTTGTCGGCTGATCAGGAGGTTGCAGTCACTGTTCGTCATCTGCTCAGCATGAACAGCGGTCTTGCCACGGATTTTAGTTACGAGGGAGCGCCGAATACGCTGTGGCTCTACAATACTCCTGTCTATCATGAGCTAATGCGCGTGCTTATTGCCGCCACCGGCAAGGAGCGCCAGGCGCTGACCCGTGAATGGGTAGCCGCGCCACTGGGCATGAGCAATACCTCGTGGACCGACAGGCCCTGGGCAAGTGCAGATATAGCGGTGGGTCTGTCTACTACTGCTCGCGAGTTGGCTCGGTTCGGACTGATGATTAGTGCAGGCGGGCAGTGGGCGGGTGAGACTATTATCGAAGATAAAGACTTTCTGGGTGCCATGCTCACATCCTCGCAGCAACTCAACCCCGCTTACGGTTATCTGTGGTGGCTAAATGGTAAAGAATTTTCTCAGGGCACTGGATCGGCGGCGAGGCGCCGCAACAGTTCATTAATCGCTGCCGCGCCTGACGACCTTGTAGCCATGCAGGGTGCTTTGGACAGGAAGCTGTACATCGTGCCGAGCCTCAATCTTGTGATTACGCGTTTGGGGGCCACTGGCAGTGTCGAAGGCTCCAGCTTCAACGATGCCTTCTGGGAGGCGTTGATGATGGCAGTACCGGCGCGCTGAGAATTGTAAACGCGTCGAGGTGTTAAAACGCCTTTCAAAAATAGGGCGGGTCTATTAGTCTGACGCGATAAGTCGAAGGATCACATGGCAGTCAGCTGCCGCAAGGGAAACGTTCTATGGCTGTGAAAGCTGCACTCTTTATTTATTCCAAGCTGCAAAAAGCAATTAGCCTATTCGGGTATGGCTTAAGCATACTTTTTATGGCGCTGGTGCTCAGTCCTTTGAGTCAGGCCGCAGATGCGGCGCTGAAGCTTGCTATCGACGACTACTATGAGTCACATCTCGCTGAGCTATTTCTTTGGTTTCATCAGAACCCTGAGCTGGGGTTTCAGGAACAGCGAACAGCGGCCAGGCTCGCCGCGGAGCTTCGTGACATGGGAATTCAGGTCACCGAAGGTGTTGGCGGTACTGGTCTGGTAGGTATGATCGAGAATGGCCCGGGCCCCTTGGTGCTGGTTCGTGCCGACATGGATGGCCTGCCAATTCTGGAAGACAGCGGACTGAGTTATGCATCGCGCAACAGGCAGATCAATCTAGACGGAGTCGATGTGCCGGTAATGCATGCCTGTGGCCACGACATGCACATGACCACCCTGGTGGGCACTGCACGAATGCTGATGGACAATCGCGACGCATGGAGTGGCACCGTGATGCTGGTCGGCCAGCCGGCGGAAGAAATCATCAACGGAGCGAAGGCCATGTTGGAGGATGGGCTGTATGAGCGCTTTGGCGTTCCAGAATATGCCATCGGCCTACACGTGAGTTCGGGAGCGCCTAGCGGCCTGGTTACGGTGCGCGAGGGCATCGTGCAGTCCAGTTCGGATAGCGTGGATATCAAGGTCAGGGGCATAGGAGGCCATGGTGCCTATCCGCATCAGACGATCGACCCCATCTACGTTTCCTCGCAGCTGGTTATCGCATTGCAGGGCATCATTAGTCGCCAGATCAATCCGCTCTCTCCTGCGGTAATTACCGTCGGCTCTTTTCAGGGTGGTAATAAACACAACATCATCTCCAATGAAGTCGACCTGCAGTTAACCGTGCGCACGGACTCCGAAGCAACCAGAGATGATGTGCTAGGCAGAATACGGGAGACAGCGGCAAACATAGGTAGGCTGAATGGACTGCCAGACGATCTACTTCCGATAGTTAGAATGGGATTCGAAAGCACGCCTGCGAATATCAACAGCACACAGGCGGTTCGTAAGGTGTTGCCAGTTTGGGCGGAGCAGTTGGGCTACGATTCTTTGCTGACCTCACAGAGGCCCGGCATGGGTGCAGAGGACTTTGCCTACTTTACCCAGACCGAACATAAAGTGCCCGGTGTATTCTTTTCAGTCGGTGGTACTCCGCCGGAACTGATGCGTGATATTTCTGCGGGTAGGGCCAGCGCGCCACCGCATCACTCGGCCTTCTTTCGTATCGATCCAGATTCGGTGAGGGCAGGCGTCGAAGCTATGTACACGGCGGCGGTTGAGTTGTTGAACAATCCCTGATGGTGTCTACTAAATAATGCTGAGCCAATGCCTGGCGGAAACTAATGCTATATCTGAGGAACGAAGATGAAGAATAAGATTCCTAAGTTTGGTTTGCGTGTTGCTGTATTGCTCCTTGGCGCTACCCCTGTGCTGAGTTTCGCCGCCGATGCGCCCGCGTCCAGTACCTTCACCGCGGCGCAGTTCGAGCGAGGTGAGGCGCTCTATCTTGAGCAGTGTGCAATCTGTCATGGTGACGAGCTGGACAGTGCGGCGGCACCCGAGCTTAGAGGTACCACCTTTCGCAAGAGCTGGTCGCGGCTGGGTGCAAACGTGGGTGAGCTGTTTAATCTGATCAGCACATCCATGCCGCCGAGTCAGCCAGGGAGCCTGAGCGAATCTCAAGGCCTGGACGTACTGGCCTATATTCTGGGCCGCAATAATGTGCTGCAAGGTAGCGAAGCGCTAAGAAGTGAGTACAGCTACCTGAGCGCCATACCCTTCTCACGCGGCGATGAGGTGTTGGACAGCGCCGCAACTTTTATCGAGGGAATCTACGGTACTGAACCCAGTGGCACCGGCCCTTCCTTCGACGATCTGCTTGCGGCTGCTGACAACTCTGCGGACTGGCTCTATCACAATCAAAATTATCAGGGCACGCGCTACTCCGAATTAGTGGAGATCGATACCTCGAACGCAGGCGACCTGCAACAGGTTTGTGCCTATCAGCTGAATAGTGCCGCAACTATGCAGACCGGACCCATCGTCTATCAAGGCACCATGTATGTGACCAATGCAACCCATACCGCCGCTATCAATGCCGCTACCTGCCAAAAAATCTGGACCCACGACTGGGAACCAAAAGATCGCATGGTGTGGGGGAATAATAGGGGCGTGGCGATAAAGGATGGCTATGTAGTTCGCGGCACGGCCGATGGCTATCTGCTCGCGATCGATTCGGCCAATGGCAATCTGCTCTGGGCTCGACAGGTCGCAGACCCATGGCTGGGTGAAACATTCACCATGCCGCCTATGATCTATGAGGACATGATACTTATCGGCCCAGCTGGCAGCGAGAATGCGATTTCCGGATGGGTGGCTGCGTTCTCCCTGACCGATGGCGATCTGCGTTGGAAATTCATGACAGTGCCCGAGGCTGCCGCCGGGGGTGGGGCGACCTGGGGTAACCCAGAGAACATCCCACTAGGCGGCGGTGCTGTGTGGACACCGCTCAGCATGGACCTTGAAATAGGCGAGCTCTATGCGGCCGTCACCAACCCGGCTCCGGATCTGCCGGCCTATCTACGCCCCGGAGAGAATCTCTATACGAATAACATCATCGCGCTCGATGTGCGCACCGGGGAGCTCAACTGGCATAAGTCTATAGTGCCTAACGACGATCACGACTGGGACCTGACCCAGGTTAGCCCGGTGTTGAAAGCGGGTCAGAACAACGTGTCCAGAGACTTCGTCGCGACCGTGGGTAAGGACGGTATATTGAGAGGCCTGGATAGGCAGACTCACGAAATCTTATATGAGACACCTGTCACCACTATCTTGAACGCCGAAGTGCCAGTGACCCAAGAAGGCGTTTTCGCCTGCCCCGGTGTCTATGGTGGCGTGTTATGGAGCGGGCCCGCCTATCATCCCGGCGAGAAACTATTGATCACACCCTCAATCGATTACTGCGCGCAGTTCATCGCCGCGGAGGAGGTCGAGTATATTCCGGGGCAATTATATATGGGCGGAGGAGTGCGCCCCGATGAGGAGGCGCAGACCGGCTGGCTTACTGCGATAGATGTAGAGACTGGTGAGGTTAGGTGGCGCTATCATTCGCCTGCTCCCATGGTGTCCGGCGTAACTACTACGGCTGGTGGACTCGTTATCAGTGGCGAGCTAACTGGCAATCTACTGCTGATGGACGCGAGTAGCGGGGAGCTATTGAATAGCATATTTACCGGTGCGCCGGTAGGTGGAGGCATCGTGACCTATGAGGTGGATGGCAAGCAGTTCATAGCCACAAACTCTGGAAACGCGATGTTGACCTTTCGTACGGGCACGGAGTCGGATAGAACTGGCAGTATTATTGTCTACGCCTTAACGGAGGATTAGCGAGGTCTCCCTCGTTTATCCTCCTCGAAGTTTAGTATCCCTTGCGCAACTCGCCGCTCTTCATGCCGTCGACTGAGTCCTGACTGAACCACTGCAATGTCGAATCAAAGAGTATGTCGTGATTCATCTCCCACATCGCGTTGTGGGAAGAACAGGCCAGGTCCAGCAGTACCTTCTCTTCGGCACCGAGGTCCTCGTATAGATTCCTAACACTCGATGGTGAGACTTGCGCGTCGTGTATTGGGGATACGATCAGCATTGGCGTCTGCGTTTTAGCGACCACGGCCTTGTTCCAGCCCCAGACCGTAGTGCGCGGAGCGCGGCGGACTCCGGTGCCCCATGTTGCGCCCACCGGATCTGAATCGAGCATGGCCTGCCAGACGGCGTCACTCACCCGGGGGTCATACTGATTCTCGCAGCCCACCTGTCTGCCCCAGTTATTACTAAAATCCGTTCGCGACTGCTTGGTAAAGGCAGCGCCGGGTGCGGGTATACTATCGGGAGGATTAGCCGAGCGATCTCTGCCATAGGCTGGAGCGAGCAGTACAATGCGGTCTACTTTCTCAGGGTGCTGTGCGGCATAACCTGCGGCTCTTGGTCCGCCTAGTGACCAGGCCACCAGATGCACGCGTTCCACGCCGCGTATATCCCGCAGGTAGTCGACCACGGCGTCGATATCATCCCAATCGGATTCTATCGTTGTTGCGGCGAAGGGGTAGCTTGGTGCACAGCTGTCATCCAACAGGGCAGGGATAAACGATCTCTGTTGAGCCTCGGAGAGGTTACAGATGTCATTCATCACCGCCGGACGGGTGGAGCGACCATAGCCGGTGGTGTCCATGGAGAACGTGTCATAGCCGGCGTTAGCCAGGTAGGCCATCCAGCTATAGCCCTCATAGGGCACATCGAAAGCAACTTCGGCGGGTGTGCCTGCGCCGTGAATAAACAGTACTACACGACCGCTAAGATTGTCGCTGCGCAAACTAGTGCTGGCCTGAGTGCGCTCGCGCACGTATATCTGTGCGACCTGACCCTGCATCGCGGGCGCCTTGGAGACATTTGCGACATAGTGATCGAGACTAAGTATGGCTTCCTGTGCGAATGCTATAGATGTAATAAACAGGAACAGAAGGGCTGCAGCTGAGTTTGTTTTTATCATTGTATTCTCCAGGTTCGAAATTCTTATACGTTCGGCATGTGCTTGCTATCGCGGCCTCGTCTATATGACTCGCTTCTCTCGTAATTCGGCGATCTGCGCTTCGTTGTAACCCAGCTCTAGCATGATCTCATTAGTGTGCTCACCGAGCGTAGGAGCCCGCGAGCGGATCTCGCCCGGAGTTTCCGATAGTTCGACAGGTGTTTTCATCAGGGGTGCAGGCTGTTCGAGGCCGGGATATTCGACTCCCTGAAACAGGCCCTTGGCAGCGATATGTGGGTCATCCAGTACCTGCTGCGGGGAGAGTATCGGCCCGGCCGGCAGTCTAGCCTCTTCCATCTCGGTCAAGACTTCCGCTGAGGTCCGCTCGGCACACCACTTAGCGAGCCTCTCGCTGATCAGCTCGCCATTGTCACCACGGGATATATCATCTTTGAATCGGGGGTCAGTGAGCCAGTGCTCTTCGCCCATCAGGTCGGCCCAGCGCTTGAACAATGGGCCGCCGACGGATTGCACCAGCACCCAGCCATCTCGGGTCTTGAATGTGTCTGCCGGGCCAGAGGTCTGTGAGCGATTGAGTGTTGCAACTCGATCGCGCTGAATCGCATTCTGCTCTATGGCTGTGCTGTTCATCATGGTGAGAGCCGTATTGAACAGCGAGCCTTCTACCATCTGACCTTTTCCTGTTTTCTGTCGCTCGAACAAGGCGGCCATGGTACCGAACGCGGAGAGACTGGCGGTGCCAAAGTCGATGAACGGAGGGTAGGCCTTTACCGGTTGTTCCGGCGTACCCGACATATACATCGCGCCCGACATAGCCTGACCGAGACCATCGAAGCCGACGCGATTCGCGTAGGGGCCGCCGCGGCCGAAGGCGGAAACGGTAGTGAGTATGATGTCGGGCTTTGTGGCCTTCAGAGATTCATAGTCCAGCCCCATCGCGGCTAAAGTGTCCGGTGGCAGGTTCGCGATGACAACATCGGCGGTAGCAACCAGTTTTTTTACAATCTCGCGCCCCTCAGGCTTCATTGGATTCAGTGTCAGACCCTTCTTATTGCGCGCTAGTTGCATGAACATCGCGCCGTCGCCTTTGTCGCTAATAGGTGAGAGGAAGCGATCTTCACTGCCATCTATCTTCTCGATGCGTATGACCTCGGCTCCCATATCTCCAAGCAGCGTGCCGCAATAGGGGCCCGCTATGTAGCGGCCAAAATCCAGAACCCGTATTCCCTGTAAAACCTGTGTCATATCATCGTCCATTCTGTGGGTTTGTTCGTATTTAGTGGCGAGATACTAGCATAAGTAACTAATATATAGAGCTAATTTAGCGCTGGGAGCGCCTAATCCCTTTGTTCGGTTTTGTGAGGTGGTTAACGTAAAACCAATCCTTTGTTCTGCATACTTAGCATCAAATGAGATGCCAATCACAAAGGCAGCAACTTAGTCTAAAGATTTTAGACAGTCGGCAACACAAGATGAGCGCAGGAGATTTTACGTGATGACTTTGGCAGAGAATAAGAAAGCACCCAAGGAGGCTCTAAACGAGCTGACTTCGATATTGAAGAAGCCCTATCAGGACGCCTGCAATGTCTGCAGAGGGGCGGGTAAGGTCACGGATAATAGCACCTGCCCCAAGTGCAAAGGCAGCGGTCAGAGACTCCTAAAACTACTCTGAGCCCGTCTACTCAGGATACACCACAGGCCCGGGAGCTTTCTTCAAGTTCGCCGGGCTTCTTGTTTGCCCGCAGGCGCTGATTTACAATCCTACCGAGTTCCCTAGCGAATTTCCTTCTTTCCCTTAGCCGAAGCGTTAGGGATCAAGCACATAAAGGTCAATCCATGATTTCTGTTCAAAAGTTAAAGTTCAGCACCCTGACAGTTCTAGCCTCTGTACTCCTCTATACAGCGCCACTGCAGGCGGCCGAATTTCCAGGCTACGAAGTCGCTCCCGAGCGAAGAACGACGGGCATTGGCAAATTCTACATGGGTCGCGAGATTTCCTTCGTAATGGGGCATCAGGCGGCCGATTGGCTGAACCGTCCCGGTCGTATCAAGGAAGAAATGCCCGACGAGGTAGTGGCCAACATGGGGCTGGCACCTAATCATGTGGTTGCAGATATCGGTGCTGGCTCGGGCTATTTTTCCTTCCGAATAGCTAAGCTGGTGCCAGAGGGTAAGGTGCTGGCAGTAGATATTCAGCCGGAGATGCTGGCAATCATAGAGCAGCGCAAGGCGGCAGACGGTGTCACGAATATAGAAGGCGTCATCGGGAAGGTGGACGATCCGAACCTGCCACCGAATTCCATCGACGCGGCTATCATGGTCGATGCCTATCATGAGTTCGATCACCCCTTCGAGATGATAGACGGCATCAATAATGCGCTAAAGGTAGGCGGCCGTATCTTTCTGCTTGAGTATCGCGGCGAAGACGCTTCCGTGCCGATTAGGCCATTGCATAAGATGACCGAGGAACAGGTAGTCAAAGAGATGGGAGTTTTCGGTCTCGAATGGACCGATACCCTGGACTTTCTGCCTTGGCAGCACATGATGATCTTCACTAAGGTAAATCCAACAAACTAGAAGTCGAATGGCTGCTTAGATCGTCCCCCGCTGCTTGTGTACTGCAAGCAGCTTTTCCTGACTCAATTCCTCCAAGACTAAGAATCTGCTCTCAGTTGCCCCAATGGCAGCTGCTATCGACTGCATCCAAACAGGGCCTTTAAGACATCTCTCACTATAGACGCAGGTTTTTTTCTACCTTTTTGTAACTCTTGCCCCGCTGCCGCGTCTAATCATTAAGATAAAAACAATTATTGTCGTAATACCATTGCCATCTTTCGTCATTACTCTGATCGCAAGCAATGGAATCCGCCACTGGCAAACTGTGGAGAAGAGGAAAATGACGAATCACCGTTACACACAGGTCATTGTACCTATGGATAAATACGTAAAAAGTCTGTCACCGCGAGAAAGAGCATGGCTAACTTTGCTGGAGGCGAGCCTACTGTTGGTCTTGTTTGCCTCAATGTTTTTCTACGTAGACTAGCGCTGGTCAGGAAAATGCAGTCGAAAAAAAAGACAGCATTGCTATCTTTTTATAACTGCTCTTCGTTTTCTGCTTGCGCCCTTTAGAAAGTTTGCCTGATCTTTAACGCGTACTTCACTCCAGTGCCGTTGCAGGAGTCTTCGATCTCCTCAACGATGCCAGCTGCAGTTGCGCCTATGTAGCGAACCCTCTCTCTGCAACGAATCTGATTGTTCGCGTTTTGCATATCGAAGCGGAAGGTGATGCCACCGAATGCCTGCTTCTCTGCGAAGAAATTCAGTCCGTAGTCTCCGACCTGTGTTTCGGTATCGAAGACGTCGATCTGGGTCAGGCCGCTACCCTCGCGTGCAGAGGTGAAGTAACTAAAACCATAGCTGAAATTATATCGAGTGATATCGTGTCGGAAATTCGCGCGCCCAAACCAACGTCCATTGCGACGCAGGCGTCGCTCCGTGCCCAGGAAGGGGTCTGTGACCGCTGAGTCTTGCACGCTGAATCCGAGAGAGAGTAGCGCGTCGGGTACGCCCAGATATCCTAGCCGTGTGCTGGCGTCGAAGTTAGCTCCGTAACGTTTACCATCCCCAATATTGCCACGGGCAGACTGCAGGTCAGTGGCGCTCGGAGATACATCGATGCGATCGATTACATCCGTCAGGTCGCGATAGTAGAACTCCGAGTTGAGCACACCGACGCTGTTTGGCAGACGATACTCTAGGTTCATCTCGTAGTTCCAGGCCTGCTCTTGTGCAATTCCAGGGTTGCCGGCCTGCGTGTTTTGGTCATCGTCGGAGTTGTCGGTTGTTGCGCTGAAGTCGGAGAAGCTCAATTGTGAGACTGTCTTCTCGATTGTCGCTCGCAACTGCAGAGATTGAGTGATGTCGAAGCGGTAGTCGAACTTCGGCCTTACGAAGGAAAAATCTCTCTCGTTGGCAACGTCGCCCGATTGCGTAATCGTCGAGGTCTCATAGATCAATGAGCTCTCTAGAGCCATGCGGTCGTTGATCTGCCAATTATGTATGGCAAAGTTCTCGAAGCGAATCTCTTCTACTGTAGAGCTGGCATTACTAATGCTTTGTGGCACGAGGCCCCCGTGTGCGTCCGAAGCCAGGCCGGTGCCTGCGAGGCCAAGTCGCAGGTCTGAATCACGTATAGTCTGTGCTCCCTCAACGCCTATCTCCATGCCCTGCGTCGAACCTAAATTAAATGAGTAGGAAGTGCGAGCGATGCGCTCCCGGTCGCGACCAGCTGAGAACAGGAAAAGATCTTTTTCTTCCGAGTCGGCGAATACATCGAAGCGATCTCTTGTATAGGTAAAATCTCGATCGTTGACGATGAAGAGTAGTCGATACTTGTTGCCGCTATCGAAGTTATATTCGTAGTCGCCACCGATTTCCCAATTGTTTCGGTCGCGCTGTTCGTCTTCGCGTTCCAGCGTCGTTACGGGGGCGCCTGTCGAGTAGTCCGTGATGGTTCGAGTTATATCAGTAGGCGGATTGCTCTCGGCATAGAGCCCATTGAATTGCACCATGCTTTTTTCGAACTGATAGCCAAGATTGAAGCTGGTCTCGTACTCGGTCTGGTTGCGCAGGTTTTCCTGAAATCGTGTTTCAAGAAGTTCTCCAGCTGGATCACGACTGGATTCGTTAGTAAATCGGTTCTCGTAACGCGGTTCAGCTTCGATATGAAATAGGTAGTTGAGCGCACCCGACTGGCCGGTATAGGAAAGTTTAGCGCCGGGATCGAGCGTGCCATCATGCAGGCGATCCATATTGACTTCGGCAGAAATGCTGGAGCGCGACTGTGCGTCGAGCAGTACGACATTAACAACCTGTCCGCCACCGCGAATGTCCATGTCGTCAGAGGTGCCACGTATAATTTGAATGTAGTCGACCTGATCGGCGGCGATGCGGCTTAGCTGACTGCGTCCTTCATTGCTCTTACCAGTAGTGCGCTGACCGTTGATCAGGATCTCGCCTTCGCCGGAACCAAGACCGCGGCTATTGCCACCGTTGCCTCGATTGTTTAAAGCGAGACTGATGCCAGGAATGCGATCGATCATGTCGTTGACAGACACTGGGGAATATTCGGCAAAGAAGTCGGCCGCGTAGACTATCGTGGATTCATCTACCGCCTGTGGGTCAGCTTCCTGAGCAAAGGACTGATTCGCCGCCGCTATGCACAGACCCAGCAGGCTGAGTCCAATAAGTTTTCCAGTCCATGGCCATGTATGGCGACATGTCATCGTGCTGCTCCATAAGAAATTCGTTGTGTCACGAAGCACCTTCCGTTCGGTATGTCTCTCGAGATAAATCAGCCGAATCCAGAGCCATCGAAAGTGCGAAGTAGAAATGGCAGTTATCGCGTTAAAGGGGCGCGATTATACAGAGGGGAATTAGCGATACTGTGACAAATTGTGCAAAAAAGATGGCAAAAGTGCCATATTTCGCGGTTTTGCGAGGAGTTTCACATTGCCCAAAGACAATGGCTATCGACCAGAATCGGAACAGCTTTAGCTGATGCGCGAAGCTATTCGATAAAACTGTAACTAGAATGTGTCGCGGATATTCATGTCGAATATTCACCGTTGTGGCTGCAAGGATTTTCCATGCAGCGCAACTTTGCGCTTGTTCGGGGAATTGAGGATAATAGCTGCCTTCGAAGGGGCCTGCTCATCTTAGGGAAAAGAAGTGGCCCGATCCAATCAGTTCCGACAGAAAAGCGTCTTGCGAAAGACCTGAGGTTTTAAAATGCAACGTGAATCCATGGAAGTCGATGTCGTCATAGTGGGTGGTGGGCCAGCTGGACTATCTACTGCATGTCGACTCTTACAAATGGCAAAGGAGGCAGGAACGGAGCTGTCGGTTTGCGTTTTGGAGAAGGGCTCTGAAGTCGGTGCCCATATTCTATCGGGCGCGGTGTTCGAACCATCGGCGCTGAATGAATTGTTCCCGGACTGGAAGGAGAGAGGCGCGCCATTGAATACGGCGGTAACCGGTGACGATGTTTACTATCTGCCGGGTGCCGAGAAGTCATTCAGATTCCCGAGCCTTTTCGTGCCGAGACCGATGCACAATGATGGAAATTATATCATCTCACTCGGCAATCTCTGTCGCTGGTTAGCGGAGCAGGCTATGGAATTAGGCGCAGAGGTCTTTCCTGGCTTCGCCGCCGCCGAGATTCTTTACCATGAGGACGGCAGCGTGAAGGGCATAGCGACCGGTGACATGGGGGTCGCTGCGAATGGTGAGCACAAACCTTCCTTCGAGCCTGGATTCGAGTTTCATGCCAAATACACTATCCTCGCCGAGGGTTGTCGCGGACATTTGGGCAAGGAGTTGATTGCCAAGTTTCAACTCGATAAGGACAGCGATCCGCAGCACTACGGCATTGGCCTTAAGGAGGTGTGGGAGATTCCTGAGGAGCAGCACAAGGAAGGCTTGGTTGTACACACGGCAGGTTATCCCATGATCGGCGATAGCTTCGCTGCAACGAGTGGGGGGTTTCTTTATCATCTGGAAGGCAATCAGGTGTCCCTCGGACTAATTGTGGATCTTGGCTATCAGAATCCGCATATCAGTCCCTACGATGAATTTCAGAAGTTCAAACATCATCCGGTAGTCAAGAAGTATATAAAAGGCGGCAAGAGAATAAGCTATGGCGCGAGAGCCTTGATCAAGGGTGGGCTAAACTCGTTGCCGAAGATGACATTCCCCGGTGGACTGCTGATTGGTTGCGATGCGGGTACTATGAATGCCGCGAAGATCAAAGGCAGTCATACTGCGATGAAGTCTGGAATCATCGCCGCCGAAACACTGTTTGCCGCCCTGAGTAACGAATCTGCTGAAAAAGAGCTCGTGGACTACGGTGTGCGTTTCGCGAATTCAGATCTATTTGATGAATTGCACAAGACGCGCAACTTCAGTGCGGGCTTCCACAAGTTTGGGTTCTGGTTAGGCAGTGCGCTAACATTTATTGAACAGAATATTTTCTTCGGCAAGTTTCCGCTGACTTTTCATGACAAGTCGCAAGACTATGCGCAGATGAAGCCGGCGGCTGACTGTGCCAAGATTACCTATCCGAAACCTGATGGTAAGATTAGCTTCGACAAGCTGTCCTCCGTATTTCTTTCGAATACAAATCATGCGGAAGATCAGCCCTGCCACCTGCAGCTGAAGGACCCTGCCATTCCGATTGGGCACAATCTACCGCTATATGATGAGCCCGCCCAGCGTTATTGTCCTGCCGGCGTGTACGAAGTGGTCGAGGAGGCCGATGGCAGCAAGAAATTTCAGATCAACGGCCAGAACTGCGTGCACTGCAAGACTTGCGATATTAAGGATCCCTCCCAAAATATCCATTGGGTAGTGCCGGAAGGAAGTGGCGGCCCCAACTATCCTGCTATGTAGGGCCTTGGGGCACGGGGCTTGCAGCCTCGTTCCCGTTTCTCTTTAAGCCGCGCTACTGAGCATGTTAAAGTAATACCTTGAAAACCAGTTCCTTATTCCGATGCATCAGGAGCTTCTTAGCATGTTTCGTCAATCACAAGCCGCGCTTTCCTCACTACTGTTGGTCGTGCTTAGCTTTGTGTTATGTCCGTCGAGCCTCGCTCAGATCGATACTCTTAACGATCGCTGGGTCGAAGTACGCAGCGATAACTTCCACATCTATAGCCAGCAATCCCCAAGACAGACTAACCGTTTTGCGAGGGAGCTGGAGAGTTGGCGTCAGGCAGCGTCTTTTACAATTTCAGGCGCAGATAGCTTTCCACCTGCAAATGTTCCCAACCTGGTCTATCTATTCGATGATGTAGAAACCATGCAGGCCTTTGTCGCCACCGACGCGCCAGCTTTCTTCTCGCCAACGCCCCGTGCAAACTTTCTAGCCATCGCCTTCGACGAGGAACAATCTTTCGAGCAGGGTTTTCATCACTACGTGCATTTCCTCGTGCGTAATTTCAACGACCTGCGATTGCCGCGGTGGTACGAGGAAGGTCTAGCCGGCTATATCGCGCGAATGCAAGTGGATGGCGACGAGGTTGAGTTCGAGCGATTTCGTGAAGAGAGTAACGAGGTGCTCGTAGCGGTTTCCCAGATGCTCTCTATGGACCGTCTGCTGTATAGCGACGATGCTCTGGCCTCTCCGCGAATGATTCAAATCGCGAACATCAAATCCAGCGCTTTGCTCCACTATTTGTTGCATGCCTATGAAGAGGAAGGTTTCATAGATCGCAGGGAGCACCTAAGAAGCTACATAGGCTTTCTGTTGGAGGGGCGCAACCCTCGCTATGCCTACGATCGCTCTTTCGATGTCACTACCGAGCAGCTAGACGAAGAATTTCACAATTATCTGTTGAGCAGCAGGCGGCCGCCGGGCACGATAGAAACGGGAACGATATTGGAGCCGGAACTGAGCGGTAGCTCCACGATCGAGGGCGCGACGTTGGCAGTGGCACTCGCGGAACTTTCGCTGAACTCCGGAAACTTCGAGATTGCGGAGCAACTCTTCGAAAGAGCAGTTGCCGAGGATGAGGATGTTGCCCGCGCATTGTCTGGTAATGGCGATGCGCTGCGCATGCAGGAGGTCGAGGGTATGGATCAACTGATTGCCCGGTACTTCATCGAAGCTGCGGAGATGGCGCCGCAAGATGCCAATATCCTGTTGGACTATGGAGAGTATTGGGAGTCAGAACTCGAAGCTTGTGAGAATGTGTGGCCCAGTGGTCAGAGGGATCGAATAGTGAGTGATGTGTACACTCATTTCGAGCGCGCGATACAGTTGAGCCCACGCAGTCCCGAGGCGAATCTCGCCATGGGTGAATACTTTCTGCTCGCAGGCAATGATTGGACACAGGGCGTGCCTTATCAGAGGCAGGCATTCGAGTTGCTGCCAGCGGATACCTTCATCATGGAACAGGCGGTTAAGTACGCTATCGCAGCGGATCAATATGATGAAGCCGAGAGATTAATTACCGAGTTGGCGCAACCTATTCACAACTTCGGTGAGCCAGCCTGGGTGTCAGATCTTCGCGTCCAGCTGCTGCGGAAGCGACGCGACGAACCCTATAACCCATGTGAGTAGACGACGATGAAAGTGAACCTTCTCATGAACATCGACAACACAGTGCCAGCAAGAATGCTGTTATCTGCCGGGCTCTTACTATTCTCGATGCTGTCCAATGCAGACTCGTTAGACGAAGCGGTAGTGGACGACGCTTTTTTGTCAAAGTTCGCTGAGGCGCTAGCGGCTTACAATATCGACGTCACATCTAATCTTAATTCCAGGGAGGTAATCGGACAACGCATTCAGCGCGCTCGCCTCGGTCGCTACCCAGACTTGCCCATGGACAGTCTTGCCAGCAGTGATGAGATTGCCAGCTGGGAGGGAGAGTACAGCACAGCGGATATCGGGGGCATAGCGATAATCGCCAGCGAGGAATCATCGACAGAGAGTTTCACTGAGCGCTGGCTTGGCAGCGACAGCGAGCAGCGACTCTTCGTTACGTTCTATAGCGAAGATAGCGATGCCGCAGAAAATCTGGCCCGTGTATCGTCTGCCTATGGCTATGCTACCGAGTTATATTTTCAGGGCGAGGACGCTTCCGTGGCGGGCAGGCACTACGCTACTGCAGCTCAACGCCTGGCTATCGATAGCCGTGCTGCGCGGAGATTCAAAAGCGATGTTACAGAGCTGGATTACCTTGGTGAGCGTGTGCGGCGACGCAGCAACTCGCTGTTTCAGGCGGATGGGAATAGGGGCAATGCTTCCCTCGCGCGCAGAGAACCTTCGGTGTTTATGAAAGAGACGCTAGGCGACGAGTTTAATCAATCCACGATCAGTGAGATAGTAGTGCCAGGCGGCGTGGCGCTGGGTGAAAAAGCACACAGTGACCTTTCACTCAAGGAGCTTCTGTTTGAACAGGAGCGCTTGCTGCTCGTCGATGAGCAGGGAGTTACTCACAGTCTGCCGAGGATAGAACTGGCAGAGGCAAAGGCACTGTTCGACTTTGTCGATCGGTCTGAGGCGATAAAATCTGACGCGATTGTGGATATCGACGCGGATGGTCGCGTCCGTATCTCCGCGGCGCTCAGAGATACGGAAGTGGGCTTTGCGATTATGCACGCCGATACCCAACCCTTTGAGTTTGTGCCCAATCTACCGGTCACCAAGAGCGTGGTAATAGATACGGGAGTGCAGTGGAGTCAGCCTGAGGGTAGCCAAGCCCTGCAGTCTCAGGTCGAATTTGAGGTACGCTTCCTCTCCGCCGACAATATGCGTATCGCACAGACTCGCGCCGCACTGGCCTACGATTACGATTCTCACTCAAAAACCATTGAGTATTCAGATAGTTGGGGAAGGGATGTAAGACGATTGCATGAAAATCTGGATTATTCCGGTCTAGGTGAGAGTATGCGGAAAGTTGCGGACTACGCGGCCTGGATTGGTTTATTCCGCCTTCTTTCCGAGGACGAGGTAAGATTCTTGCGAGGTCGCTACGAATTCATGAAAATAGATAAGACGGGTCAGAAGACTCCGATTCGCTACTAAAATATGCACAACTCTATACAGAAAACATCCAGAAAACTAAGAACCGTTGGACTAACTGTAGTGTCAGCGGCGCTGCTCGGCTGTCTCAATATTGATATCGATACTGAATTTCTACCAGACGAAGAGATTCATGCGGCAATAATAGATCAGAGCGAAGATCGATTTCCTGAGATTGATCCTCTTTACATATCCGATGAAGTAAAGCGCTACATCGACTCCTATATCAGGGACAAAGATGGAGAGGAGACGCGAGTCGATAAACTGCAGGACCTGCTCTACGCCGAAGATTTCTTACACGTTCAATATTCCAGCGATCAGACACATACCGCGATGGAGGCCTTCTATGCGAGGGAAGGGAACTGTCTGTCGGTAATGAATTTGTACGTAGCGATGGCACGCTATGCGGGACTGGACGCAAACTTTCAGACCGTCGATGTGCAGCCGAGCTGGGATAGGCGTGGAGATATGCTAGTCCTGAGTCAGCACATTAATGCGAGTGGGAGAATCAGTGCGCAGAGAAGCTATGTGGTCGATTTCACTCCCGAGATATCCCTGCAGCAGCTTACTTCTAAAGTCGTGTCCGATGAGGTGGCCCGATCACTCTATTTTAGTAACCTGGGTGTCGAGGAACTAATAGATGGTAACTTCGATGAGGCGCTAGTCTATTTTAAGAACGCCTTGTTTTTAGATGAGGGCTCGTCGATCGCGTGGAATAATATTGGCAGCACTTACAATCGTTTAGGCAATAGTGAATTTGCCAAATTCAGTTACCACATGGCGTTTAGCCTCGACGATAGCAACGCTACTGCGATCAACAACCTTGCAAAACATTATCGGCGCAGCGGTGACACTGCTCTCGCTGCGGAATACGAAGAAGCGATAGAGCGCTTCAACAATAGAAACCCCTACTATCATTTTGCTCAGGGGAGCGTTGCCTTAGACAACGATGATCTTGACTCGGCACGAAGATCGTTTCGCAGGGCGTTGCGGCTGAAGGAAGAAGAGCCAGATTTTTACTTTGCCCTTGCGAGTGTGTACATGCGCCTGGGAGACTCGGCGGAGGCGAAGCGTTATGCGGATTCTGCCGAGAGGATATTGGCTACCTATGACAACATCTACCAACCGAGTAGCAACAAGGTGAAGATTATCGATTCATCTTCAATCCTGCGGGACTCCAGTCCAAGTATCAGTGTTTTTGCACCCGGGCGATTGCGAAGTCGTAACCGATAGTAAGGCTTTCTTAGCTTAGTTTAGATCTCCATCCTGCCAGTAACGCGTGCCCTTAATAGTAGCCTGTAGAGCAAGTCCACTCTGGGTGAGCTGATATACGGTTACATTATCGACGATCGCTTCTCCGCTCAATGCGCCACCAAGATCACCTGCCTTTGCGGCCGCATCGGCCTGACCACCTACCGAAAGACCTACATCCATGAAGCGCGCAAGCGCGTCTTCGTTGTGGAACACAAATACGGCACGAAAGTCTTTAACCCCGGCGCCGATTCCTATCCCAACCTCACCCATGCGCATATAGGTGTCAGTACCGTCTGCGTTTGAGCGCACGACTCCGATACCTCCGCCGAAGCTGGCCAGAATCAGGTTGATATTCGCGTTGGAAAAAACGGCATAGCCACTCGCAGCGCCAATCTGCGCTCGCGTGTCGGGCTTGATGCTGTAGAGCTCGGCCAGCACTTCCTGCCGCATCTCCTGTATCGCCTGCCGGCGCTCATTGGGGGTTCCCCGGGTCATGCCCGTGCTCGAGCAGGAGGCCAGAGTCAGAAGCAATATAGAAGCGGTGAGAAGCGCAGCGAGCTTGTTAACTGTTTTCGTGTTCATGGATTCGACTCCAATTATTGAACCTCACTGATGAAGATGTAGCCTTCGACCAGTTTCTTAACCTCGTCAACTTTAGCCTTGTCTTCCACGTCGATGTTGAGAACCAGTCCGCGCTTTTTCTCTAGCTCGCTGCTAACACTTGCTGCGATCTCATTCTCGGTCAATAGTTCCCGAATAACCTGTTCAGAAATTTTCTGACGCAGAGTAGGGCGGAAGATCTTTCCAACTGCAGTGAGTGGCATGGCGTCGATAAATTCGATCCGTTTCGGTATGGCGGCACGTTCCGACATAGCGCTGGCACAATGGGCTATGAGGTCCGCTTCTGTCACCGTGCTGCCAGCGACCTTGACGACATAGGCCATGGGTAGCTCGCCAGCGTAAGGGTCGGGCAGGCCTATCGCGATGGACGTTACAACATCGACGTGTGCGTTCAATGGTTCTTCGATGAGTTCCGGATCGATGTTGTGGCCACTGCGTATGATGAGGTCCTTCGCGCGGCCAGACAGGTAGAGAAATCCGTCGGCGTCCATATAACCGATGTCGCCGGTATTGAACCAGCCATCCTCTATCCAGGCGCTGGCATTGTCGATATCACTCTTGTATCCCACGAACACCTGTGGACCCTTTACCAGTATGACGCCGCTTTCTCCTAACGGGCAATCTTTGGTTACGGTGACTCCGTCGAGGTGTGCGATTCGAATCTGTGAGTAGGGCACTCGCATACCCACGCTACCCGGAGGCTGATATTGCGGAGCTCGCGAAATAAGAGCGGTGGTTTCCGTCATGCCATAGCCATTGCCCACCTCTACCTCAAATTTCTTCTCGAAGCTGTGCTCGAACGGCAATGAAAGCGGTGCGGCGCCCGAATTAATATTGGTCAGGCTGCTGATATCATCATCGCTCCCGGTGTGCGAAAGCCGGCCGGAGTCATGAGCACGATCCGATAGCCAACGGCGAAGGCGGCGATTCCCTGAATGATGCAGCCGTAGATATGGAAGAGGGGCAATCCGCAAAGCACTGTGTGATGCTCCATATGAGCGGTGTAGACCTGCATCAGCTGTCCGAGGAAGGCCATGTTGCCGTGGGTCAACTGGGCCAATTTTGGCCTGCCGGTGGTGCCGCCTGTATGAAAATAGGCTGCAATCTGATCGGCAGAGAAAGTCCTGTTGCTCTTTAGCGCATCGGCGGCCATGTCTGCGATCGCCGCATCAAAATCCAGGATCTCGATATCGGCGAAGCTGTCTTCTCCCGGCTCCGTGTCGCAGAGGCCGGGAATATTCACTTCGAGGAGTGCGGTCAAAGTGGGACATTCGGCTACGGCACTTCGTACCTTTTCATTGATATCGCTATGCTGCGAGGACCCGAGGCAGATAACGACCTTGGAGGCAGCTGCCGAAATGATTTCGGCGATATGCTCCGCCTCCAGCATTGGGTTGATCGGGTTAGATATGCCGGCGGCCTGTGCACCCCATATGGCGAAATGAGTCTGCGGCAGGATCGGCAAGATAATGGAAACGGCATCGGTTTCGCCAATGCCTAAACGATTCAGCAGGTTCGCAGTGCGAGTTACCTGGGCTCCCAATTGCGCAAAGCTAACTGTCTGGGTCGGTTCATCGGCTAGGCCCTGTAGCAGAAACTCCAAAGCCGCTGAGTCACCAAAGCGATTCGCGCTGGCCATCAACAGATTGTAGCTGTCGCTATACGGAAATTGCTCAGCTAGAGGCGTTTTTTCGAACGCCTGCACATCGGCCAGAGTTTCCATGATGGGTTCGGGCAGGGGTAGTTGCGACAGGTCTATCAAGGGTAGGTCTCCCGGTTTTTTTTCATGATATTGTTATTAGGTGACTGCCGGAGGCGAATAGTCTGATATCCGAACCGACGGTCTTGCGGGGAAGTTATAGCATGGAATCGGATCGATTGGCTGCGCAAAAAACGCAATTAATTGCTGCGGGTATTCGAAAACTTCACCATCGTTGTGAGCGCGTCACGATACGCTGAAGGGGGCAGGACATCGAGACATTGCAGAGCTTGCGTCGACTCGGTTTCGGCCAACTCGCGAGCATAGTCCAGAGCGCCGCAATCTTTTACGATACTTATTACCTGATTCAACGACTCGGTTTGCAGTTCGCTAGCTGTTAGGGCATTCCTGATAAGGCTGCCCTGCTCAGCACTGCCGTGTGTCAGAGCATAGATGAGGGGAAGGGTCGGTTTTCCTTCGGCCAGATCATCGCCGATATTCTTGCCCAGGGAGTCGCTGTCACCGTCATAGTCGAGCACGTCGTCGATCAATTGGAATGCGGTGCCGAGGTGCATGCCAAATTTCTTCAATGCCAGTTCCTGTTCCGCTGACGCGTTTGACAGGATCGCACCGCATTGTCCGGCGGCCTGAAACAGTATTGCGGTCTTGTTCTTAATCACCTGCATGTAATTCTGTTCTGTGGGGTTTGGATTATTCTTGCTTATGAGCTGCAATACCTCTCCCTCGGCAATCCTGTTAGTAGTATCGGCGATAATTTCCATGATCCTCATGTCGCCGAGAGTGACCAGTATCTGGAAGGCTCTTGAGTAGATGAAGTCGCCCACTAAGACGCTAGAAGGATTGTTCCATTCGGCATTGACCGTGGGGCGCCCGCGGCGCAGTGAGGACATGTCGACTACGTCGTCGTGCAACAGCGTGGCCGTATGAATGAACTCGATAACCGCGGCGAGGGAAATATGCTGCTGGCTGTCGACCTTGCAGGCCTTCGCCGCGAGTAGCACGAGAAGAGGGCGCAGTCGCTTGCCACCAGCCTCGACGATGTAATGACCGATATTCTCGACCAGCGGCACGTTCGAGTAGAGTTGGTCTACAATGAACCTGTCCACTGCCTTAAAGTCGGCTTCGACGACTGATCGAATTTGCTGATACATAGGCGGTTTGCTGCTTATTTCCTTAAGTTGGGCGGAAACTGGCCTCGATTGAGGCAATTCACCGTGAGCACGCATGCTAGGGAGCGAAAAGGGTGCTGTCAAGCCGACTAAACCTGCTGTGGGTGGCTTTCGACTGCCACCGCTGCGGCGGATACTCGGAGCGGCGTACTACGGGGACTTGCCCATGCCAGAGAGTACAAATCTACTTGCTTCGGGGGTACTGTTCCCGTAAAATGCCCGCCCCTATAGGAATGGGTACATTTCCCATTCAAAAGGCGGTATCGGAGAGAATTATGTACGCGGTTATAGTGAGTGGTGGCAAGCAACACAGGGTCGAGGAGGGCGAAATTCTTCGGCTGGAGAAATTGGAAGCCGCTACTGGGGAGAAGGTTAGTTTCGACAATATTCTGATGGTTGGCGAGGGTGAATCGGTCAAAATTGGCACGCCTTACGTTGAGGGTGGACAAGTTACTGCCGAGGTAGTGAAGCAGGGCCGAGCAGACAAAGTTACGATCATTAAGTTCAACCGTCGTAAGCATTCACGCAAGCAACAAGGTCATCGCCAGTGGTTTACAGAAGTTAAGATCACTGGAATTAAGGCTTAAGACCGGGAGTTAGGAAATGGCACATAAGAAAGCAGGTGGTAGTACTAATAACGGTCGCGATTCGGAATCGAAACGCTTAGGCGTAAAGATGTTCGGTGGCGAAGCCGCAATAGCAGGAAATATAATCGTGCGTCAGCGCGGAACTCGTTTTCACCCGGGTGAGAACGTAGGTTGTGGCAAGGACCACACATTGTTCGCGAAGGCCGACGGTGTAGTGAAATTTGCAGTGAAAGGCCCCAACAACCGCAAATTCGTGAGCATCGAAGTAGCTTAATTAGCAAAGTGTTATTAAAAAGCCTCGTCGTTCGACGGGGCTTTTTTGTTTATGGTTCGCTGTCAGGGAATTAGACATCCATTCCGCCGCGCAGTTGAGCGCGCCGGCTACAGGTCGAAAAAGTGAGACAAACGTGAAATTTGTAGACGAAGCAGAAATTGTCGTAGAAGCGGGCAACGGGGGGAAGGGTGCCCTGAGCTTTCGTCGTGAGAAATATATCGAGCGTGGCGGACCAGATGGCGGCGACGGCGGCGATGGTGGCAGTGTGTATATGCAGGCCGATGCTTCCTTGAATACGCTGGTCGATTTTCGTTTTCAGCCTCGCTATCGAGCGCAGAACGGCCAATCGGGGCAGGGCAGGAACTGCACGGGCAGAGGTGGCGATGACCTCCTGGTCAAGGTGCCCATCGGAACCACTGTCATCGATGTGAATACCGAAGAACTCATAGCGGATCTCAGTGTGCCTGAGCAACCCGTGATGGTAGCGAAGGGCGGCTTCCATGGCTTGGGTAACACGCGATTCAAATCGAGTACGAATAGAGCGCCACGCAAGACGACTGGCGGAACGGAAGGCGAAGTCAGAAAGCTGCAGCTGCAGCTTCGGCTGGTAGCGGACGTAGGCTTGCTTGGATTTCCAAACGCGGGCAAATCTACCCTCATTCGATCCGTATCGGCTGCCACACCAAAGGTGGCAGACTATCCCTTTACGACTCTGGTACCCAACCTTGGCGTAATCAGTCTCGGCATGGAACGTAGCTTCGTTATGGCCGATATCCCTGGTCTGATCGAGGGCGCGTCAGAAGGTGCAGGGCTTGGCTTTCGTTTTCTGAAGCATCTTTCGCGTACGCGACTATTGCTGCACATGGTTGACGCGCTACCCACCGACGGCAGCAACCCGGTAGACAACGCGGAGCAGATTATTATCGAGCTGGCGAAGTTCAGTGAGACCCTGGCGCAGAAGGAGCGCTGGCTAGTAATCAACAAGGTAGATCTGTTAGACGAAGAACTACTGGAGCAACTAAAGCAGGATTTGCGGGAGCGACTCTCTTGGGAGGGTGATATCTATGAGATATCAGCCTTGAACAATGCCGGTTGTCAGGATCTGTGTGATGCCCTCATGGTGTCGATCGAGGAA
Source organism: uncultured Gammaproteobacteria bacterium (assembly GCA_963976555.1). GTDB lineage: Bacteria > Pseudomonadota > Gammaproteobacteria > Pseudomonadales > Pseudohongiellaceae > UBA9145. Next base: position 24,212 of record CAXBLN010000046.1, read on the forward strand.
CACAGGGTCAAGCTGTTGGAAGATGAAGATTACCGAACGCAGATTTCTGAGAAGGAAGCGGCGATGGCCTTCGAGATTCGGCGCAGCATAGAAGGTACTAAGGTTTCCAAGCTTGAAGCAGATGAGATATTTGACGACGACTGGGAAGAGTGAGCGTTGCTGAGATGCGAGAAAAAATAACACAGGCGAAACGCTGGGTAGTGAAAGTGGGTAGCTCGCTGGTTACCAACGATGGACGTGGCCTGGACCTCATTGCCATCGAGGACTGGGCAGGGCAGCTCGTTGCCATGCAGAAGCTCGGCATACAGGTGG